>JBGSQL010000024.1:0-2990 GCA_041738105.1 Rhodobacter sp. | reverse complement strand
CTCGAGCTCCAGCTCCTTCAGCCGCTTCACCTGGTCGAGCTTCAGCCCGCCGAACTCGTTGCGCCACCGGTGATACGTCGCCTCCGCGACCCCGATCGACCGGATGGCCTCCGCCGTCGTCTTCCCCTGCGACGTCAACACGTCGACCTGCCGCAGCTTGGCGACGATCTCCTCAGGCGTGTGTCTCTTCCTCGGCATGGATCCTCCTTTGCGGCATAGCCGACACTACAGGTGGATCCGTTCAGTGGGGGCAGGCCACAGCCAGTCCAATCTAATGCCGTTGGCGTGATAGTCCGGAACGGTAGTCAAACCGGAGAGTATCCCGGCCGCATATACTTTGTTCCAACGCACGACTATGCCAAGAGCATCGTTGGCGGACGCAATTGAATTGTCCGGCGCATTGGAGCGGGCCATTCTCGGTATTGGACGATCAGCTAGTGAGCTCGCATCAAAAATAGGCATGTGTAAGCTTTATCATGGTGGGCACTTTCTTTGAAGCGCTGTGCGCCTATACGCGCTGTCCTGCTCGACACCACTGACCCGTCCACTGCCGCCCTCTCAGGGGTTTATGCCTCGAGCATTCGATATACCTGGGGTATAGAAGTTGGCGGCTGGGCAAACTTGACGACGGTTCGAATCTGGGTCATTATATATACTATGGGTATAGAAAAAAACGTAAAGCTAAACCGCTTACAGCGTGAGCTCCCTGAGGGGCTGCTTGTGGATTCCCGCTGGTTGGCGGCGCGGGGCTATTCCGCCCAACATTGCCAGAAGTACGTCAACCATGGCTGGCTTGAGCGTCCGGCCCGCGGTGTCTTCCACCGGCCAGGCGGTCCCTTGAGGTGGCAGGCGGTTGTGATCTCCCTGCAGACCCTGTTGCAGCGACCGTTTCTGGTTGGGGGCCGGTCCGCGCTCGCCCTCCATGGCTACGAGCATTACCTGTCGATGCAGGAAAGGGACGTTGATCTATACGGCCCGGACCCGGTGCCTGGTTGGCTAGCCAAGCTCCCGCTCAGCATCAAGTTCCGGACACACAACAGCCGCACCCTATTCGCGCACACCCCGGTGCCGGTCGGGCCGGACAAACCGGATGGCCCGGTTGCCGCTGGCATTGATCCGAAGTTAGGCGCTGTCAAAGCGCTGTCTTGGGGCCAGTGGAATTGGCCGATGCTCGTCAGCGCACCGGAGCGGGCATACTTGGAGCTGCTCAACGATCTTCCCGACCACGGCAGCTTTGACATTGCCGACAAAGCTATGGAGAGCCTTTCGACCCTTAGGCCCCGCGTGCTGCAGGCGCTGCTGGCCGACTGCAAAAGCGTGAAGGTCAAGCGGCTGTTCTTTTTCTTCGCGGACCGCCAACAGCATGCCTGGCTGAAGCGGCTCGACAAAGACGCCGTCGATCTTGGCACCGGCAAACGGATGTTGGTCCGGGGCGGCAAGCTCGATCCGACCTACCTGATCACTGTGCCGGAGACCCTGTATGGCGTTCAGTGAGCGCTATCAACAACAGGTCGATCTCCTGGTCCGCTGCCTTCCGGCGGTGGCAGCGGAAGGCTGCTTCGCGCTGAAAGGCGGGACCGCGATCAATCTCTTCGTGCGCGACATGCCGCGCCTGTCCGTGGACATCGACCTGACTTTCCTACCGATAATGCCGCGCGCCGAGTCGCTGGCGGCCATAGAGTCGGCATTGTTACGCATAGCAGAGCGGCTTCGTTCTACGCTGCGCGACGCGCGGATCGCCGAAGGCCGCCTCAAAGAGAACGGAACTCTGACACGGCTCGCAGTCCGGGAAAGCCTCGTGGAAATCAAAATTGAAGTGACGCCAGTGCTGCGTGGATGCGTGTTTGCGCCCACAACGATGGTGACATCACCACGCGTGCAGGACGAGTTTGCCTTCGCCGAAATTCCCGTGGTGTCCTTTGCAGACCTGTATGCAGGCAAGATCATGGCCGCGCTCGACCGCCAGCATCCGCGCGATTTGTTCGACGTCCGTGGCCTGTTGGCTCATGAGGGCATCAGCGATGAACTGCGCCAGGCCATCATTGTCTATCTTATCAGTCACGACCGCCCAATCGCCGAAGTGCTGTCCCCGCGCCGACGGACGATCACAGCCGAGTACGCCGAAGCCTTCACGGGCATGACCGACGAGCCCGTCACGCTCAATGAACTCCTAGAGGCGCGGGAAGACCTGATCGCGGCCGTCTTGGGTGGGATGCCTGCACCCCATCGGCGATTCCTACTTGGTTTCAAGTCAGGTGAGCCCGACTGGGACCTGCTGGGTGTACCGCACGCGTCCGATTTGCCGGCTGTTCGCTGGAAGCAGATGAACCTCGACAAACTCGCGGCTGAAGCGCGGACCCGGCTCGTGGCGGCGTTAGCCACCACCTTGGGCGAGGCTTGATCGCATGGATCGCGGGCGCATTTCCGACATGAAAGACTTCTACGCCCTGCTGTCCGCGCTGGCAGAGAAGGCTGGTCCGGCGCGCACCCTGACTGCCTGTACCGGCCGGTCGGGATGGCCGAAGCGGGGCGTCTATTTCTTTATGGAGCCGGGCGAGGAGCGCAGCGATAGCGGCACCGGTCCCCGCGTCGTGCGGGTAGGGACACATGCCCTTAAAGCCGGGTCCGGTACGGCCTTGTGGACGCGTCTGTCTCAGCATCGTGGGCGAGCCTCGAGTGGGGGCGGCAATCACCGTGGGTCGATCTTTCGTCTGATTGTTGGCACGGCTGTTGCTGCGCGGGATGAGCAGGTTCTTCAGACTTGGGGTGTCGGCAACAACGCTCCCGCAGACATCCGTGCAGGAGAGGTCGAGCTCGAGGGCAAGGTAAGCGCCGTCATCGGTGCCATGTGGGGCTGTTGAAGATTGCCTCGGGCTGCGGCGCGGGATTTCTGCGGGATGCTGTCGTCCTTGGCGCGGGCTCGACTAACGGCCGTGCACGGATTGTCGATGGGCGCCAACAAGCGCCCACATCAGCGCCAGAAGGGCGCA
>JBGSQL010000422.1:0-2865 GCA_041738105.1 Rhodobacter sp. | reverse complement strand
CCGGCACCACCGGGCGCGCGCCGCGCGACAACTGGTGAAAGCGCAGGTTGCGCCGCCCGGCCCGCTCGATCGCCAGTAGCCCCAGGATCAAGACCAGCATCACCAGCGAAAGCTGCGCCGCCCCGCCCGCATTGCCGCCCTGCAACCAGACCGAGAAGATCCCCGTGGTCAGCGTCTGCACCCCGAAATAGCTGACCGTGCCATAGTCGTTCACCGTCTCCATCGCGGCCAGCGCGACGCCCGCCGCAACCGCCGGCCGCGCCAGTGGCAGCCCCACCCGCAAGAACAGCGCCCAGGGCCCGCTGCCCAACGCCCGCGCCACTTCATAAGAACAGCCCGACTGTTCGCGAAAGGCGGCCCGCGCCAGCAGATAGACATAGGGATAGAGCGCGGCCGCCAGCACCACGATCGCCACACCCACCGACCGGATCTCGGGAAACCAGTAATCGCGCGCGCTGGTCCAGCCCATCGTCGCCCGCAGCGCGCCCTGCACCGGCCCGGCATATTCCAGGAAATCCACCAGCGCGTAGGCCGCGATATAGGCCGGGATCGCCAGCGGCAGCAGCAGCGCGTAATCCAGCACCCGCGCCAGCGGAAAGCGGTACATCGTCAACAGCCAGGCTGCACCCGTGCCCACCGCCGCCGTCAGCACGCCCACACCCAGCATCAAGACCAGCGTCGTGCCCAGATAGCGCGGCAGCACAGTGGCCAGAAGATGCGGCCAGATGTTCTCGACCGGCGTCGCCGCGATCCACAGCACCGCCACCAGCGGCAGCATCACCACGGCCGCAATCGCCGCCGCGCCCAACGACCACGGATCGGGCCACCACGCGCACCGCCGGGGCGGCACCTGTATCTGACTGTTTTGCTCGGTCATCTTGAAGTCGGGGTTACAGGAAAGCGGTTTCGCTGTCCAGAAAAGCCCGTATAGTCACGCAACGCGCCCCTGCGGGCGCTCTGGAAAGGCAGCACAGAAGACCCGATGCGCATCGTCTATCACCTCGGCGTCCATTGCACCGACGAGGAAAAACTTGTCCGCTGCCTGCTCAAGAACCGCGGCGCCCTGGCCGAACAGGGCATCAGTGTGCCCGGTCCCGCGCGCTATCGCGTCCTGCTGCGCGAAACGATGGGCGCGCTCAAGGGCGAAACCGCCAGCCGAGACACCCAGGCCATGGTCCTGGAACAGATCATGGACGAGGATGAGGCCCAGCGTCTGGTGCTGTCTTACGACAATTTCCTGGCGTTTCCGCAGTGGGTGCTGCGCCAAACGCTCTATCCTGGCGCCGCCGAGCGCGTTCGTGCCCTGACCCGCCTCTTTCCCGACATCGAGGCCGAGTTTCATCTGGCGATCCGCAATCCGGCCACCTTCCTGCCCGCGCTCTTTCAGCGCCAGGGCGACCGCAGCTATGAAGATTTCATCGCCGGAACCGATCCGATGCTGCTGCGCTGGTCGGATCTTGTCACCCGCATCCGTCAGGCCGTGCCCGACGTGCCGATCACCGTCTGGTGTGATGAAGACACGCCGCTGCTCTGGCCCGAGATCTTGCGCGGTCTTGCCGGACATGATCCGGCGATGACGCTGAACGGGGTCCACGACTTTCTGGCCACATTGATGTCGCCCGAGGGCACGGCGCGCCTGCGCAAGTATCTGACCGAGAATCCGCCCGCCGGAACAGACCAGCGCCGCCGCATCGTGACCGCTTTCCTGGCCAAGTTCGCCTTGCCCGACCGGCTGGAGGTCGAGCTTGACCTGCCCGGCTGGACGGAGGACTACGTCGCGGCCCTGACCGCGCAGTATGACGCCGACGTGGCCCGGATCGCGGCCATGCCCGACATCACCCTGCTGCGGCCCTGACCGCGCCGGCTCATGCCATGCCGAGTGCGGCCTTGTACATTTCCAGCACGGCCTCTTCCTCGGCGATCTCGTCAGGCTTGCGTTTGCGCAGCGCGATCACCTTGCGCATCACCTTGGTGTCATAGCCCCGGCCCTTGGCCTCGGCGAACAGCTCTTTTTCCTGCTCGGCAATGTCGCGCTTTTCGGCGGCCAGCTGTTCGGCCCGCTCGATGAACTGGCGCAGCTCGTCGGCGGTGACGCTGTAGGTATCGGTCTGGTCGTTCATCGGCTCGCCTCATCGGGTTTGGGTCGGCCCCTCCCTACCGTGCGCGGGGGGCGGGGTTCAAGGGCTGGCCACAGGTCTTGTCAGACCCGCGCCGCTCCACTAGGTGCAGGGCGGCAGGGCAAGGGGGCGGAGGCTGTCATGGAATGGCTGATCTGGATCGGGGCAGCGGTGTCGCTCGGTGGCGTCGCGGGCCTGCTTCGCTGCATCCAGCTTGCCCTGCGCGCCCGACGTGCCAATCTGGACGAGGCGGTGATGCGCGCGCGGCTTCAGCACATCGTCACGCTGAACATGGCTGCCTTGGGCGTTTCGGCACTGGGGCTGATGATGGTGGTCGCGGGCATTTTTCTGGGCTGACCACGATTGATCCAAAGCCTCAGGATAACCGCCCAAGCCATTGCTAATAATCCGTAATATATATAAAGGACCGATCAGCGCGGATCAAGATCCGCCAGGCTGCGCCCGTCATGCAGCAGGCTGTCGATCAGCGGCGCCACCTGCCAGAAGCCGGGCGCTTGCGCGGCGTGCCGCCGCAGATCGGCCCGCAGCAGCAGCAACCCACGTCCTTCGGCCCAGGCCATCGGTCCACCTTCCCAGCGCGGAAATCCGTGGCCAGCGATCAGCGCCGCGTCGATATCCCCCGGCCGCTGCGCCACCCCCTCGCCCAGCAGATGGGCCCCCTCGTTCGCCATCGCGGACAGGCAGCGCAGCAGGATCTCGTCGCGCCCGATCCGGCGCGGCGTGATCC
>JBGSQL010000420.1:0-3738 GCA_041738105.1 Rhodobacter sp. | reverse complement strand
CCGGAACAGACGCTGCTCGCCCGCGTCAGGGCGCGCCACGGCGATGCGTCGGATGCCGATGAAGCGGTTGTCCAGGGCCAGCTTGCCCGGCACCCCTCCGCCCCCGGCTGGGAAGTGATAGACGCCAGCCGCAGCCCGGATGCAACAAGGGCCGCCGCGAGGGCAGCCCTTGCACAGCTCAATCAGCAGTCAGCCCGCGTTACGCCGCCTTGACCGCGATCTTGCGTTCCTTTTCGATCGCCTCGGCCGACTTCGGCAGGCTGATCTTCAGCACGCCATTCTCGAACTTCGCCTCGACCTTGTCGGCGTTCACCCCGGCCGGCACCCGGAACGAGCGCTGGAAGCTGCCATAGCTGCGCTCTTGCAGATGGAAATCCTCCTTGTCCTCGACATGCTCGGCGGTCTTCTCGCCCTTGATGGTCATCACCCCATCGGTCAGCTTGATCTCGATCTGATCTGGCGTCAGGCCCGGCAACTCGGCCTGAACCTCGTACCCGCCGTTGCGCTCGACCAGATCCACGGCCGGCACCATCGCGCCAACATCCGGCCAGTTGCGAAGATGCTCAAGGCCCCGGCGCGGCAGCCCCAGGCGATAGTCCGGCAGGTCGAACCCCTGCATCATCTGCCCGAACTGCTGGCGCATTTGCCGGAACGGGTCCCACTCCATCCCGCCCCACGGCGTCGGGACCTTCGGTTCATGCTTCACGTCGATGTCGGTCTTCTTTTCTTTCATGGCTGTTCTCCCGCAAAGGATACATCAAAAACAGTCGGCCGCTTCGCAATCCGCGAACCGGTGCCTGCCGCCCGGAATGCAGTCTTCGCGCCCCAATCGCATGTGCAGGGTTGCGGCCCGCGAAACAGGTCCCGACTATTGCAAGACTATCTTGGGCGTCCGGCCAGATGCATTGATCGCCGTCATTTCCGGCTCTCCAGGCTTTGCCTTGCCTCGCCCCCGGCCCGCCGACACCAGCGGCTTCGAAGGCGGATTTCCCTGGAACGGCAAGCCAGCAAAGGTTGGCTCGATCTGACCCATCTCGATCAGTCGCTGCAGGTCAACGATCCGGAAACGCTCCGGGTTGTGGATTTCCAGACAGCCCTCGTCTTGCAACCTGTGCGTGATCCGGCTGATCGACTCGACAGTCGTGCCCAGCAGATCGGCGATGTCGGCGCGCGAGATCTGGATGGTCAGCACACCGCCGCCCTCAGGCAGCGCCTCGAACGGCATGAAGCGTGTTGCCAGCGCAAGAAAGGCGCAAAGCCGCTCTTCCGGCGTCAGAACCCCGATTGCCCAGGTCAGCCAGCGCAACCGATCAAGCTGGTTCAGCTGCTGCAGATACATCGCCCGGCGCACGTCCGAACTGTCTTCCATGCGCTTCTCGAACAGCCGCCGGTCGATCTGGCACAGCGTGCAGGGCGTGGCACTTTCAACAACCAGCCCATCCCGGCCCTGAAGGTCATAACCGACCACCTCGCCCGGCAGGACCAGGGACAGGATCTGGCGGCGGCCGTCAAAACTGTAGCGCTGGACCCGCAGCAGGCCGCTTTGCACGATCCAGACAGCCGCAGGCTGAACACCCTCGCCCGTCACCACCCGATCAGACGGCACCGAAAAACGCCGCGCGCTCGCCTCGCTGATCGCTGTTGCGTCAGGCCAGAGGCAACCGTCAGCCCTGTCAGCTACAACCGAACAGACCGTGCAGCCAGTCGGCTGCGGACAGTCCGAGGCCACCTTTGCCTTGTCGCCTACCATCATCCACCCCCAAATTGGCACAGGTTACACTCAAAAGCACAGATAGCTGAGCAAAGATGCAAACGCTCAACACACTGACCGCAAAACGAAACAAGCCGGTTTCCGCTTGCAACCAACCTGACAAGCGTCCCAACCCGGATCGATTCTCACCCTGACTCCGACGTCAAACAGGTCGGGGAGGCATTGACGAAGATCAACGACAGGTGGCAAATCTTGTATCTATTCACGTTGATTGATGTGAATATTGCAAGGTCAAGGGTGGAGGCCGCCATGCGAACCCCCAAGGTCCACAGTGGCAATCTTGCCCCGAACGACCCCTTCACCGGCCACCTTGGCAAGCTGCTGTCCACCCTGTCGCAAGACGTGCGGAAGGATCTGCTGAAACATGCGCAGTTTCGTGATGTCGAGCCCGGCGATATCATCATCGAAACCGGTGAGCTATCGGTGGAAATCGGCTATGTGATTGACGGCACACTTGCGATGACCCAGGTCATCGAGGACGGGCGCAAGCACATCATCGGGCTTCTGGTGCCGACCGATCTTTATGGCCGCTTGTTCGACGGCCCCTCGACCTACCGGATCGAAGCCCTGGCAAGGACGCGCCTGTGCTACTTCGACCGCGCCCATTTCGAGCATGTCCTGCGACAGCAGCCCGAAGCCGAGCGGCTTTTCGTGGTTCACATCCTTGATGAACTGGACGCTGCGCGCGAATGGTTGCTGCTGATCAGCGGGCGCAAGGTGCTGCATCGCGTCGCCTCGTTCCTGGCGATCCTGCTGCGCCGGACGCGCCCCTCTGCACCCTTCCAGCCGACACAGGTCCACCTGCCGCTGGCGCGCAAGGATCTGGCCCAGTACCTGGGCACCCGACCCGAATCGCTCAGCCGGGCGTTCCACGAACTGGAACACAACCGCATCCTACGGATCATCGACCCCTATCACTTCGAGATCCTCGACATCGAAGCCCTGGTCGAGATATCGGGCCACGACCTCGACATGGTGTCGGCCCAAAACGCCCGCCCCTGACCCGTCCCTGACCCACGCCAGGATCGAACGCCTAGTCTTTCGCGAGGGGCCGGATGCATTCAGCCGGAATCCCGAAGTAGCGCCCGATCTCGCGATCCGTCAGGCCAAGATCGCGGAACGCCAGCACGACCTCGCGCGGCGATGGCGCCATGCATTCCTCTGCACGCGGGCAGATCGGCAGCGCCCGATGGTCGTGCGCGCGCCCCAGGGACGCCTCGGCCCTAGCCCGCACCACCAGCCGGCTGCCCAACGCCGCCCAGGATCCAGGCCACCCAACCAGTGCGCCGTCATCCTCCACGATCGTCACATGGCGCTGCACCAAGGGCAGCCCGCGACGGGCAACAAGGTTCGCATCTGTCATTCGCCCGCTCCCTGCATTGTTGACTGATCACGACCCAAGAGGCCCGGATGCCGCTTCGCTTGCATCACGCCCGCATCGGTCTCGCGCCCCGGCACAGGTCACTGCTGTATCGACTGCAAATACAGCGCCAATTCCAACACCCGCCCCGCGCTGCAACATCGGAAACGCTCCGTCATTGCGCTTGGCGATTCGCCTCAGATCCTTGAACGGTTGCTTGAACATCGTGGCAATCGACCCGTTTCCATCGCCCAGATCACCGTAGCACGAAACGCAGGTGGCAAGGAATTCGTCTCGCCCACTGGCGAATTCACCGCCTTCCCGGGCCAAGGCCGTCGTCGCGGCAAAGCAACCAAGGGCAAGCGTCGGGCAGGTTTCCAACATGGCACTCCCTTCATGGCAGAACTCCATGTCCAACCCGGCAGAACACTAACTCTTCCGGCGGGCAATGCCTTCGAGACACGGCCAGTCTCGCCAACCAGGGCGCACCCGGTCATTGATCGCGCGCAACGCCCCGGCCTCCTTGCACGCTCAGCCAGCGGGCCGTGCCGCAGCCGCAAGTTGCGCACATTCCGCCTCGCGGCCCCGCACGACGCGCGTCCCCGCC
>JBGSQL010000415.1:0-13360 GCA_041738105.1 Rhodobacter sp. | reverse complement strand
GCGCTCGGCGGGCAGGGCACTGGCCTGGGCGCGCGGCTTGCGCTGTTCTGGTCGCTGCTGGCGGTCAGCCCGCTGATGTTGCTGCAGGGCCTCGTGCGTGGTTTCATCGGGCCAGGCCCGGCGCTTGGCCTGACGGGGCTTGTCGTCGGCGTGGCCTTTCTGATGCTCTGGTTGAATGCCCTGATCGAGGCGGAACGCGGATGATCGACCTGTCGCCCAATGCACTTCTGGCCGAGGCCCGCAACAGCCTGCGCGATCCGCGCGGTGCCGCCCGTCGCATCATCGCGCTTGATCCACCGATGCAGGCGCGCTGGATCGGGCTGGCGCTGATGGCGGTCGGCAGCGCGATCCTGACCCACTTCAGCCTGGTCTTGATCCCCGAGGCGGATCGCGATGCGATGATGCAGTTCATGGTAAGCCCGGTGCGCACGGCGCTGTTGCAGGCGGCACTGCTCTTGATGATCGTGCAGATGGTCTACTGGATGGGCCGGGCGCGCGGGGGTGTGGGCAACTTTCCCGATGCGCTGCTTGTCATGGTCTGGCTGCAGTTCCTGATGCTTGTTGTGCAGACGATCCAGCTTGTCGTGATGGTGCTGCTGCCCCCGCTCGCCGCCTTGGTGAACATCGCGTCCTTCGCCATCTTCGTCTGGCTTTTCACAAACTTCGTGGCCGAACTTCATGGGTTTCGATCATTGCTCGCGGTGTTTGGCGGGATCGTTTTCGGAGCGATCCTCCTGGCCTTCGGCCTGGCAATCCTGCTCTTGTTGCTGACCGGAGGCGCGCCCGCATGACCTATGATGTCGAGACGGTGCGCCGTGATTTCCCGATCCTGTCGCGTCAGGTGAACGGCGTTCCGCTGGTCTATCTGGACAATGGCGCCTCTGCGCAGAAACCGCAGGTCGTGATTGATGCTGTCACGCAGGCCTATTCGATGGAATATGCCAATGTGCATCGTGGCTTGCACTACCTTTCCAACCTTGCCACCGACAAGTATGAAGCGGTCCGCGGCACCATCGCCCGGTTTCTGAACGCCGCTTCGCCATCCGAGATCGTGTTCACCTCGGGCACGACCGAGGGTCTCAACCTGGTGTCCTACGCCTGGGCCGCGCCGCGCCTGCAGCCCGGCGACGAGATCGTGCTGTCGATCATGGAACACCACGCCAATATCGTGCCCTGGCACTTCCTGCGCGAACGGCAGGGTGTGGTGTTGAAATGGGTTGATGTGGATGCCAACGGCAATCTTGATCCGCAGTCCGTGCTCGATGCCATCACCCCCCGCACCAGACTGATCGCCGTCACCCATATGTCGAACGTGCTGGGCACCAAGGTCGACGTTGCCGCGATCTGTCGCGGGGCGCAGGCACAGGGCGTGCCGGTGCTGGTCGATGGCAGCCAGGCCGCTGTCCACATGCCGGTCGATGTTCAGGAAATCGGCTGCGATTTCTATGCGATCACCGGGCACAAGCTCTATGGCCCGAGCGGTTCCGGCGCGATTTTCATCAAGGCCGCGCGACAGGCCGAGATGCGCCCCTTCCTGGGCGGCGGCGACATGATCCGCGAGGTCGCGCGCGACACCGTCACCTGGAACGATCCGCCGATGAAGTTCGAGGCGGGCACGCCCGGAATTGTCCAGCAGATCGGCCTCGGGGTCGCGCTGGACTACATGATGGGCCTGGGCATGACGTCGATCGCCGCGCACGAGGCGCATCTGCGCGACTATGCCCGCGACCGGCTGGCAGGGCTGAACTGGCTGAATGTGCAAGGTAATTCAAGCACCAAGGGCGCGATCTTCTCATTCACTCTACAAGGTGCAGCCCATGCGCATGATATCTCTACGGTTCTCGACAAGAAGGGCATCGCCGTGCGCGCCGGCACACATTGCGCGATGCCGCTGATGGATCGTCTGGGCGTCGGCGCCACCTGCCGCGCCTCGTTTGGCCTCTACAACACGCCGGCCGAGGTCGACAGCTTGGTTGGCGCACTGGAGCTGTGCCACGATCTTTTCGGCTGATTTTCCGCGTTGCGAACCCGGCCCCGCCCGGCTATAGACGCGCTGATGCACCCGTAGCTCAGCTGGATAGAGCGTTGCCCTCCGAAGGCAAAGGCCACACGTTCGAATCGTGTCGGGTGCACCAATAAGATCAATCACTTAGGCTTCTGGCGCTTCCCTCGCAATTGCCCTGGGTAAGCATAGGGTAAACGCGAGCTCCCGGAATCTGCTTCCTTTTCGCTACCGTTGGTGCCCACTGTCCCGCTTCGGAGCAGCCTCACTCCGCATGGCGCGGAACGCGAGGAAGCAACGCATGAACGACCAATACCCCATCCAATCCTATCCTGACTATCTTTGAGAATACTACTCAATCATGCCCAAGCTGAGCCCCTTGCGCATCGAAGCCATTCGCGATGCACGCTGGTAGACAGCTTGGATCCCGGTCCGCTTGTGCTGCAGCCACCTGTCGCAGGCGTCCACGTCGATTTCGTGATCGGCATCGGCCAATAGCGTGACGACTGTCCTGCGCAAGTCGTGGAAACGCCAGTCGATGATTCCCGAAGCTTCATCCAACCGGTCCTTCACGTCGCTGCCCATCGACACGGGCCCGCCTTGGCGGCCACGGAAGACGAGGCCTTCCCTCGTTGGCTGCTGCGTTAGGATGTGCAGCGCAACGTTGGCAAGCGGCAAGATGAAGGTCTCGGCAGCCTTGTTCGCTTTGGCAGTTGCGAGAACAGTAATCGTCTTGGCGTCTATGTCGATCCAATCCCAGGTCATCAGCCTTACGACAGACAACCTGATCGGCATTGCGATCAGGAACTGGACGGCATCCCCTGGCCTGCCAAGTGTTGGACATGCATCCCAGACGGATTTAGGTTCTGGCGCCGCAAGGCGTGGGGGTTCAAGTCCCTTCACCCGCACCATATTGAAAAAACTATAGAAAAACTGAAGAGCCCAGAGGGACGAACCGTGTTTGCGGTCGATTTGGGTGACATATGGGTGACATTTCGTCCACTTTGTAGCATTCAGTTCGGTGAGAATGACGGTGCAAGTCGACGGCGGTTGTCCCATCTGTCTGACGAGCATCCACGCTTGTGCCGTCGCCAACGGATAGTGCCCTATGACGGGGGCTGGCTCAAGCTATCGCTTCTGCAAGCTGGTATGCCGGCTGTTCGGGCTGTCAGTCTTCGTCGCCCAGCAGCTTTTTCAGGTCGAGCCGGGGGGGCTGTAGAACGTCTCTCCCGACTTGTGCCGAAGGAAGGGTTCATGGTGCAACCGCACTGGTCACTTCCAACGCTTCATCGCTTGACAAAGTGCCAAGGCCACCTCGTGTTCAACACCCAACCCGATTTCCCTGATCTGGAAGTAGGTATGCCAGCGCATCCACTTGGGCTTCAGGGGAAATGGAGATACGACCCCGCCCGTCTCTTGCCCAAGTTTGCGTCGCAGCTTGAATGCCTTTGCGAGCCGTCGATCATCGATTGTCATGAGTTCGACGGCATACCGCCCGTTCACGCACTTGCGGCATCGGCTTGGATAGAGGATGGCGCAGCGACGGGCGCACGAGGGGCAAAGAAACCAGTGACGATGACCGCCAAGGTGGCAGGGAGTCGTTACTATGCGGACGAACGTTCCGGCGATCAAAATGCCGTCTGGCAGATTTCGCCCGACCTTGCGTATGTCGACCTGCGGAAGCCGCTCACAAATCATTTGGATAACATTCGCTTTCGGTTCATCTCCCTAACGATGCCGCTTGCGATCGGCGGGAACTCCGAAAGGTCGTTGCAGGCCCGCTCGACATCATACACGCCTTTCTTTGTGCGATAATGGCCCAGCCAGGCATTGGGCAGTTCACTGACGTGCAAGATCGAGCCGAGGTCAAACCCGACGTGTTCCATGTAGGCCAGCAAGTCGTCGCCCTCTGCGAAGTCATAGAGAATGCCGAGGACGAGGCCTTTCTGCTCGTCGACGTCGAGTTCGTCGCTGCCATCTGCCGTTTCACGTTCGCGCATTGCTTTTCTCTCTGGCGGTGTGCACGGCGCCGACCCGTCGCTGGTGAGGCTCGGGGCGAGGGTCACGGATCGGTGTCATCGTCTTCCTCGTCGTCAAGCATCTTGCGCACGATCGGGGCGGCGGCCAGCTTGGCCGGCACGATGACCACGCGGGTCGTGGCCTCGGTCTGGATCGTGGATCCGTCCTTGCCGGTGTGCTCGACTGCCGCCACAGGCTTGCCGTAGCCGCGATCGAGGATGGCCGTTGCGGCCGTCACGCGCGATGAGTGGGGGGCCTCATCGTCCTCCGCCACGCGCACAAGGATCGCCGGAGCGGCCTCGGCATGCTCGCGCGCCATTTCAGCGATGGCCTTCTTCGCGGCGCTCGCCTTGCCCCTGGGCCGCCCGGCACCCGGCCGCTGCCCTCCCCGTGGCTTCTTCGGAGTCTGAATTGTGAAATTGTTTTTCAACTCGTCCTTGGCTGCGCTCCTTTCGAGCGTCATTGTGCCAGAACGGGGGCCATGACGCCACATAATGGGGGGGGTATGTGGATCGATTAACTACATATGGTAGTTTTGCGACTTGCCACTACGCATCTAGGAACAGATCTGCGATCCATCTTCTGGTCTTGGATGAAATCAATGATGCCTTTGAAACTCACTCGACGATGAGCGCGCCGGATATTGCACATTGCGATGCCGTCAGGAGGGGGCTCCACGCCATCACCAGAGCCGGTCGGCCCACATGATGCTACGCTGACCACACGATAGGACCCCGCGTCATCGGGAGAAGAAGTCCAGCACACCGTCAATCACCTGTGCTTGCTGCGCGTCGGTCATGTTGAAGAAAAGTGGCAGCCGGACCAGCCGCTCTGCTTCCCGTGTAGTGTTCTCATCGTTCCCCACGAACCGCCCGAACTGACGACCTGCCGGGCTTGTATGGAGGGGCACGTAATGGAATGTCGCCTGTACGCCGCGGTCCGAGAGGAATGAAAGGAGGTCCTGACGCTCTCCTGCTCCGCCTGTCTTCAGAAAAAAGGCATGGCCATTGCTATGGCATTCTGGCGCAACTTGCTGCACTTCCATCCGGTTTGCCCGCTCGCACCCGGCGAGGGCCGCGCGGTACCGCGCCTGAAGGAGGAGCCGCCGGTCGTTCACCTCGGCCAGGCTCTCCAGTTGCGCCCACAGCCATGCGGCGCTCACCTCGTTCATCAGATAGCTGCTTCCGAGGCCTACCCAAGTGTATTTGTCGACCCGCCCCTCCCGGAAAGCCGAGCGGTTGGTCCCCTTGTCGCGTGCGATCCTGGCGCGCTCGAGAAGAGTGCCGTCGTTGACGGCCAGGGCCCCGCCCTCCCCGCCGCTCGTGATGTTCTTCGTCTCGTGGAAACTGAAGGCGGCGAGCGCCCCGAATGCCCCGGCGGGCCGGCCCTTGTAGCCCGCGCCAATGGCCTGTGCCGCATCTTCCACAACGGGGATCCCGTGCCGTTCCGCGACCTCCAGGATCGCGTCCATGTCGCAGACTACCCCGCCATAATGGACGACGACGATCGCTTTCGTCCGCGGCGTGATCGCACGCTCGATCGCCCGGTAATCGATGTTCATCGTATCGCGGTCTATGTCGACGAAGACCGCCCGTGCCCCGAAGATCACGAAGGCGCTGGCGGATGTCACGAAGGTGTAGCTTGGCAGGATCACCTCGTCGCCGGGTCCGATCCCAAGGATGATCGCCGCCATCTCGAGGGCAGCCGTGCAGGACGGCGTCAGGAACGCGGCTTGGCAGCCAAGCATCTCCTCGAGACGGGTTTCGCAAAGGGCGGTGTACTTGCCGCCGCCGCTGAGCCAGGTCTGGGCTGCCGCGTCCTGGACATGGGCGATCTCGCTCCCCAGATATGTCGCGCGATTGAACGGAACCTTGCCCGGATCACCGCCGGCCTTGGTCATTCGGTGCGGACCATGTCACGCCGCCTGGCTGCCTCGAGTCGCGCCGGAAGGGGATCATCCGGGTCCTCGGGATCGGCCAGTGTTGTCAGATCCTGGACCTGGACGAGGAGCACGTATTTCATCCGCTCTACCTGGGCTGGAACCGAGGCATGAACGAGTAGCGGATTGAAGAGGATGCCGTCACCACCGCGCAGGTCGATCGTCACCGGATCGCAGCCTTTGAGAACGGAGGCCGGGACCACAGGGTGTGCGGGATCTGATGTATCGTGCTCGATGAGGCCCAGGTGATGGCTGCCAGCCACCACCTTCATCGTCCCTGTCCGAGCGTTGGCGTCGCGCAGTGGGATCCAAAGTCGCCAGGCACGACGGCACTGGGTGGCGTAATCTTGGTGATAGGGCAAAAGATACTTGTCCTCGCCCGGCGGATCAGCCCGTAATGTCGGGTAGACGATCGGCGCCTCGAGGCCGGCCCAGTCGAAGAACCCCTCCGTGCGGAGCGCTACCGAAACCGCCAAGCCCATTTCCTGCACGACCCTCAGGTTCTTCAGGTTCGCGAAGAGCCGCACGCGGTAGTCGCCGCCTGTCTGGAGCAGATCCGCGAAGGGTTCGCGGGAGGATGGCGCGCGCCCCTTCCGCGCAAGCCCGGTGCGGCCAACAAGGTCCACCACCGCTTCAAATTCTGCAAGAAGGGCAGGGGAGACGAGGTTATGCAGATGCACGAAACCGTCGCGTTCCAGATGTGCGTAATCGATCATCCATGTTCTCCAAATCTGGGAACGTGCCCCAGGCGGCGCGCCGGGTTCCCCGCGACGATCTCGAAATCCTTAACGTCCCGGCCCACGCAGGCGCCCATCCCGACGATCGCGTGGTCCCCGATCGTCAGGTTGTCGCGGATCACGGCATTCAAGCCGACAAATGCTCCCCGTCCGATCCTAGAATACCCGCCGATCGACACTCCGCCGGCGATGAAGGCAAAATCGCTGACCTGAGTGTCATGCCCAAGATAGATCCCGCATCGCATCGCGACATGGCGCCCGAGGACAACGCCTGGCTGCAGGTCGCTGAAGGCCCCGATGCTGGCCCCCGGTCCGATGACGGCCGAGCGTGCCACGTTGCACAGCGGGTGACAAAGGCTTGCCCAGCGTTCATCGGCAATGCCGAGCGCCTCGACAAGCGCGGATCTTTGCTGGCTTTCCTTAACCTTGTGCAACGGCGCATTGAAGAGGACATTCGACGGAAGGCGCGACCAGTCTGCGAAGCCCCCCAGCACCTCGTATTCGGCGATCCGACTGCCGACAGGCTGCCCATCGTTAAGGAAACCGAGCATCCGCGCAGCCATTCCGCCGGCTGCAAGGTATTCGGCGACAACTTCGCCTCCGCCTTTTCCGCCGAGTATGACAATTGGCGCAGCCCCAGTTTCACCCGCCCAGGGTCTCGCCAACATGTCACTCATGCGCCTGATACCCTAACCTGCCCGTCGACGGCCTGCTCTGTATCCGGTCTGTCGCGCAACGGCGTGGCCAAATTGCGGCGACTGACCTCGTCCGAGACGGTTGCAAAGAGCGCCGCCGCTCGTTCCGTGACCGCCGGCCATCCCCAGTAATCGCGCAGGATGGACGCGTTGCGGGCTTTCTCCTCGGCCGAAAGCGGTGCGAAGACCGAGGAGTCGAACGGCGCGTCGCCGATCCGCCCGAAGCTTACGCCGAGGCTTTCGTAGAACCCTGCATAGGGGTTCTCCGCCCGAAGATAGACCTTCGCGCCGCGCAGCAGCATGGACGAGACGTTGCCCATCGCCTGCCCGCGGGCATGGTTCATGAAAACGAAGCCGCATCGGGAGAGCGTGCGATTGTATTCGGCGATCGGGATCCAGTCGCGGAGTACGACGATCCGGTCGCGCCCAAAGAGCCGGGCGGCACGGCGCTCGACCGCGTCCGCATAATGCTTCTCCCCATAGCTCAGAGGCAGCACGATGCGCCGGCCGTCAAGATCGAGGCGGCGCAGTTGCTCGAAGACGTCAAAGTGGTTGTTGCTCCAAAAGGCCGAGTTGCCGATGAGCAGGTCTGGGCCATCGACAGGGTCCGCACCCACCGAGAGCGAGCGTTCGAGCGTGTAATAGCCAAAATTTCCAAGCTGCAGAGCGCGGAACCCTGGAAGCGTCCGGTCCAGATCCAGGCCCTGCTCGCGAGAGCAGAAGAAGTTGACCCGCGGCGCGACACGGCGCACCGGGTCAGTGCCCGGCAGAAGTCTGGCCGGGCGATGCAGGTGCGCGGTCAGGGTCGAGGTTCGCAGCTTTCGAAAGATTCTTCGAAACAGCGTTCTCCGCTTTGCCCGCCGCGTCTGCGCCAGGAGGAGCCGGTCCCGAAAGTGCGGCGCGTACCGGTAGAAATCCTCCCCCATGCCACACCAGACAACCACCGTGCTCGGCTTCGCCGCTTCGACTGCCCGCGCGGAACGCGCGTTGAGCGGGTGCAGGAAGAGGGCCTCGCACCACTGAAGGTGCTCCCGGACATCGTCGAGCCACAGCGGGCCCTTCGGGCTTGTGCATGGGACCGATGCCGTGAACTGGTAAGGGATTTTGCCCGTCGCACCAAGCACGACAAAGCGGTTCTTGCCCGGGTTTGCCGCCTCGGCAACCTCGACGATGTGCGGCAGGAACTTTTCGTAGGAGACGACATGTAGCGCTCTCATCCGACATTCCCCAAGTGGTCTGCCGTCTGACGTCAGGATTGCCTTAATCTGCCAGCTGAACAAGTGTTTATCTCCGTGCGCGGCATCTGTGGTCGTGCAAATTGCTGAAGCTGGGCGGATCGGGCCACGAACCCGCATCTTCCTGGCTCGGCAGCGACGTTTTTCAGCGAAGCTGGCAAACCTGTTGAGCCGTTTTCCTGGCGTTTGGGGTGGCATCGCGCTCACACGCATGACGGTGGCGCTCGAAGGCGGCGGATGGCCGCAAGGATGGCACGCACCATCGGGCCGGTGACGGCCACTTCAGCCAGTTGAAAGGTGATGGCGCGGGCGTAGCGCACGACGCGGGCTCCGATCTTGATCAGCTTGAGCTGAATGCTGGTCAGCGTCCAGTCGGCCATCGCCTCGGGCAGCTCGATGCAGCGCAGGAAGGTGGCCAGGTTGTAGGCCAGCGCGTGCAGTTGCAGCCGGACTTTGTTGTCGCGGAACCGTCGGCATGACAACCGCGTCCAGTGGAAGGCATACCTACCTTCCTCGATGTGCTGCTCGGCGGTGCCGCGTTGGTTGTAGAGCCGAACCACCCAGTTTGGTTCCATCGGCAGATTGGTGACGATGAAGCCGACACGCGGTAACAGCTCGCGCGGGTGTCATTCGATCTTGGCGATCACGCGGCGCTCCCTGTCCCGGGAGGCCGCCTGATACTCGAGGTCCTCGAAGAACCGCTTCACTTTGGTCAGCGAAGGCCGCCCCACGGGCCGCGTCAGCCAATGCGCGATCTTGTCGCACAGAACATTGTTGGCGGGCAGTCGGATGGCGTAGAAGTAACCCGCTTCTTCCAGCCGCGCATAGATCGCGGGGATCGCATAGGCGGCGTCGGCCTGGAAGAAACGGCCCCCAAGGTTGCGGCCAGCGTAGCGGAAAATGACGGGGTCGAGAACATCCCGCCAGCCCTCGGCACTGTGACCCGTCGCTGGTGAGGCTCGGGGCGAGGGTCACGGATCGATGTCATCGTCTTCCTCGTCGTCCAGCATCTTGCGCACGATCGGGGCGGCGGCCAGCTTGGCCGGCACGATGACCACGCGGGTCGTGGCCTCGGTCTGGATCGTGGATCCGTCCTTGCCTGTGTGTTCGATTGAGGCGACGGGCTTTCCGTAGCCGCGATCCAGAATGGCCGTTGCGGCAGTCACACGCGATGAGTGCGGGGCCTCATCGTCCTCCGCCACGCGCACAAGGATCGCCAGAGCGGACTCGGCATGCTCGCGCGCCATTTCAGCGATGGCCTTCTTCGCGGCGCTCACCTTGCCCCTGGGCCGCCCGGCACCCGGCCGCCGCCCTCCCCGTCGCGGCTTCGGAGTCTGAATTGTGAAATTTGTTTTTCAAGTCACCCATGGCTGCGCTCCTTTCGAGCGTCATTGTGCCAGAACGGGGACTGTAATTCCATATAATGTAGCGTTTTCTGATTTACGAACTACATATAGATTCTTTGCGATTTGCCACTACGCATCCAGGAACAGGATTTGCGATCCATCTTCCGGTCCTGGGTGACATCACTGATGCCTTCGGATCTCACTGATCGATGAGCGCGCCGGATAGTCGTCGCCCACATCTTCGCCCTGGATCTGCATCCCCGCATCGAGCCTCGGCCACGACGCGAAATCCCCTGCTGGCATGAACGTCGAAATCAAGCTGACGCAGGAGCGCGGCATGGCGATCCACGATCGCGGGTGAACTCAGCGATCAGGTGACGCCGTTATAGAAAACTGTCTCAAAGATGATCATCTTCCCCTGCCGCTTAGTACGCGTGATGATAAGAATGTTTGTATCGCGAAATTAGCTGTTGACTCGAATCTGGGGATGTAGGCAGAAAGAGTACGACGATATGGTTGAGGTAACCGAAATGACGAAGCTCTTCAGGAACTACAGACGGCTCTGCCAGTGCGAGGGGTTCCACCTCATCGCGATCGAAAAGGGGCGCAACCACTGCCGGTTGGTTTTCGAGGCAGGATTTGTCACCGCGGCGGTGTCGCCCTCAGATCAACGAAACATGATGAACGTGCGGGCCGAGATCCGCCGCCTTCATCGCTGAAAAGGACAAGCAACATGGAAACCATGTCTGAAGAAGCCCGCCGGGAGGCCTTTGGGGAAAACATCTTTCGTCAGGGGGACGACCATCACTATTGGGACTATGCCCAGTGGCTTGCCATGATGCTTGAGCAGGCGCTCGAACATATTGAAGGCCTTTTTGGCGCCGAAACCGCAGCGGCCCCATTGCGGCAGCTCGTCCAGGTGGTGGCCGACCAGAGTTACCCTTCGGCAAAGACCTGGCGTGATGTCATGGAAGATACTCTGGCTGCAGGAACTTGCTTGCCAATCGCGCAGCGGCTGCATGATGGCCTCCTTTATGGCCTTTACGGCCTGACAGCGGAAGACGTGCCGCCCGAAAAGCGTGAGTCATGGGTGTCGGGTCTTGTTGACGAGATTAACGCTTTTGCGTCTCGCAGTGATGTGGTCGCACTTGGCGGCGGCGACAACGCAATCCTGAACATCGCCGGGTTGGTCCGATCGCGCTATGCGCTTGATACCGGGGTCGGCGAGGTGGACACGCATTCCATGGCCATCCTCGGTGACATCACGGAAGGCCGGGTGCGGAACTTGATGTCTGGGGAGTCCAGCCCTTTGGAACGTGGAACCGGAGGTGGCATCGTGGCTCTGAGCGCTTTGTCCTGGTTGATGAAGAAGAAGGGCTTCCTTCGCTCGATCTGGCGTGACGCCGGCACCGACTTGGAAGCTGGCAGCGATGCCTCAACCCCCGCACCGGACCCACGGCGCGTCATCTTTGTTCCCGTGGCCCGCGACGGGTCCATGTTCACGCCGGACCTGAAGCGCAACGGCACGTACCAGATCGGGGCAAAGGGGGAAGAAGAAAATCTCGCGAGTTTTGAAGAGGCGCTTGCGCGGCTGAATGCCATGCCCGTCCCTCGCTGGCGGCGCCCCAACGAGAAGGCCATTTGGGGTATCGTCAGCGGAGTCTCATGGCAGCGCGTTGAAAAGAAGCTGGAAGGTGACCGATCATGACGAGAATGGTGCGCAGCGCGATAGATGTTCCCGATCCTTTGACAGTTCTGCGTCAGCTCCTGGACGCAACCCCGCAGCCGACCGCAAGCGCCCCCAAGGATTGCCGAGGGATTTACGGCCTGATCGACCATTTGGGAGATTTCCGCTACATCGGATCCACCTCTGCAGCGAATGAAACCTTCTACAAGCGCATCCACCAGCGCCATCGCACCGGCTCAGAAAACAGCAGTCACTACTTCTCTCGGATGTATAACACCGGACGGATGTGGCGGCTGCGCAATGATCCGGCCACGAAGAGCGACGGCGACATCGCAAAGGCGCTGCGCAACGCCTTCATCTCGGCCTATTGCAAGGCGGTCTGGGTGGCTTTGCCTGACGACATCGACATCGGATCATTCGAGCAGGCTGTCTTGCTGCTCGCCCCACCCGAGGCAGTCGCCTGGAACCGCCGCGGCATGAGGGCATATGACGAGCCGGTGGAACTGGTAGATCAAATCATCGACCAGCTGAAATTGAACGTTGATCAGCGAGAGGCTCTCGATCGCCAGCGCATGCGGTCCCTTGGCAATCCGGTTACGATCGGCCCAATATGGGTTGATCCTGTTTCGTCCATCGTGCCGTTTCCGGAGGGCCCATTCCGGTTTGTAGCGTTGGACGTAGAGACAGCGAACAACGATCGGGGCAGCATCTGCCAGATCGGTGTGGCCTGCGTGCGTCCGGACAATTCGATCGAAACGTGGGCAACCTATGTGAACCCGCGGACTTCACATTGGGTGTTCAGCTATTTGCACGGCATCACAGAGGCAACGGTTGCCGGTGCGCCGACCTTCGATCAGGTGCTTATCGTCCTTGAGACCGCACTTTGCGGCATCACCGTCTATCAGCATTCTGGGTTCGATCGCAGCGCCGTGCGCGCGGCCTGCGCGAGCGTTGGCCGTAACGAGCCTGAATGGGAGTGGGAAGACAGCGTGAGCGTCGCTCGCAAGGCGTGGCCGGAGTTGGCTGGGAACGGGGGTCATGGGCTGGCCTCCCTGAAGGGTCATCTTGGCCTTGTTTTTGACCATCACGATGCTGGAGAGGACGCACGCGCAGCCGCAGAGGTGATCTTGCGTTCAGAAGGCGTATTCAGGACCGTGAAGCTTGTCGCCGCAGGCATTTTCCCCGAGTAGCAACGTTCTAAGAAGAGGTAGTGGGGGTGGCAAGAGGGAGTATCGCTTCGACGCCCGTCGGATCGACGCGAATGCCAGCCTGACGCGCGCGCTGCACTCGACCTCGAACTTCATCGAGATCCTGTCGGCGAGCACCAACAACACCCTGCGCCAGGCCTAGCAACTGTGTCTATTGGGTGGCCTGCCCCTATCGGGTGGTCCGGTTTGCGACACCAACACGTCGACTTGCCGGAGCTTGGCGACGATCTCCTCCGGCTTGTGCTTCTTCTGGGGCATTCCTTCATCCTCCAAATGGCTCAAAAGCCATACCTCAGGGAGCACCACTTTTCAGGAGGCAGACCAATCACGCCACTGTTGCTATTGCTTCAATGGGCCAAATTGGCCAAAAGTGGTGAAGGCATAGGCGGGGAGTCGAATGCAGACCCTGAGCGCGAAAGACGCGAAGTACGGCTTCGGACGGTTGATCGATCTCGCCCGAGCCGAGCCGGTGGCGGTGGCCAAGCACGGGCG
>JBGSQL010000408.1:0-6102 GCA_041738105.1 Rhodobacter sp. | reverse complement strand
AGCTTGCCATGATCGGGCGTGCGCAGGGCGGCGGTCAGGATCGGGGCCAGCTGATCGGCCGTCGGCACCGGGGGTGTGAAGGTCTTGGCCGGCAGCGAGCGGCGGGTCAGCAGGAAGGTCAGGGCGGCGTCGTTGGCTTCGGGCATCGGATACCTTGGGTCATGTGGCGGGAGCGGGCTGCCCGGGCTATGCCGCTGGTATCTAGGCGGATGGCCCGGGCGGAGCAAGGCCCGGCCCGTGCCCGCACTCACCCCGTTTGTGCCGCCAGATCGTCGATCCAGTCCCGGACAAAGGCATCGAACCGCGCGCCCGGCTGGCGCAGTCGCAGCGTTTCGGCCAGCGGATCGGGGGCGGTCACGGCGCTGCCGGACAGTTGTTGCAGCACGGCGTGACCACAGAAGGGCACGTAGACCTCGGAATAGCCGCCTTCGTGGACCAGCACGAGCCGGCCACCGCAAAGATCGTCCGCCGCCTGCATGACCTGCCGCGTCATGGCCTGGAACGTCTCGGCCGTGGCCATCATCCGCGACAGCGGATCGACGGCCGCCGCATCAAAACCGCAGGCCACAACGATTGCATCGGGGCGAAAGCGGTGCAGCGCGGGCAGCACCAGTCGCGCCATCGCCAGAAGATAGCCGGTATGGCCGGTGCCGGGCGGCAGCGGGATGTTCAGGTTCGCACCAAGGCCCGCGCCCTCGCCGCGCACCTCGGCCCCGCCGGTATCCATCGGATAGTTCCGCTCCTGGTGCAGCGAGATCGTCAGCACCTCGGAGCGGTGCAGGAAGATCGCCTCGGTGCCATTGCCGTGGTGAACATCCCAATCCACCACCGCGATACGTCCGGCGCGCCCCTCGGCCAGCGCCGCCTCGATGGCGATCGCGATATTGGCGAGCAGGCAGAAGCCGTTGGGAAACTCGGGCAGGCAGTGGTGGCCCGGCGGGCGCGACAGCGCATAGGCATTGCGCGCTTCGCCGCCAAGAACCGCCAGCAGCGCGGCTTTGGCCAGACCCGCCGACAGCGCGGCGATCTCGAACCCGCCGCGCCCGAATGGCGTGCGCAGCCCCAACTCGCCGCCCCCCGCATCTGACATGCCCTGGAAGGCCCGAAGGTAGCGTTCGGGATGGACGCGGGCCAGGTCGGTGTGGCTGGCAGGCTCGGCCGTGCGCACGTCGAGATCCCGCACCAGGCCCGTCACCTCGATCAGGTTGCGCAGTCGCCGCTTCGTCTCGGGGTTCTCGGGCAAGCCACCGGCCAGCGGCTGCACCAGCCCCCCCACCGGCAACGTGAAGGCATAGTTGCCGCCGCCATGCCAGAAGCACCGCTCGTCGCTGAAGAAAGCTGTCGCCATGGGTACGCTCCGTTTGCAGCCAGCCTAGCGGTGGCGTATCGCTGGACGCCAGAGCAAAACCGCAAGAGGCCGCATGACCCCGACAGACCCCCGCGCGCTGGCGGTTCCCGGCGCAGAGATCGTGGTGCGCGCCACGCCCAACGCGGGGCGCGAACAGGTGACGCTGGACGGCACGCGCTTTGTGATCCGGGTGACGGTCACGCCAGAGGATGGCAAGGCCAACAAGGCGGTGACGAAACTGCTGGCCAAGGCGCTGGGCATTGCCCCGTCGCGGCTGACGCTGATCCGGGGCGCCACATCGCGCGACAAGGTCTTCCGTGTGGGTTGACACGTGGCGGGCAAGACGGGGCGGGCAAGACGGGGCGGGCCGCGTCAGGTGTCGTGACGCAGCCGGTAGCTGCCTTCGGGCAGATTCAGCGCGGCTGCCAGTTCGCGCAGCTGGGCGTTGGACAGCGTGATCTTCAGCACCTCGTCGGTGCGCGGATCAAGTTGTTCGATGGTGACGCAATCCTCGAAGGCAAGGATCGTCACATCCTCTTGCAAGGGGGCTTCCCCCTCATCGACCAGGGTGATCACGGTCGCGTCGAAATCGTGCTCGATGGTGAACATGGGCAAAGACTACGCGGCGCGTGATGCAGGCTCAACGGAAATTCGCAAAGCGCAGCAATTCGGCGTGAGGGGGCTGCAACCGTCGCGCGGGCTTGTTACGTTGCCAGAAAACACGGGCAGAAAAACACGGGCAGAGGCGGGCGGTTGATGGCGCGGTGGCTGGCAGGTCTGATGGTGGCGGCGTTTCTTGCGGGCTGTGCGGTACCCCCGCCTGCGCCGATGATCGTTGCCCCCCCGCCGCTGCCCGGCACGCCCGAGGCAGCCGTGCGCACCTTTGAAGAGGCGGTTGACCGTGTGGTGCCTGTCGCGACGGCCATCTGCCGGGAACGGACGCGCAACGTGCCGTGCGGTTTCACCATCGCGGTCGATGACCGGATCGATCAGCCGCCGAACGCGTTCCAGACGCTGGATCGGGCCGGGCGGCCGGTTCTGGTGTTCAACGTCGCGCTGATCGCGGAAGCCCGCAATGTGGACGAGTTAGCCTTTGTGATGGGGCACGAGGCGGCACATCACATTGCCGGCCATATTCCGCGCCAGCAGACCGAGGCGATGACCGGGGCACTGGTGGCCGGCACCTTGGCCACGCTGGGCGGGGCAGATGCCGCAGGTGTTCAGGCTGCGCAGGATATGGGCGCCAAACTGGGCGCGCGCCGTTTTTCCAAGGAGTTCGAGCTGGAGGCAGATGCGCTGGGCACCGAGATTGCGTGGCGCGCCGGGTTCGATCCGATGCGCGGTGCCCTGTTCTTTGGCCGCCTGCCCGATCCGGGCAACCGGTTCCTTGGCACCCATCCGCCGAATGCCGCGCGCATGGCCATCGTCCAGCAGACGCTCGACGCGCTGCAATAGGCCTTTGATCTGGATCAAGGCGCGTCGCGGCGCGCAGGGCGCAATCTGGCGTTCACGCTCTGTCATCGGGCAGGGTCGAGGGAAGGGAAATTGCATGATCGGGTTTGCTGGAGGGCCGCGGGCCTGGGGCTTGACGCAGGTGATGGCGCGTCGCGTCGGCGTCGATCTGCCGGGCGCGGTGGTCGAGGGCTGGTTGACCCGCGCGGAGGTCGCCGATCTGGTCTGTGCCTGCGAGAGCTGCGGCCTGACGCCGCTCTGCTCTGATTTCGTGGTGGCGTCGCCTGCGCCCTATCTGCCGGACTACTGCCGCAACAAGGACGGGATCGAGGCGCTGGCCTGAGGCCATGGCTGCAGGTTTCGGCTGTCCTGCGAGACTCTGACGCGATGCGTCAGATCCTGAATGTCATCACCGATCGGGGATCGCGGTATGCCGTCTCGGGCGGTCCGGTGCTGGATCGGGCCGGGGTTGCGGCCTTTCTTGCCACCCTGAAGGCCGACAAACGCTTTGCGCGTGCCACTCACAACAGTTGGGCCGTGGTCCTGAGCGGCGCGGGCGCGCTGAAGGCGGACGATGGCGAGGCCGGCGCCGGCGCGGTCATCCTGCGGATGCTGGAGCGGGCGGGGCTGTGCGATCATGTCGTGGTCGTGACCCGCTGGTACGGTGGCACGCCTTTGGGGGGCGACAGGTTCCGCCATGTGATCGGCGCGGTGCGGGCCTATCTGGAAACCGAAGGCCCGGCTGGCTAGACTGCCGCCCCAAAGGGTCGGGGAGAGGCGGATGCTTGACTGGATGCGGGGCGAGCTTGGCCGTTTTGGGCGGACCTGCCGCTGGTCGGCGCAAGGCTGGCAGGCCGCCTGGGCGACGCAGAAATCACTGCGGCAATGGACGGCGGTCAACGTGATCTCGGCGGTTGCTGCGCTGGCGCTGGATCTGACCGGGGGCGAGCGGGCGCTGATCCTTGCGCTGGGGCTGTTGATCCTTGCGGCAGAACTAGTCAACTCGGCGATCGAGACGACCATCGACTATATCTCGACCGAGCAGGATCCGCGGGCGGGGATGGCCAAGGATTGCGGCAGCGCCGCGGTGGCGCTGACGGCAATGGCCGGAGGGCTTGCCTGGATCGCGGTTCTCTGGGGCTAAGGGGACAGTCGCCGCTGGCGGCGCAGATGCGCGCGATACAAGAGTGGCGCCCCAACGTGATCATAACCCAGCCGCGCCAGCAGATCGAGGCCGGGCAGGCCCGTCAGCCGGGCCAGCCAGCGGTAGCGCGGCATTGCCGACCACAGCGCGCGGAAGGCGTCGAGGCCGGTCAGAACCTGCCCATCGTGCAGCACATGCAGCCGGCGTGCCGCCTCGTCCGCGCTGATCCCCCAGGCCCCGAGGCCGGGACCATTGAGGTCGTCGAACCGGATCGGCAGGTCGTGGCGCGTCGCGAGGGCGGCATAATGGCCGATCTCGGTCCGGCAGACCGGGCAGGCGGCGTTGTATAGGACACGGGTTTCTGGCTGTAGCATGGCCGGGACGTAGGGGGCGGCTGGGCACTGACCAGTGCCGTGCTGTCGCAGGCAGGCCGGACCAAGGCGCGACAAGGAAAGATTTGCTTTCATCGGACCAAAGGCGCATGCGCTTTGCAGTGGCGCATTCGTGCCGCGGAATGAAAGGCATCTCGCATGTCCTACAATGATCTTGCCAAAACCAGGACCGACCGGTCCAAGCCAGGCCCGCAACCCTCGGGTTCCATCATGGATGACGTGGCCCCGGTGCCCCGGTCGGTGACGGCGGCCGCCTTGCTGGCCGCCCGGACAGGCCAGCCGCTGCCGGCGAACATCCGCCCCGTCGTCGACAAGACCTGAGACCTGACCGAAGGGGGTCCGCCCCCTTCGGCGCATTCGGAGCCGATTGCCGGCGCCCGCAAGACGCGGTGCGATCAGGCCGTCAGCCGGCCCCAGAGATCGTACTCGCCCGCCTCTTCGACCGTGACGGTCACAAGATCGCCGGGTGCAAGCCCCTCGAATCCCTCGTCGATGAAAAGGTTGCCGTCGATCTCGGGCGCGTCGGCGCGGGTGCGGCAGGTGGCGCCCTGGTCATCCACCTCATCCACAATCACCTGTTGCCGCGTGCCGACCTTGGCCGCCAGTTTCGCCGCAGAAATCGCCTGGGCCTTGGCCATGAAGCGATCCCAGCGGTCCTGCTTGACGTCATCGGGCACATGATCGGGCAGGGCGTTCGAGCGGGCGCCCTTCACGTTTTCATACTGAAAGCAGCCGACGCGATCAAGTTGGGCCTCGTCCATCCAGTCGAGCAGGGTCTGGAACTCGGCCTCGGTTTCGCCGGGATAGCCCACGATGAAGGTCGAGCGCAGGGTAATGTCGGGGCAGATGCCGCGCCAGGCGGCGATCTCGTCTAGGGTGCGCGCGGCGGCGGCGGGGCGGGCCATGCGGCGCAGCGTGTCGGGGTGGGCGTGCTGGAAGGGGATGTCGAGATAGGGCAGCACCAGCCCGCCGCCTGCCTCCGCCTGGGCGGCCATCAGCGGCACCAGATCGCGCACGTGGGGGTAGGGGTAGACGTAGTGGAGCCGCACCCAGGCACCGAGCTGGCCCAGTTCACGCGCAAGATCGGTGATGTGGGCGCGGACCTCGCGGCCCTGCCAGGGCGACAGGTCGTGGCGGCGATCCACCCCGTAGGCGGAGGTGTCCTGCGAGATCACCAGCAGTTCGCGCACCCCGGCCTCGACCAGCTTTTCGGCCTCGCGCAGCACGGCGTGGGCGGGGCGGCTGACAAGTTTGCCGCGCATGTCGGGGATGATGCAGAACTTGCAGGCGTGGTTGCAGCCCTCGGAAATCTTGAGGTAGCTGTAGTGTCGCGGGGTCAGGCTGACGCCGGTGGCGGGCAACAGGTCGATGAACGGGTCGGGCGAGGGCGGCACGGCCGCGTGGACTGCATCGAGCACCTGTTCATACTGGTGCGGGCCGGTCACGGCCAGCACGCGGGGATGGGTGCCGGTGATGTAGGCGGGGTCGGCGCCGAGGCAGCCGGTGACGATCACGCGGCCATTCTCGCGCAGGGCCTCGCCGATCGCGTCGAGGCTTTCGGCCTTGGCGCTGTCGAGAAAGCCGCAGGTGTTCACGATCACGGCGTCGGCGCCCTGATAGTCGGGGCTGATCGCGTAGCCTTCGGCGCGCAGCCGGGTCAGGATCCGCTCGCTGTCCACCAGCGCCTTGGGGCAGCCGAGGCTGACCATGCCGATGGTGGGCTGGGCCGCGCGGCGATCGTCGGGGACGCGGGCGCGGGCGAGGTC
>JBGSQL010000401.1:0-9184 GCA_041738105.1 Rhodobacter sp. | reverse complement strand
GGCCCGTTCAGGCTGACCTGCGGGGCGGGCGGCGGTGGCGAGGGGGGATGCGTGCGCAGTTTTCTCGAGATTTACGAGCTGGCGACGGGGCGGGCGCATCTGGTGCTGGCGACCGAGCGGCTGATCGAGGCGCCGAACTGGCATCCCGACGGCTGGCTGTTGGTGACTGGCGAGGGGCGGTTGTGGCGGGTGCCGCTGGACCGGCCCGATCTGCACGCGGTCGAGACGGGGCCAGCGGTGCGGTGCAACAACGACCACGGATTTTCACCCGACGGGCGGACGATCTATCTGTCGTCGCATACCGACCGGGGGGCCGAGATCTTTGCCCTGCCGGTGGCGGGCGGGGTGCCGGTGGCGGTGACGGCGCAGGCGCCAAGCTGGTGGCATGGCGTGGCGCCGGATGGTGCGCGGATCGTCTATGCCGGTGCGCGCGGCAACCGGGTGGTGGATCTGTGGTCCTGCCCCGCGGGCGGGGGCGACGAGACGCGGCTGACCTTTGGCGAGGGCCATTCGGACGGGCCGGACTACGCCGCGGACGGGGCGTGGATCTGGTACAACTGCGACCGGACCGGGCATGCCCAGATCTGGCGGGCGCGGCCGGATGGTCGGGAACATGAACAAGTGTTCACAGATCGTTTCGTGAACTGGTTTCCGCATCCTGCGCCGGGTGGGCGGCATGTGCTGTACCTTGCCTATCCCGAGGGGACCGAGGGGCATCCACGGGATTGCCCGGTGGCGCTGTGTCTGACGGATGGCGACGGGCGCGGGCGGAGGATTGTGGCAGAGTTCAACGGAGGACAGGGCACGATGAACGTGCCCAACTGGGCGCCGGACGGGTCGGCCTTTGCCTATGTGCGCTATGGGGCGCCGGGGTGAGCTTGCATGGTGGCGTGGCGTACGCCATCCTTGGCGGGAACGCGTAACACCCGGAGGGAGGATCGACATGGCCGTAACCGCCAAGGACTTGCTGGAGGCCGCCAATGCGGCTGTGCCACGGATTGACGCCGCCAGGGCGCAGGAGATGATGGCCAAGGGGGCGCTGCTGCTGGACGTGCGTGACGCGCCGGAGCTGGAAAAGATGGGGCGGGCCGAGGGATCGCACCATATCCCGCGCGGGATGCTGGAGTTTCGGGCGGATCCGGAGACGCCGTTTCACGATCCCGAATTGCGCAAGGATCGTCCCGTGATCCTTCACTGTGCCAGCGGCGGGCGGTCGGCGCTGGCGGGCAAGCTGCTGAAGGACATGGGCTATGCCGAGGTCTACAACCTTGGCGGCTTCAAGGACTGGAAAGAGGCCGGCGCCCCGGTGGAAGAGCCGATCGATCAGGGAATGTAGCGGCGGCGCGGTTGGTGCGCCGCCCGGCCTGGTCTTTTGGGCCCGCTATTCGGGAATAACGGCTTTCGGCACGGCTTCCAGTGAGTCGGCGGCAACGGAATCGACCGGCACCGCCATCGCCTTGGTGCCGGGCATGATCTCGAACGTGGGATCAAACTCAACCATCAGGCCGGCGAGGGTGGCGAGGATCGTTGTGTCGCCCTCGGCGGTGGCGGTGCCGGCGCCGATCAGCGCCTCGAAGGTTGTCGCGCCAAGCATCACCTGTTCCAGGTCGCTGCGGTTGAGGGTCAGCGTCAGGTCAGGGCTCGGCGACTGGAACCCTTCGATGTTGGTGAGGGTGGCATTTTCCAGCTCGACGATGAACTTTTCGCCATTGTCCGGCGTGATGAGATTGATGGTGAACCGCAGGTCTTCGGCCTTGCGGCTGTCCATCCGGATCCCAAGAAAGTTCAGCCACATCTCGGTGGTCATGGCGCGGATCACGTCGGGGCCGCTGGACTTGGGCGAGGCGCCGGTGGGGATCCCGGTGCGCAGTTCATACGCACCGGCGAGGAAGCTGTTGCGCAGGCCGGGGTTTTCCTGCTGATAGCCCATCTGCTCGAAAGCATCGGCCAGCATGTCCTTGCCATCCTGGTTGCCGGGCTCGGCCTGCACCAGCTTGTTCAGAACCTCGATCGCCAGAAGGTATTTGCCTTCATCGTGAAGCGTCCGCGCGCGCCATGATCGCGTCCGCACCGCCCATCATCTCGACATAGAGCGGGGCGGAGTCGGCGGGCGAGAGGGGAATCAGCGTTGCCGGGTTGCAATCCCAGAAGCCCAGATAGCGCTGCACGACGCCTCGCACGTTGTGTTCGGGCGACCCGTGGTAGCCGCGGCAATACCACTTGTCCTGCAGCGATTTCGGAACCTGATAGACGTTGTGGATCTGATTGATCGTCACGCCCTGGTTGGCATAGTGCAGCACCTGGTTGTTCTGGTGCGCATAAAGGTCACGCTGTGCGCGCAGCACTTCCTGGATCCTGTCGTTCCCCCAGCGCGGGAAATGGTGGGCGGCAAACATCACCTCGGCCTCTTGCCCGTAGAGATAGAGCGCCTCGGAGATGTATTTCGACCACCGCAGCGGATCGCGCACCTGGGCACCGCGCAGGGTGTAGATGTTGTGCAGCGTGGCTGAGACGTTTTCAGCCATCCAGAGCGCCTTCAACGACGGGATCCAGGTGTTCATTTCGGACGGCGCTTCGGTCCCCGGGGTATTTTGGAACACCATCAGCAGGCCATCGACCTCGACCTCTTCGATGGCATCCTCGATGATCCGGGTCGGTGCGATCAGCCCGAAGGCGCCCGCCGAGGTGGACTGGCCGAGGCCCTGGGTGACAAAGCCAAACGGGCTGACGGGCAGGAGCACGCCATATTGGTAGAAAAGCCGCCGGTTCATCGCGTTTCCGGCATAGACGTTTTCCGAGATGGCATGTTCCATGAAGGCGCGCGGGGCGATCACCGGGATCTTGCCGGACCGCACGTCAGCCTCGTCCACCACGCCGCGCACACCGCCGAAATGGTCGGCGTGGCTGTGCGAATAGATCACGGCGGTGATCGGCAGGCCGCCGCCCTTGTGTTCCTGGAACAGCTCCCATGCCGCGCGCATGGTTTCGCCCGCCGTCATCAGGTCATAGGCGATCCAGCCGGTCTTGCCGCGGATGAAGGTGGCCTGCGACAGGTCGAAACCGCGCACCTGGTAGATCTGGTCGGGGATCACTTCGTAGAGGCCGAAGTTCTGGTTCAGCTTGGCAATGCGGTGCATCGAGGGGTGGATGCTGTCGAATGCCTCTGCCTCGTCGATGAAGGCAAAGCGCGACAGATCCCACGCGTTGTGGCCCGCATCGGCCTTGATGACCAGATCGGCCCGGCGGGCGATCTGCCCCTGAGCGGCTTCGTCGAAATCACGGGTGTCACTGAAAGGCAGCGTCTCGCGGGCCTTTTGCAGCACGGCGATCGTGTGTTCGGACGGGGCCTTGCCCTTGGGGTGGAAGTGGTTGGGATCCGGCAAGGGGCCCTCTTGCGGGCCCTCTTGCGCGCGGGCCGCGGTCGGCTCCATCAGGAAGTTTCCCCCGATGGCAAAGGCGGCACCGGTGGCGGGAATCGTGCCAAGGAACTGGCGGCGGGTTGTCATTGGATGTCCTTCCGTTAGAGGGGGTATCGGCCCGAAACGAAGCCTTGCGGTGGATCAATGCAATTTGAATACGTGTTGAGTATGAATGAGACGGTGAAACCCGGATAGCATTGATCTGGATCAATCAGCAGTGAGTATCCGTGCCCAGGAAAATCCACCCGCGCGCCGCCTTGCGGTCTTGCGGTGTGCGATCGGGTTTCCCAAATGAGCGGTAAGGCCGGAATGGGATGTGCCTAGCAAGGGCGTCCCGGGAACCGGTGCTTTGTAAAAGGAGAAGACCGATGAACCTGGAAAAGTTCACGGAGCGGTCGCGGGGGTTCCTTCAGGCCGCACAGACGATCGCGATGCGGGAAACCCATCAGAGGTTGGCGCCCGAGCATCTGCTGAAAGCCTTCATGGATGACGATCAGGGGCTGGCCAGCAACCTGATCCGGCGGGCGGGTGGCGCGCCCGAGCGTGTGGTCGAGGCGGTCGATCTGGCGCTGGGCAAGCTGCCGCGGGTGACGGGCGATGCCCAGCCGATGACGGATTCGGCGCTGGTGCGGGTGCTGGACGAGGCCGAGAAGATCGCGACCAAGGCGGGGGACTCCTTTGTTCCCGTCGAGCGGATCCTGATGGCGCTGTGCATGGTGCCCAGCAAGGCCAAGGATGCGCTGGATGCGGGCGCGGTCAACGCGCAGAAGCTGAATTCGGCGATCAATGACATTCGCAAGGGGCGCACGGCAGACTCGGCCAGTGCCGAGGAAGGCTATGACGCGCTGAAGAAATACGCGCGCGACCTGACGGAAGCGGCCGAGCAGGGCAAGATAGACCCGATCATCGGGCGCGACGAGGAGATCCGCCGCGCGATGCAGGTGCTGTCGCGCCGCACCAAGAACAACCCGGTGCTGATCGGTGAACCGGGCGTCGGCAAGACGGCGATCGCCGAGGGTCTGGCGCTGCGCATCGTGAACGGCGACGTGCCGGAATCGCTGCGCAACAAGAAGCTGATGGCGCTGGACATGGGCGCACTGATTGCCGGGGCCAAATATCGCGGCGAGTTCGAGGAACGGCTGAAGGCGATTCTGTCGGAAATCGGGTCCGCGGCGGGCGAGATCATCCTGTTCATCGACGAGATGCACACGCTGGTCGGCGCGGGCAAGTCGGAGGGCGCGATGGACGCGGCCAACCTGATCAAGCCAGCGCTGGCGCGGGGCGAGTTGCACTGTATCGGCGCGACGACGCTGGATGAATACCGCAAGTATGTGGAAAAGGACGCGGCGCTGGCGCGGCGGTTCCAGCCGGTGATGGTCAGCGAGCCAACGGTCGAGGACACGATCAGCATCCTGCGCGGCATCAAGGAGAAGTACGAGCTGCACCACGGCGTGCGGATCAGCGACTCGGCGCTGGTGGCGGCGGCGACGCTGAGCCATCGCTACATCACCGACCGGTTCCTGCCCGACAAGGCGATCGACCTGATGGACGAGGCCGCAAGCCGGCTGCGGATGGAAGTGGACAGCAAGCCCGAAGAACTGGACGCGCTGGACCGCGAGATCCTGCAAAAGCAGATCGAGGCCGAGGCGCTGAAGAAGGAAGACGATGCGGCGTCGCGCGATCGGCTGGAAAAGCTGGAGAAAGAGCTGGGTGATCTGAACCAGCGGTCCGCCGAAATGACCGCCAAGTGGCAGGCCGAGCGTGACAAGCTGGAAGCCGCGCGCGACATCAAGGAACAGCTGGACCGGGCACGGGCCGAGCTGGACCAGGTGAAGCGCGAGGGCAATCTGGGCCGCGCGGGTGAGTTGTCTTACGGCATCATTCCGGGGCTGGAGAAGAAGCTGGCCGATGCGGAAAGCCGGGAAGGCGACATGCTGGTGGAAGAAGCCGTCCGGCCCGAGCAGATCGCCGAGGTGGTGGAACGCTGGACGGGCATCCCGACCAGCCGGATGCTGGAAGGCGAGCGCGAAAAGCTGCTGCGCATGGAAGAAGAACTGGGCAAGCGGGTGATCGGGCAGCGTCAGGCGGTGGTTGCCGTGTCGAACGCGGTGCGGCGGGCGCGGGCCGGGCTGAACGACGAGAACCGGCCACTGGGCAGCTTCCTGTTCCTCGGCCCGACCGGCGTCGGCAAGACCGAGCTGACCAAGGCGGTGGCCGAATACCTGTTCGATGATGACAGCGCGATGGTGCGTATCGACATGAGCGAGTTCATGGAGAAGCACGCGGTCGCCCGGCTGATCGGCGCGCCCCCCGGCTATGTCGGCTATGACGAGGGCGGGGTTCTGACCGAGGCGGTGCGGCGCCGCCCGTATCAGGTGATCCTCTTCGACGAGGTCGAGAAGGCGCACCCGGACGTGTTCAACGTGCTGTTGCAGGTGCTGGACGATGGTCGTCTGACCGACGGGCAGGGGCGCACGGTGGACTTCAAGCAGACGCTGATCGTGCTGACCAGCAACCTTGGCGCCTATGCGCTGAGCCAGTTGCCGGACGGTGCTGATCCGGGGCCGGCGCGGCGCGAGGTGATGGAGGCGGTGCGGGCCCACTTCCGCCCCGAGTTCCTGAACCGGCTGGACGAGACGGTGATCTTTGACCGGCTGGGCCGCGAGGACATGGTTGGGATCGTGGCGATCCAGCTGAAGCTGCTGGAGCAACGCCTGGCTGGCCGCAAGATCACGCTGGATATCGACCCGGCGGCGAAAGCCTGGCTGGCCGAGGAAGGCTATGATCCGGTCTATGGCGCGCGGCCGCTGAAGCGGGTGATCCAGCGCGCGTTGCAGGATCCGCTGGCCGAGATGATCCTGGCTGGCGACGTGATGGACGGCGATACCCTGCCCATCGGGGCCGGCGTGGACGGGCTGATCATCGGCGATCGGGTGTCCAGCTCAAGGCGCGAACGGCCGCAGGACGCGGTGGTTCACTGATCCGACAGGGTCTGGACCGAAGTCGAGGGGCGGCCCCGGGGGAACCGGGGCCGCCCTTTCTGTTTGGGGACGCCGATCAGTTCGGCAGTAGCACGCGGTCGATGCGGTGGATCACGCCGTTCGACGCCATGATGTCGGCCTGCGTCACGCGGGCGTTGTTGACGCGCACGCCGTTGCGGCCGTCGATGCGGACGGTCTGGCCCTGGACGGTGGCAACGTCAGCGCGCTGACCGGCCAGTTGATCCGAGGTCACGGCGCCGGGGACGACGTGATAGGTCAGCACCTTGACCAGTTGATCCTTGTTTTCAGGCTTGAGCAACGTCTCGACCGTGCCCGCGGGCAGGGCGGCAAACGCCTCGTTGGTGGGCGCGAACAGGGTGAACGGACCGGGGCCTTGCAGCGTACCGACCAGATCGGCGGCGCTCACAGCCGCGACGAGCGTGCTGAACTGGTCGTTCGAGGCGGCGATTGTCACGATGTCGGGCGACTTGGTGACCGGGGTGCAGGCGGTGATGGCCAGTGCGGCTGCGCCGAAGCCGAAGGCGCGAAGGAAGTTGCGCTTGTTCATTGGATTGTCTCCCTGAGAATGGACGGGGCGCAGGATGATCCTGCGCCCCGAGGCCTGATGGCCGATCACATCGGCGGCAGGATGACCGCGTCGATGACATGGATGACGCCGTTCGAGGCAGCGACATCGGGGGCCGAGATGGTGGCGCCGTTCACTTTCGGGCCGCCTTCCAGGGTGATCGTCACTTCACCGCCCTGTACGGTCGTGGCCTTGAGCCCTTCGCTGAGGTCGGTCGACATGACCTTGCCCGGCACCACGTGATAGGTCAGCACGGCAACCAGCTTGTCCTTGTTTTCAGGCTTGAGCAGATCCTCGACCGTGCCAGCGGGAAGCGCGGCAAAGGCGGCATCGGTGGGCGCGAACACGGTGAACGGGCCTTCACCCTTGAGCGTTTCGACCAGGCCCGCAGCCTGAACGGCGGCGACCAGCGTGGTGAAGCTGCCAGCGGCAACAGCGGTGTCGACGATATCGGCGTCTTGCGCGAAGGCCGGCATCGCAAGGAAGCTGGCAGCGGTCAGCGAAAGGAATGTACGACGGATCATGATAGTGTCTCCCATCAGGTTTGCACCAAGTGTCTTGGCGGAGGGGAAACGCAGGGGTGCGACGACTGGATGCAGGGCAAGTTTTCGTCAGGTGCGCTTGAACAGTCCGAATTTTGCCCTAAGCCGCAGCCTGTTTCTACATCCAGTCACGTTTATATGAGCGTTGTTTATCCGCCGTGAGCCATCTGGCGAGAGTATTTCACTCGCCTGCCGCACATGTGAAACAAGTTTCATTGGACGAAGCACGCATTGGCATCACACTTCCCGCAACCTGATCGCGACCGCAAGGAGATTTCGATGCGCAGGACCTATCGGGCCGACCTGACCGCGGCCGACGTCACACCGAAAGCTGTCTGGATGACCCGCCGGCGGCTGATCGCCGGGGCGGGGGCGCTGGCATTTGCGGGCCCCGCGGCGGCCGAGATTGCCGGCACCGTCAGCCCCTATTCGGTGACCGAGGCGCCGAACGCGCTGGAGGAGATCACCAGCTATAACAACTTCTACGAATTCGGCTGGGACAAGACCGATCCGGCGCGCTATGCCGGGGCGCTGACCATCGACCCCTGGGCGATCGAGATCGACGGTCTGGTCGAACGGCCGGGCAGCTATGGCCTGAGCGATATCCTGACCGGCGTCACGCTGGAGGAGCGGATCTATCGGTTTCGCTGCGTCGAGGCCTGGTCGATGATCGTGCCCTGGCAGGGGTTCGAGCTGGCCACGCTGCTGGACCGGGTGGGGGTGCTGCCCGAAGCCAGATTCGTGGCCTTCGAGACGCTGCTGCGCCCCGAGGAAATGCCGGGGCAAAAGGGCGGCGGCATCGACTGGCCCTATCGCGAGGGGTTGCGGCTGGATGAAGCGATGCACCCGCTGACGATCATGGCGACCGGACTGTATGGCGAGCCGATGCCCCGGCAGAACGGCGCGCCGATCCGGCTGGTCGTGCCGTGGAAGTACGGCTTCAAGTCGATCAAGAGCATCGTGCGGATCAGTCTGGTGGCTGAACAGCCGCAAACCACCTGGAACATGCTGCAACCCGGCGAATACGGCTTCTATGCCAATGTGAACCCGGACGTGGATCACCCGCGCTGGAGCCAGGCAAGCGAGCGGCGCGTTGGCGGCGGGTTGTTCGCCCAGCGACAGGATACGCTGATGTTCAACGGATATGGCGATCAGGTGGCCGGGCTTTATGCCGGCATGGATCTGGCCAGCGCCTACTGATGGACTTGGCGGGTCCTGTGAACCAGGCACTGCGCCGGGTGCCGCCCTGGGTGCTCTATCCCCTCTTGTCGGTGCCGCTGGCCGTGCTGGTGGTGCAGACGCTGGGTGGCGGGCTGGGGATCGACCCGGTGAAGGCGATCGAGCACCGGCTGGGCGAGGTCGGGCTGCAATTGCTGGTCGCGGGCCTTGTGGTGACGCCGGTGCGGCGGCTTCTGGGGGTGAACCTGATCCGCTATCGCCGCGCGATCGGGCTGATGGCGTTCGTCTACATCTCGCTTCACCTGACGACCTGGGTGTTGCTCGACCTGCAGATGCGCTGGGCCGAGATCGGGGCCGATCTGGTGAAGCGGCCCTATATCATCGCAGGAATGGTTGGGTTCGTGGCGATGGTGCCGCTGGCCGCCACCTCGAACGCTGCCGCCGTGCGTCGGCTGGGCGCGGCGGGCTGGGCGCGGC
>JBGSQL010000350.1:0-1839 GCA_041738105.1 Rhodobacter sp. | reverse complement strand
GCTGGTGATGGCGGTCGGGCTGGCGGCGGTGGGCCTGATGGCGCGCGCCAACCGCTGAGGCGCGGTTCGGGCCGGGGCAAGAGGCGCGTTCCGTTTATACATATCAATGAACGAATGTGATTCGGGCTTTATTCGTGGGCCATCAGGAGGGCAAACGGTGCCCCCTGCATGAGGAGGGTTGATTGCAACCTCAGGAATTGAACCTGGCATCAAACGGTTCCTGACCACCACCGCGCTGGCTTTGCTTGTCGCTGCGGCGCCGGGCGCTGGATTTATCGTGAACGATCTGTCTGGTGCGGCCTGGGCGCAGGATGACGGCGATGGTGAAGGCGGCGCCGGCAAAGGCCAGAAGGGCCAATCCGCCGACAAGGGCAACAAGGGCAGCCAGGCCGGCCAAGGCAACGCGGGACAGGGCGAGGGCCAAGGCGGACCGGGTGAGGATTCAGACGGCAAGGGGCCGCAGGCCGGTGGTCCGTCGGACGATGGCAGCAGCGGCGGCAAGCCGGTCTGGGCGCAAGAGGGCATCCCCGAGGTCGAGCTTGGCCGGCTGAGCGTGGCCCGTTCGCCCGATCAGGTGCTGGATCGCGCCTTGGCCGAGGCGCTGTCCGGCCTGACGCCGGAAGCGATCGACTTCTACAATCAGGACATGGACGCGATCCTTTCGGCGTTGGCCAATGAGTGGGGTGAAATCACCCTCGTCGATTCGCCGTTGCAGAATCTGGCCATGCTGGAAGATGCGCTGGACGGGACCTCGGTGTTGGCTGACAAAGGGGTGGTGACCGATAACGACACTCTGATGGCGGTGTTCCTGGGCGTTGCGTCGGACAAGACGGTGCCGATCTCGACCGAGACGGTGGTGGCGGTTACGACCATTCTTGGAACGCCGATCATCGGGGATGACGCGGATGCTCTGGCGGCTGCGGCCGAGGACGTGCGCCTGGCCGTGGTGGAAGGCCACGGCTGATCGCATCATCGCTGGATGTGACCTTGGGCCCCGGCGCGCAGGACGCGCCGGGGCCTTGTCTTTGCGACCGCATCGTCCCCTGGCGCGCCCGGCTTGCAACAGCGGCGCGATAGCTGTATTTCCGGCGCCGTGCCCCTATAGCTCAGCTGGTAGAGCATCTGATTTGTAATCAGGGGGTCGGGAGTTCGAGTCTCTCTGGGGGCACCATATAGTCACATTAAATATTTTTATATCAGCTAGTTACCCATCGGCGCCTGATTTTATCCCCCCGCCGACCCCCCAACTTGAACCGCCTCCGGCTTTCGTAGCTCGAGCACCACGGCGAGAGGTCTGCACCGGGCGCCCTTGAAGGGCAGTAGGCGGAGATGACACCCGCGGGGGCGGGAGGGGCACATCGAACCTGAGCAAACCTACTTTGCGGCTCATGTCGATAGCCTCTTCTCGTACCGTTGGCAGATCTGATTCACTTTTTCAGCGGCGGCATAGAGTTGCTCTCGGGTCATCGCCCAACTAGCCCCTTGCGTTTGAAATCTAGCCCCTTGATATTTGAGGTCATCCATCAGCCTTACGAGGCGCTTCAGCGTTGCAGCATCAGCAGTTGGTCTCGACATTAGGGTGAGAACGGCGGTGCGAAATTAGTCCACCGGGGGCGGCGGCACTGGGCTGCTGCGGGCGGCGTAAAAGTCGTCCATCTTTTGCCTTTCTGCGGTTGCAGGGAGGGCGTGGGGATCTACTGCGTGGACCTATATCTGAGAGTTCGCCGGGCTTGCGCGGAGGGCATGAGCCAGCGGGAAGCGGCGCGGGTGTTCAACGTGTCGCGAGACACGGTTCGGAAGATGATGTCGTTTTCGGTGCCTCCGGGCTATCGGCGTCAG
>JBGSQL010000339.1:0-6949 GCA_041738105.1 Rhodobacter sp. | reverse complement strand
GCGGCACGGGGCCACGCTCGCGCTGGCCAACAAGGAAAGTCTGGTCACGGCGGGGCCGCTCCTGATGCGCACCGCGGCGACGCATGGTGCGCGCATCCTTCCGGTGGACAGCGAGCACTCGGCGATCTTTCAGGCGCTGGCGGGCGAGGATATGACAGCGGTGGAGCGGATCATCCTGACCGCATCGGGCGGTGCGCTGCGCGACTGGCCGCTGGAACGGCTGGCGCGTGCCACGCTGGCCGAGGCGCTGGCGCATCCGAACTGGTCGATGGGGCAACGGATCACGATCGATTCCGCCTCGATGTTCAACAAGGCACTGGAGGTCATTGAAACGCGAGAGTTTTTCGGCGTCCGCCCCGATCAGATCGAGGTCATCCTGCACCCGGAATCGCTGATCCACTCGATGGTCGGCTTCCGCGACGGTGCGATCATGGCCCATATGGGCGCGCCCGACATGCGTCATGCCATCGGCTATGCCCTGAACTGGCCGGAACGGTCGGCTCTGCCGGTGGCAAGGCTTGATCTGGCGCAGGTCGGGTGCCTGACCTTCCGTGCGCCCGATCTCGCGCGGTATCCGGCGCTGCGCCTGGCCCGCGAGGTGATGGAAACCGGTGGCCTTGCCGGCGCGGCCTTCAACGCGGCGAAAGAGGTGGCGCTTGACCATTTCATCGCCGGTGGGCTTGGATTTGCCGAGATGGCGGGCATCGTCGAAGACACGCTTGCCCGGCTTTCGGCACAGGGCAGCCTTGGAATTGCCCCGACATCCCTTGAGAATGTGCTATCCATGGACCATCTCGCCCGGAAGAAGGCTGAAGAGACGGTTCGGCACAGGCAAAAGCTGAGGTAGCATTTTGGACATTTCAACGTTGATCCCCTCGTTCGGGGGCCTGCTCTGGACCCTGGTTGCCTTTGTGGTGGCCCTGTCGGTCATCGTCGCGGTTCATGAATACGGGCACTACATCGTCGGGCGCTGGACCGGCATCAAGGCCGACGTGTTCTCGCTGGGCTTCGGGCCGGTGCTGGCGTCGCGGGTTGATCGGCACGGCACGCGCTGGCAACTCGCCGCGCTGCCGTTCGGCGGCTATGTCAAGTTTCGAGGCGACGCTGATGCGGCCTCGGGCAAGGACGTAGAGGGGATGGCGCGGCTGTCTGACGCGGAACGCCGCCAGACGATGCACGGCGCCCCCGTCTGGGCGCGCGCAGCCACGGTGGTGGCGGGGCCGGTATTCAATTTCATCCTTTCGATCCTGATCTTTACCGGCTTCTTCATGGTCCAGGGGATCGCGACCGACGAGCCGACGGTGGGTCATGTCAAGCCGATGCCTGTGGCAAGCGAAGCGTTGCAATCGGGCGACCGGATCCTTTCGCTTGCAGGCCAGCCAACGCCAAACTTTGACGCCTTTGGCGAAATCACCGATCTGCTGCCACCCTCGGCCACCGTGTCCTATGGGTTGGAGCGGGGAGGGGCCGAAATCACGGTCGAGGGGCCATTTCCGTTTCCGCCGATCGTTGACGGTGTCCAGCCCAATTCGGCCGCGATGGACGTTGGGATGGAGGCGGGCGACGTGATTCTGTCGGTGGACGGCCGGCCGGTCTGGGCGTTCATGGAACTGCGCGAGATCGTGGGGGCTTCTGGCGGGCGCCCGGTCTTGCTGAATGTCTGGCGTCAGGGCGAGACATTCGACATCACGCTTGTGCCACGCCGGATGGACATTCCGCGCTCTGAGGGCGGGTTCGAGACGCGCTGGCTGATCGGGCTGACCGGGGGCCTTGTCTTCGTCCCCGAGACGCGCACGCCGGGGCCGGTCGAAGCGTTCCGGCTGGGTGCCACCCAAACCTGGGAGGTCATCACCACCAGCCTGTCGGGCCTTGCCCACATGATCACCGGCGCGATCAGTTCGTGCAATCTCAGCGGGCCGATCACCATCGCGGAAACCTCCGGCGCGGCGGCCAGCCTGGGCATCGCCAGCTTCATCTGGTTCATTGCGATGCTGTCCACGGCGGTCGGGCTGCTCAACCTGTTTCCGGTGCCGATCCTCGATGGCGGGCATCTGGTGTTTCATGCCTATGAGGCGGTCACCGGGCGTCCACCGTCAGACCGGGCGCTGCGCGTGCTGATGGCTTTGGGCCTGACTGCCATTCTCAGCCTGATGGTCTTTGCCCTGACAAACGATATCTTCTGTCCGTGAAGGCGCTGCCCGAGGTTACGCCAAAATCGTGCCATATTTTCCCGTTACACCCATCATGTCGGGTGGAAGGGGTTCTGTCATGCAAACGGTCATCCAAGGCTATCGCGGTCTTTCGTTCCTGGTCAGATTGAACTGGGACAGCATCTTCACGGTTGGAACGGTCATTGTCGGCCTGCTGGCGGGCGCCTTCCTTGGCACCTCTATCATGCAGTGATTGCCTGATCGCAACACTACCTGTAGTATTTTGCCAGCCTCCGCCGCCATGCGTCGGAGGCTTTTGACAACCCTCGCCAATCCCGGTAGGCAGGATCGAGGGCAGACGACAGGGTGGTGAAACCAATGCAGCGACACAGAGCCGCGACAGCCGTCGCGCAAGGCGCGTTCCTCGATCGGATGCGTTTTTTCGAGATCGCGGTTTTTGCTTTCGTGGTGGCGACTTGTCTGGTTCTGACAGGAGTTGCCCGCGCGCAAGACTACAATTTCACCAACGTTACGGTCGAGGGCAATCAGCGTGTCGATGCCGCGACCGTGCTGCGCTACGCCGGAATCACCCCTGGCGAGTCCCTGTCTGCCGGGGGCCTGAACGATGTGTTCAAACGCGTGTCGGACTCGGGCCTGTTCGAAACGGTCGATATCGATCCACAGGGAAACACTCTGGTCATCCGGGTGCAGGAATACCCGACGATCAATGTCATCAGTTTTGAGGGCAACAAGCGCCTGAAAGACGAAAACCTGACCGAGGTGATCCAGTCGCAGTCGCGCCGTATCTATTCGCCCGCGCAGGCCGAGGCCGATGCCGCCGCGATTGCCGAAGCCTACAGCACGGCCGGGCGGCTTGCCGCCAGCGTCACCCCGCGCATCATTCGCCGGTCCGACAATCGTGTCGACCTGGTGTTCGAGATCCGCGAGGGCCGCGTGGTCGAGGTGGAACGTTTGTCCTTCGTCGGGAACCGCGCCTATTCCGACCGCCGCTTGCGCCAGGTGCTGGAGACGAAGCAGGCCGGCCTGCTGCGCACCTTCATCCAGTCGGACACGTTCATTGCCGACCGGATCGACCTGGACAAGCAGCTGCTGCGCGATTTCTACGCATCCCGCGGGTTCATCGACTTCGAGGTGCTGGATGCCACGGCCGAGCTGGCGCGGGAACGTGACGGCTTCTTCGTGACCTTCACGATCCGCGAGGGTCGGAGCTTCAAGGTGGGTCAGGTCGATACGATCAGTGAAATCCCCGAGATCGACCCGGCCGAATTCGCCGCTCTTGTTCGTTTGCGCCCCGGTGTGACCTATTCACCCGCGACCATCGACAACAATATCGCGCGGATGGAGAATCTGGCCCTGCGCAAGGGATTGAACTTCATCCGGGTGGAACCGCGGCTTGCCCGCAATGACCGCGAACAGACCCTGGATGTCACCTTCGCCATCACCCGCGGGCCGCGCATCTTTGTCGAGCGGATCGACATCGAAGGCAACACGACCACGCTGGACGAGGTGATCCGCCGCCAGTTCCGCATGGTCGAAGGCGACCCCTTCAACGAGCGCGAAATACGCCGGTCCGCCGAACGGATCCGCGCGCTCGGGTTCTTCTCGGATGCGCAGGTTGATACCGAAGAGGGCAGCACGCCGGACCAGGTGCTGGTGAATGTCGATGTGGTTGAACAACCGACAGGAACGCTGTCGCTTGGCGTGTCCTATTCGGTGTCGGACGGGGTTGCCCTGGCCATCGGGTTCCAGGAGACAAACTTCCTTGGTCGGGGGCAAACGGTCGGGCTGAACATCTCGGGGGGCACGGATCAGATCAACTCCTCGGCGTCGTTCTTCGAGCCGGCGTTCCTGGGGCAGAACCTCGGGCTGCGGCTGGCCTTGTATTACCGCGAAACGAACCAGTTCAATGCGGACTACGACACGCGGAATACCGGGTTTCGCACCGGCATCGTCTTTCCTGTCGGCGAGAACTCGCGTCTTGACCTGAACTACGCCATTTCCGAGGATTCCATCCGGAACGTGAACGAAGACTCCTCGGTGATCCTCAAGCGCGAGGAAGATCGCGGCGCCTTGGTGACCAGCAAGCTGGGTTATCTTTACTCCTACGATACCCGGATCGAGGGGCTTGATCCCTTGCGCGGCGTTCTGTTGCGGTTTGGTCAGGATTTCAGCGGTTTGGGCGGCGACACATCTTATGTGCAGACCACGGCCCTGGCGCAGGTCGAACGGCGCGTGTTCAACGAAGAGGTGACGCTGCGGGCGTCTTTGGAAGGCGCGGCACTGACGTCCTTCGGTGACAATGACGGTTCCCGCGTGACGGAACGCTTCTTCGGTAATGGCAAGATCCGTGGGTTTGAGGCGAACGGGCTTGGCCCGCGCGACCTCACCGCGCCGAACGAGGACGCGCTTGGCGGAAACTACTTTGCCGTGGCGCGACTGGAGGCCGAGTTCCCGCTGGGAACACCTGATGAATACGGTCTGCGCGGCGGTCTGTTCCTTGATGCCGGTTCCGTCTGGAGCCTGGATGATATCGCAGGGACCGGTGGTCCGGTGGATGACGGGTTCAACCTGCGCACGACGATCGGGTTTTCTCTGTTCTGGACCACGCCAATCGGCCCGCTGCGATTCAACTTCACCAAGGCTCTCAGGAAAGAAGACTACGACAAGGAGCAGAACTTCGACCTGACCGTATCGACAACGTTCTGATGTGCTGGTCGGGCCGGATACGGGCCGGCTGCTGTATCGCGGCCCTGCTGCTGATGCCGGAGATGTCGATGGCCCAGACGGGCCAGATCAGCGCGCCCGTGCTGACATTGGATCAGGATCGTCTCTTTGCGTCTTCGCGCTTTGGCCAGCAATTGCTGGCAGAGGTCGATACCGAGGTCAAAGCGCTGCAAGCCGAGAACCGCAAGCTCGAGGCCGATCTCGAGGCCGAGGAAAAGCGGCTGACCGAACAGCGCGCGACACTGTCGGCCGAGGATTTTCGTCTGCTCGCCGAGGCTTTCGATGCCAAGGTCAAGGGCATCCGCAGCGCCCGCGATGCCAAGGCGAGCGCCCTTGCCGCGCGGCGTGATGCAGCCCGCAAGACCTTCTTTGAAACCGCGATCCCGATCCTTGCCGAGATCATGCGGGAAGCGGGTGCGGTCGCGGTCATCGACCGATCCGCCATCGTCTTGTCCTTTGACCGGATCGACGTGACGGACCTTGCGGTGGCGCGGATAGATGCGCAACTCGTGCCCGAAGCCGCAAAGATCGCACCACCCGCCGCACCTGAAACCCGCGCGCCCGCGCCAGATCCGGCCCCAGCGCCGGACGAGTGATCGGGCCCCGCTTGTTTCACTTTGACCAAGTTGCTAGTCAGTCAGGCAGGCGTAACGCGCCCGACTCCACCCCGAAAGGACCGTGCGATGCATGATGCCGCCTCCCACCCCCTCCAAACCGAGGCTGATCTGCACCTCATCCAGCGGATCATTCCGCATCGCTATCCCTTTCTGCTGATCGACAAGGTGCGTGACATCGTGCTGCACGAGGCCTGCGTCGGCATCAAGAACGTGACCTACAACGAGCCGCAGTTTCAGGGCCATTTCCCGGGTATGCCGATCTTTCCCGGTGTCATGATCATCGAGGCGATGGCCCAGACCTCGGGCGTGCTCGTGGGGTTGTCGATGGATCTTGTCGACAAGAATGCGACGGTCTTCTTCATGGGCGTCGACGGGGTCAAGTTCCGCCGCAAGGTCGTGCCGGGGGATGTGCTGGAACTGCACGTCCGGGCCCTGCGCGGCGGCGGGCGCGTCTGGAAGTTCGAGGGCCGGGCCATGGTGGGCGAGGAACTGGCCTGTGAAGCCACCTTCATGGCCATGTTCGACATTCCAAAAGCCTGATGCAATGACGGTCGCGCCCGACGCCAGCATCCATCCGACGGCTATTGTCGAACCCGGCGCGGTGATCGGGGCGGGCTGCGTCATCGGACCCTTCTCGGTGATCGGGCCCGAGGTCTCGCTGGGCGCGGGCGTTGTGGTGAAAAGCCATGCCGTCGTGACTGGCTGGACCCAGATCGGCGAGGGATCGGTGATCTTTCCCTTTGCGACCGTGGGCGAGGTGCCGCAGGATCTGAAGTTCAAGGGCGAGCATACCCAACTGATCGTGGGCCGGCGCTGCACGATCCGCGAGGGTGCCACGCTGAACACCGGCACCGAGGGCGGTGGCGGTGTGACCCGCGTGGGCGACGATTGTCTGATCATGACCGGGGCGCATGTCGGCCATGACGCCCAGATCGGGGATCGGGTGATCCTGGTCAACCAGGTGGCCATTGCCGGGCATTGTGTGCTGGGCGACGATGTCATCGTGGGGGGGCTGTCTGGCGTGCACCAATGGGTTCGCATCGGACGCGGCGCGATCATCGGCGCGGTCACGATGGTTACCAATGACGTGCTGCCGTTCGGGCTGGTGCAGGGACCACGGGGCGAGCTGGACGGGCTTAACCTTGTCGGGCTGAAGCGGCGCGGCGTGGACCGGGCCGAGATCTCGGCCCTGCGGGCCGCCTATCAGGACCTGTCCGATGGCGAGGGCACCTTTCTTGACCGGGCGCGCCGGCTCCACGAGGAAACCTCCAGCGTCCTTGTGCGCGAGATCGCCGATTTCATCCTGTCGCAAACCGACCGTTCCTTCCTGACGCCGAAATGACCCGCGCGACGGACTCTGGCCGGGTGGCGGTGATCGCGGGGCGCGGACTGCTGCCGGGGCTGGTTGCGCGCGCGCTCGATCGCCCCATCGTGGCC
>JBGSQL010000327.1:0-8301 GCA_041738105.1 Rhodobacter sp. | reverse complement strand
CATCTATGGCGGGATCGGCGGGGTGATCGCCCTGGCCTTCGTGCTGGTCGGCATCGACCGGGTTGATGCGGCGGCACACGGGGCCTATTTCGTGCGACCGCTGCTGCTGCCGGGGTTGATCCTGCTGTGGCCCATCGTTCTGGTCCGCTGGATCGTTCTGGAGCGGCGCCGGGAGCCGGGCCGATGATCCGCCGCCAACGCAAGACACATCTGCGGGTCTGGTCGGCGCTCGCGGTATTTCTGCCGCTGAGCCTTGCGGTCATACTGTCACTGGCGGCCAGCCATGTCGTCGAACGGGTTCCGATGCGACTTGAGCCGCCGCTTGCCACAGCGGGGACCGGCGGATGAGCCACGCCTACAAACCGGTTCAATGGAACCGGACGAAACTGGTTTACGACGCTTTCCTGCTGGTCGGGGTTGCAGCCTATCTGTTGATTTTCATGGAAGTCGCGCCGGCTTTGTCGCCTGCTGTCCGGCTGGTCGAGGCGCCGATCTACAAGATGCGGGCCTATGGCAGCTGCGCGTTTCTGCTGCTGAGCATCGTGCTGGCCATCGGTCCGCTGGCAAGGATTGACCGGCGGTTTCTGCCGCTTCTGTACAACCGGCGGCACTTCGGCGTGATCACCGCCTGCGTGGCCGTTCTTCACGCAATGTCCGTACTGGACTGGTACTTCGCCTTTGCGCCGGTCTCAAAAATTGAGGCACTGTTCACCTCGAACACCAGTTATGGCCAGATCATCGGCTTTCCGTTCGAGCTTTTCGGAGTATTTGCGCTGCTGGTTCTGGTAGTGATGGCGGTGACCAGCCACGATTTCTGGCTGTCCTTCCTGACGCCGCGATTCTGGAAGGCGATGCACATGCTGGTCTATGCCGCTTATACCTCGGTCGTGCTGCATGTGGCGCTGGGGTCGCTCGTCGGCGGTGGCAATCCGGTGACGCTGATGGTTCTGGCCACCAGCATGACGGCCCTGATCACCCTTCATCTGTTGGCGGGCTTGCGCGAAGCGGCACGCGAGCGGGCATTCGACGCCAGCCCCGCGCAGGATGGCTGGGTCGCCTTTGGGGATCTGCAGGATTTTACCGAAGGCCGAGCCCTGATCGGGGCCGGACCGGGTGGCGAGCGGATTGCCGTGTTCAAATTCAAGGGCAAGCTTTTCGCCCTGTCGAACGTCTGCTCGCATCAGGGCGGGCCGGTAGGCGAAGGCAAAGTCGTGCTGGGCCTCGTGACCTGCCCTTGGCATGGCTATCAATACCGGCTGGAGGACGGCTGCTCGCCGCCCCCGTTCAAGGAACGCATCCGCAAGTACCGTGTCCGGCTGGAGGGCAGTCGTATCTGGGTTGATCCTACGTCCCTACCGCTGGGCACTGTGGTGGAACCAGTCCTAATCCCGCAAGCACAGGTGCAGACATGACTCAAAAGGTAGCGGATCCGTTCTTCGTGGGCTATTTCAAGAAAGTTCCCTCTGAAATCCGCAACTTCGCCCTGCTTGCGGGTGTCGGGGTCGTCAGCTGGTTGGCGATGATGGCGCTTTTGCTGCCTTTGGGCACCATCGACCCCGGTTCGGGACGCTATGCCGATGACCTGCGTGGCGGCACTCTTACGGGAGTGATCGACAAGCTGCCCTATCCGATCCTGCGAGTGCCCGCCGCGGATGGCCTACCTGCGCGGGCGATTCTTCTGGGGGGGCAAACCAAGGTGGGTGCGCAAGACAGGGTTGCATTGGACACTCCGATGATCGATGTCCGCGGCGTGTTCGTGCGCCGGGGTGACATCGAGATGTTGCTGATCGGCGGCAATGGGGCAACACCCAGTGCCGGGCCGTTGCCGGATTTCAAGCCTGCTGGGGCTAAAAATCTCGGCCGCTGGCGGCTCACCGGCGAAATCTGCGACGGCAAGTGCTATGGCGGGGCGATGAAGCCGGGACGCGGCCTTGCCCACAAGGCTTGCGCCAACCTGTGCATCACCGAGGGCCTGCCACCGGTTCTGGTCATGGAACTGCCAGTCGAAGGGTCAAGCGTCGTACTGCTGGCTGCCGGGGATGGCGGTCCGATGCCGGGCGCGCTGCTACACCTGACTGCCGTTCCCATCCAACTGGAAGGCCGACTGGAACGCCGCGACGATCTGCTGATCTTTCGGATCGATGAAAGCTCCATCCTAAAGATGTAGTGATGCCCCAAGCTCTGTTCCTGAGTTCGCCGCCCGAAAGACTTCGTGCTCGATGACAGGTCTATTTGGCCACGGTGGACCTGTAGCGGCTGGCTGCACGACGGCAGCGCGGGTTGCGGCGCTGGCTTCTGGAGTTGACGGCCACGCCAGCCTCGGCCCTTCCCGGGAACGGGCAGATGCGGTCCCATCTGGCCGAGATTGCAGCCTTGAAGAAAGAAGTCGCCCGGCGCCGGGCAGAGCGTGATATCCTGAAGAAGACAGGGTTGGGTTCGCGCAAGAGGTGATATGCGGTTCGCCTTCATCACCGAGCACCGCCACATCTGGCCGGTGAGTTGGCTTTGCGCAGTCCTGAAGGACTCGCGTTCCGGCTTCCACGCTTGGTTCAACCGCCCGACCATCGCGCACGAGATCCAGCACGCCGGGCTCGTCACAGCGATCGAGCCGAGCTTCGAGGCCAGCGACCGGACCTATGGCGCCAGGGGTGTCTGGCGCGATATTCTTGAAGAAGGCCGGGCCTGCGGCCTTCACCGGATCGAAAGGCTGGCGCGGATCAATGCCTTGAGAGCGCGGCCCAGACGCCGTGGACAGCTCTAGGACGATGGGGAACGGTCGGTCATCGCAGACAACTTCCCCGAACGCGCCTTCCAAACGGACCGGCCGAACCAGAAATGGCTGGCCGATTTCACCTGCATCCGGACCGCCGAGGGCTGGCAGCATGTCGCTGTCGTACTGGACCTGTTTTCCCCGCGCGCCGTCGGTTGGTCCATGAAGGCTGATCGGGACGCATCTCGGGTCATGGACGCGCTAACGATTGCCGTTTTGCGTGACCCGTTCGGCAACCGCCGGGATCTGATCGAGCCGTCTTGGGCTTAGATCATACCTTCAGCCTTCATCGCGGCCTGAACGGATGGCCGCCCCGCCACCCGGTCGCGCAGCGCCCCAATCAGAGGAAAGCCCGACAAATCATGGCCCAATGGCTTTGACCAGTTGGTGACAGTGAACAGATAACCGTCCGCCGGACAGAAATTCGCCCCCGTCAGATAGGCCCGCCCGTCGCCCAGCACCGCCTCCAATATCCCGAGCTTTGCGTCAAGATGCGCCAGTTGGGCCGCTTTTGCCTCGGGCGTCACGCCGGGACGAAACAGCGGCGAATAGGATTTGTGCACCTCGGTCGCGACATAGTTCAACATCTCCTGCACCCGCGCCCGTGCCAGACCAGAGGCCGGGACCAGATCAGTCGCCCCTGCCTGATCGGCCACGAATTGCATGATGGCCACGCCCTCGGTCAGTACGTCGCCAGTATCCAGAACCAGCGCTGGGACGGCTCCTTTAGGATTGATTGCGCGGTAGTCCCCGCCCGAAGCCGTTGTTTTCGCGCGTATGTCAGCACGTTCCAATGTGTAGGGCAACCCGACTTCTTCCAATACGATGTGGCTGGCCGGCCAGCGAACAGACCCCCGGAGAATAGTACAGCTTCATTCCTGAACTCTCTGATTGCGGCGCCGACGCGGTCGGCAGGCAATACACATTTAGGGGACACTGGCCCCGCTGACCAGAGCGGCAGTCGTTTGTGGCGGTAGTTTCGTGCTGCACTGACCCTATGCACTCGCCCAGAATCCCTAATCTTGCGCAAACACCCCGTCAGGGGAAAGAAATGTTCAAAATACACCCCTCGCAGGACATTTTCCTTGTAGTTTTGCAGTTGACGCCCCGTTGGGCAAACCCTAGTCTCCGACCCGATAGACATGGAGACGGCGATGACCCGGCTAGTCGTAATCGTAGGATTAAGGTGCATGGGCCGGTAACGGTTTGACCATCATAGGTTCCCATGCGCCCCCCCAGTCCCCTGCGGGGGCTTTTTGTTGACAAGAACGCGAAAGATAGGATGCCGCAATGACACGTCAGATGACCGGAGCCGATATGGTGGTTCAAGCCCTGAAGGATCAGGGCGTCGAGGTGGTCTTTGGCTATCCGGGCGGTGCCGTACTGCCGATCTATGACGCGATCTTTCAGCAAAACGACATCCGCCACATCCTCGTGCGCCACGAACAGGGTGCGGTCCACATGGCCGAAGGCTATGCCCGGTCAACCGGCAAGCCGGGGGTCGTGGTGGTGACGAGTGGTCCGGGGGCCACCAATGCGGTTACGGGCATGGTCGATGCGCTGATGGATTCGATCCCGCTGGTGGTGCTGAGCGGGCAGGTTCCGACCTTCATGATCGGCACGGACGGCTTTCAGGAAGCCGATACGGTCGGGATCACACGGCCCTGCACCAAGCACAACTGGCTGGTCAAGGATACGGCCAAGCTGTCGGAAACGATCCACCAGGCGTTCCATGTCGCAATGCGGGGCCGCCCCGGCCCGGTTCTGGTGGACATCCCCAAGGATGTGCAGTTTGCAACCGCGACCTACACCCCGATGGACGCGGCCCGTACCTCGCACTACCAGCCGCGCGTGCATGGCGATCCCGAGCAGATCGCACGGCTGGTCGAGATGATGGAGACCGCCGAACGCCCGGTCTTCTACACCGGCGGCGGCGTGATCAATGCCGGACCAGAAGCCAGCCGGCTGTTGCGCGAGCTGGTCGAGGCAACGGGATTTCCGATCACCTCGACGCTGATGGGACTGGGGGCCTATCCCGCGAGCGGCAAGCATTGGCTCGGCATGCTGGGGATGCACGGGCTCTACGAGGCGAACCTGGCGATGCACGGCTGCGATCTGATGGTGAACGTCGGCGCTCGGTTCGACGACCGCATCACCGGCCGGGTCAAGGATTTCTCGCCACACAGCCGCAAGGCGCATATCGACATCGACCCGTCGTCGATCAATAAGGTGATCCGGGCGGATGTGCCGATCATCGGCGATGTGGCCGAGGTGCTGTCCGAGGTTCTGGCGCTGTGGAAGGCGCGCGGGCGGCGGCTGAACCATGACGGGCTGGCGAAATGGTGGCGCCAGATTGCCGAATGGCGCGCGGTGAATTGCCTGTCGTTCCGCAACTCGGACAAGGTGATCAAGCCGCAACATGCCTTGCAACGGCTGGAAGCGCTGACCAAGGGCATGGACCGCTACATCACCACCGAGGTGGGCCAGCACCAGATGTGGGCGGCGCAATACCTGGGGTTTGAAGAGCCGAACCGCTGGATGACCAGCGGCGGCCTGGGCACGATGGGCTATGGCCTGCCCGCCTCGATCGGGGTGCAGATCGCGCATCCCGAGGCGCTGGTCATCAATGTGGCCGGCGAAGCCTCGTGGCTGATGAACATGCAGGAGATGGGCACGGCGATGCAGTTCCGCGCCCCGGTCAAGCAGTTCATCCTGAACAACGAGCGGCTGGGCATGGTGCGCCAGTGGCAGGAACTGCTGCACGGCGAACGCTATTCGCAATCGTGGAGCGAGAGCCTGCCGGATTTCGTGAAGCTGGCCGAGGCCTTTGGCTGCAAGGGGCTGAAGGTGTCGGACCCGAAGGATCTGGACGATGCGATCATGGAGATGATCCGGTATGATGGGCCGGTGATCTTTGATTGCCTGGTGGAAAAGCACGAGAACTGCTTTCCGATGATCCCGTCCGGCAAGCCGCACAACGAGATGTTGCTGGGGGATGCCGATACACAGGGCGTGATCGGGGCCAAGGGGGCGGTGCTGGTCTGACCTTCGGACGCGGGGGGCCTTCTGCCCCCCGCACCCCCCGAGGATATTTGTGAACAGAAGATAGAAAAAGGGAGCAGGCCGATGTCGGCGCTCAACATCAAGAAGGGCTCGTCGAGCCATTCCGCCTATGACCTGCGCGATCCGAACGCGCCGGTGACCGAGACCCATACGCTGGCGGTGCTGGTGGACAACGAGAGCGGGGTTCTGGCGCGGGTGATCGGGCTGTTCTCGGGGCGGGGCTACAATATCGAGAGCCTGACGGTGGCCGAGGTGGATCATCAGGGGCACCGCAGCCGGATCACGGTGGTGACGACAGGCACGCCGCAGGTGATCGACCAGATCAAGGCGCAATTGGCGCGCATGGTGCCGGTGCATGAGGTGCATGACCTGACGGTGGACGGACCGGCGGTGCAGCGCGAACTGGCGTTGTTCAAGGTGGGCGGCAAGGGCGACTCGCGGATCGAGGCGCTGCGGCTGGCCGAGATCTTTCGCGCAAACGTGGTCGATTCGACGCTGGAGAGCTTTGTCTTCGAGATGACCGGCACGCCCGAGAAGATCGACGCCTTTGCCGATCTGATGCGACCGCTTGGCCTGCGCGAGATTGCGCGTACCGGGGTCGCGGCGCTGTCGCGCGGTGTCTAGCTGCCTGTGAAGCGGGGCGCGCGTTTCTCGAGGAAGGCGGCGACGCCTTCGCGGAAATCTTCCGTGGCGCCGCAGCGCGCCTGAAGGCGGGCCTCGAGCGCAAGCTGCGCGTCGTAGCTGTTGCCGGTGCTGGCGCGCAAAGCCTCTTTCAGCGCCGCGTGGGCCGCGCTTGGCCCAGAGGCGAGCGATCGGGCGCGTGCCTGCCAGTGGCGTTCGAAATCGGCATCAGGCACGGCCTCATAGATCATGCCCCAATCGGCGGCCTGACGCGCGCCGATCTTGTCGGCAAAGAGCATGGCCCCCATGGCGCGCGCGCTGCCGATCTGGCGCGGCAGGGTCCAGGTGCCTCCGGCGTCGGGGATCAGGCCGATACGGGTGAAGGCCTGGATGAAGACCGCGCTTTCGCAGGCGATGACGACATCGCAGGCGAGCGCAAGGTTGGCCCCTGCCCCGGCCGCGGCGCCATTGACGGCGGCGATGGTCGGGACCGGGCTGTCGTGGAGCAGGCGCAACAGGGGTTCGTATTCATCGCGCAGCGTTGCCTCGAGATCGAGCGCTGCGGTGGCGTCGCCCAGATCCTGCCCCGAACAGAAGGCACGCCCCACGCCGGTGAGGACGATGGCCCGGTTGCGCGAGATGGCCGTGGTGAGCGTGGACAGCAGTTCGGCGCGCATGGTGCGCCCCAGGGCATTCATCACATCGGGGCGATTGAGGGTCAGGACGGCCAGACCGTCCGATTCGGTGAAGGTGATGGTATGCATGTACGCCCTGCCCCGGTTTTGTCAGGCCTCAGCATAGACCGGGCGCAGGAGATCCGCGCGCGAAACGATGCGTCACTCTTTCAAGATCTCGGACAGGCGGCGCTGTTCGGCCTCGGACAGCGCGGGGGATGGTGCGTCACCAGGGCGATTTCGGCGGCGCAGGTAGAGGGCGGCGACCAGGCCGCCCGCGCCCAGCATCGCGGGGCCGGCGAGCCACAAAAGCAGGTTCGCCCCCCCGGTCGTCGGGTTCAACAGGACATATTCGCCGTAGCGGTCAACGATGAAGGCAATCGCCTCGGCGTCGGTATCGCCCGCGACCAGACGTTCGCGCAGCAAAAGGCGCAGGTCGCGGGCCAGATCGGCATGGGATTCGTCGATGCTTTCGTTGCGGCAGACGAGGCAGCGCAGGCCCTTGGACAGCTCGCGTGCGCGGGCTTCAAGCGCGGGGTCGGCCAGCACCTCATCCGGTTCCACCGCGCCTGCCGGTCCGGCCAACAAGAGAGCCGCGAGGGCAATGGCGCGGATCATTCTGCCGCAACCGCCGCCTGCGCTGCCATCCGGCGCGCCCCTGCCGCCACGCGATAGCGCCGGTCGGACAGGCTGAGCAGCCCGCCAAGCGCCATCATCAGCGCCCCGATCCAGATGAAGTTGACGAAGGGCTCGATGTAGCTGCGCACGGCCCAGCCGCCGTCATCTTGCCGATCACCGATCACCAGATAGACATCGCGCAGCAGGCTGTGGTCGATGCCCGCCTCGGTCGTGGGCATCTGCGCCACGGGATAGACGCGCTTTTCAGGGTGGAGCGTTGCGATTTCGGCACCGTTGCGCATCAACACAAGCTCGGCCATCGTCGCGGTGTAGTTCGGCCCCTGCACGTCGCTTACGTCCTTGAGCAGGACGGTGTAGCGGCCGACGGAATAGGTCTCGCCGATCTGCACGACGCGGATGTCTTCGGTCTTCCAGGCGGTGACGGCGGCAACGGCAAAGATCGTCACCCCGAAGCCGGCGTGGGCGGTTGTCTTGCCCCAGTCGGCGCGCGGCAGGCGCGTGAGCCGGCCCAGACGAAGCGACGGCTGGTTGCGG
>JBGSQL010000295.1:0-1544 GCA_041738105.1 Rhodobacter sp. | reverse complement strand
TGATCGAGCCGCCCTTCGATCCCCCGTCCACCACCATGAAACCGCGCCAGCCCGCCGTCGGCATGGCGCAGGGCCCGCAGCGTGGGCGCAACCCGCTCGATCGCCGCAAGATGCTCGGGGGCCGGCCGCCGCCCGGTTTCCGAAAGCGCCTGCGCCGCCCAGGTCAGCAAGGTAAAGACCTCCAGCAGTTCTTCCGGATTGCGCGTGGGGATGCCTCCCTGGGCATCGATCTCGGCTGCACATTCCCGCGCCAGTGCCGACCTTGCGGGCCCAGCGTAGCGTTCCATGCCCGTCAGCGCGAGCCCGGCATAGATCAACCCGGTCAGCGCCTCGAAGCGCGGCAGTCCCGGTGCCGCCGTGTGCCAGCGCCGCGCCAGGAAAACCGTCTGGCGCGACAGCGCGCGATAATAGTCGCCCGTTGCGACGCGGTCGCGCCCGTTCATCAGGAACAGCGCATGGTTGATCCAACGGATCAGCCGTCGCCCGGTCAGGTCGGGCGTCCAGCCGGGGCCCTGCCCGCGCCCGTAGCGCCCGATCCAGGCCCAGGTCCAATCCTGTGCGCGCCGGCGGGCAGGGCCGTCGCCCACCGCGGCAAGATCGTCGAGCCAGGCAAACCCCTGCACTTCATCCTCGAAAGCCGGGTCGGGCATGGTGATGTCCCAGATCGTCAGGTCCGGCGCCTGGATCAGATGGCCCGAGAACAGGAAGTTCCCCGCCACCAGCTGCCGTCCGCGCGCATATTGCCCGATCGTGCGCGGCTCGGGCTGGGAAACAAAGCCCGTCGCGGGGCGCGCCAACCCGGCAAGCCGGGCATGCAATCGGTCCAGCATCAGCGTGCGCCGTGCGGAAAAGCCGTCGTGCTGGGTCACGCCTGCCTCATATCTGCCACCGGCCGCCTGCGCCCGCTTCGGGGTCGTCAGGTCGCACCATAGCGGCGCCCCCCCGATCTGTCACCGGGCAACGCCCCGCCGCAGCCGCGCGATGAAGAAGCCATCCATGCCGCCCCGGTCTGCCCAGAAATCCGGCCGCAACCGCAGCCCGCCCGCCGGTGCGTGCCAGTTTTCGGGCACACCGTTCAGCGTCACCGGATCCACACTCAGATCGGGATGACGCAGCAGCGCGGCTGCAATCTGGGTCTCGCCCTCGTTCGGCAGCAGCGAACAGGTGCAATACACCAGCCGCCCCCCCGGTTTCAGAAACGTCAGCGCCCGGTCGATCATCAGCGCCTGCAAGGCAACCAACTCTGAAATCTCGCGGCCATCCTTCACGAAGGGCAGATCGGGATGGCGACGGATCGTTCCGCTGGCCGAACAGGGGGCATCCAGCAGAACTGCGTCAAAGGGCGCCGGTGCCTCCCAGTGCAACGCATCCGCCACCACGATTTCGGCCCTCAGCCCTGTCCGTTTCAGGTTGTCCCGCAGCCGTGCCAATCGCGGACCCGAGATGTCCAGCGCCGTCACCTCGGCCCCGGCCGCCGCCAGTTGCAGGGTCTTGCCGCCCGGCGCGGCGCACAGATCCAGCACCCGCTCACCCGGCTGCGGGTC
>JBGSQL010000269.1:0-3330 GCA_041738105.1 Rhodobacter sp. | reverse complement strand
GGCCCTCGCTTGTGCGGGCAGGGGTCTGGTCTGCGCCGACATCGAGCATGAGGCGGTCAGCGCCTGGTGCGACCCGGTGCTGGCCGTGGATGCGGCAGGCCGGGTTGCGGTCGGGGTGCCGGACCGCAGCGCGCTGCAACTGGCGAATTCCGAAACCGGGATCGTGCAGGACCTGCCGCCGGGGCTGGCCGTGTGCGACCTGACGCAAGCCTTCGGCAAGCTGCCCGTCGCGTTCAACTGGCTGGGCTGCGGCATGGGCCTTGTCTCGGCGCACAAACTGGGCGGGCCGAAGGGGATCGGGGCGCTGGTGCTGAAGCGCGGCCTTGACGTGGCGCCCCGCCTGAAGGGCGGTGGGCAAGAGATGGGCCGGCGCGCAGGCACCGAAAACCTGATCGGCATCGCCGGTTTCGGGGCGGCGGCCCAGGCGGCGGCGCGCGATCTGGCCGATGGCGTCTGGGACCGGGTGGCAGAACTTAGAAATATTCTAGATCAAGGATTGTCGGCTGACGGATTCAGGACTATTTCTGTCGGGAATGAAGGGGTCAGGCTGCCCAACACGCTCTGCCTGATCGCGCCGGGCTGGAAAGGCGAGACGCAGGTGATGCAGATGGATCTTGCGGGCTTTGCCGTTTCCGCAGGATCGGCCTGCTCGTCGGGCAAGGTGCGGGCCAGCCGCGTGCTGCGTGCGATGGGGTTCGACGCAGCCGAGGCAGGATCGGCACTCCGGTTCTCTCTGGGGCCGGACGTGACGCAAGACGACGTGCTGGCCTGCATCGAGGCCTGGACGGCAGGGTACCGGCGGCACCGCGCGCGGGTTGCGTAAGGCGGGGCGCGGGAACGCAAGGAGAAGACGAAGATGACGGTTCTTGACAGCCAGATCCAGGATGAGCAGCGCGACGGCGTCGATCGGGAAACCATCGAGACCGTGCAGGCCATGGCCGGCAAGTACAAGTATGGCTGGGAAACCGAGATCGAGATGGAGTTTGCGCCCAAGGGCCTGAACGAAGACATCATCCGCCTGATCAGCCAGAAGAACGCCGAACCGGAGTGGATGCTGGACTGGCGTCTTGCCGCCTATCGCCGCTGGGTCACGATGACAGAGCCGCGTTGGGCGATGCTGAACTATCCGGTGATCGACTATCAGGACCAGTTCTACTACGCCAAGCCCAAGAGCATGGCCGACAAGCCGAAAAGCCTGGACGATGTCGATCCGAAGCTGCTTGCAACCTATGCCAAGCTGGGGATTCCGCTGAAGGAACAGATGCTTCTGGCCGGAGTTGAAGGCAGCGACGCGCCGCGTCGCGTGGCCGTGGATGCGGTGTTCGACTCGGTTTCGGTCGGCACGACATTCAAGGCGGAACTGGCCAAGGCGGGGGTCATCTTCTGCTCGATCTCGGAAGCGGTGCGCGAGCATCCCGATCTGGTGCGTAAATACCTCGGTTCGGTCGTGCCGCAGTCGGACAACTTCTTTGCCACGCTGAACTCGGCCGTCTTTTCCGATGGCAGCTTTGTTTACATCCCGCCCGGCGTGCGCTGCCCGATGGAGCTGTCGACCTACTTCCGCATCAACGCCGAAAACACCGGCCAGTTCGAGCGGACGCTGATCATCGCCGACAAGGGCGCCTACGTCAGCTACCTGGAAGGCTGCACGGCGCCCAAGCGCGACACGCATCAGTTGCACGCGGCGGTCGTCGAGATCGTGATCCTCGACGATGCCGAGGTGAAATACTCGACCGTGCAGAACTGGTATCCGGGCGATGAAGAGGGGCGCGGCGGCATCTACAACTTCGTCACCAAGCGCGCCGATTGCCGCGGCGCGCGCGCCAAGGTGATGTGGACCCAGGTCGAAACCGGATCGGCGATCACCTGGAAATACCCCTCGTGCATCTTGCGCGGCGATGACAGTCAGGGCGAGTTCTATTCGATCGCCATCGCCAACAACGCCCAGCAGGCCGACACCGGCACCAAGATGATCCATCTGGGCCGCAACACGAAATCCCGCATCGTGTCCAAGGGTATCAGTGCCGGGCGCGCGCAAAACACCTATCGCGGCCTTGTGTCGATGCACCCGCGCGCCACCAACAGCCGCAACTACACGCAATGTGACAGCCTGCTGATCGGCCAGAACTGCGGCGCCCATACCGTGCCCTACATCGAGGTCAAGAACAACTCGAGCCGCGTCGAGCACGAGGCGACGACCAGCAAGGTCGATGACGATCAGCTGTTTTATTGCCGCTCGCGCGGGATGGACGAGGAAGAGGCGGTGGCGCTGGTGGTGAACGGTTTCGTCAAGGATGTGCTGCAAACCCTGCCGATGGAATTCGCGATGGAAGCGCAGGCGCTGGTGGCGATCTCGCTGGAAGGATCGGTGGGCTGAGCCACGGGCAAAAATCCTGGCCGCCACCTGACCCCGAAACTTGAAATGGATACTGAAGACAAATGCTAGAAATCAAGAACCTGCACGTCAAACTTGAAGTCGAGGACAAGGCCATCCTCAAGGGTCTTTCCTTGTCGATCGAGGCTGGATCGGTCCATGCGATCATGGGGCCGAACGGATCGGGCAAATCCACGCTGTCCTATGTTCTTGCCGGGCGCGAGGGCTATACCGTCACGGACGGCGAGGCCCTGCTGGAAGGCCAGGACCTGCTGGAGATGGCGCCGGAAGAGCGCGCGGCGGCGGGTCTTTTCCTGGCGTTCCAGTATCCGGTCGAGATCCCGGGCGTCGGCAACATGACCTTCCTGCGCACCGCCGTGAACGCACAGCGCAAGGCGCGCGGCGAGGCCGAGATGAGCGCGGGCGACTTCCTCAAACTGGTGCGCGAAAAGGCGAAGCAGTTGAAGATCGACGCCGAGATGCTGAAGCGTCCGGTCAATGTCGGCTTTTCCGGCGGCGAGAAAAAGCGCAACGAGATCCTGCAGATGGCGATGCTGGAACCGAAGATGTGCATCCTTGACGAGACGGATTCGGGGCTGGACGTGGATGCGATGAAACTGGTGTCCGAAGGCGTGAACGCGCTGCGCGATGCCGGGCGGGCATTCCTGGTCATCACGCATTATCAACGGCTTCTGGACCATATCCATCCCGACGTGGTGCATATCATGGCGGATGGGCGGATCATCCGGTCCGGGGGGCCCGAACTGGCGCTTGAGGTCGAGAAGAACGGCTACGCCGATATCCTGGCGGAGGCTGTGTGATGGCATTGGCGCAGGCACGGCAGGACGCGCTTGCAGCGCGCATCGCAGGGCTTGACCTGCCGCAGGGCGGATGCTTTGCGATTACGACTATGATACCCGAACTCTCTCCAAGTTCTAAGGAGGGGGGTAGTATCG
>JBGSQL010000196.1:0-2893 GCA_041738105.1 Rhodobacter sp. | reverse complement strand
GCTGGTTCGGTCCGTCCTGCCCGCCCGCCAGCAATAGCCGCCGGGCATACTCGGCCCAGGTTTCCGCCGCGTCCGAAACGTTCAGCGCCGCACCGGTGAACCGGGCCGCCAGGTCAGCGTCTCCCTCGGCTTCGGCCGCCGCGGCCGAGGCCAGATGCTCTTCAATCGTCCAGGTATCGGACACATGCGCATTGGCAAGGCTTTCGGCCTGCGTCGTGGCCGCCGCGATGTCCCAGTCGGGCAGGAACTTCAACTCTGCCCGCCGCGCCTGCGCCCGCTGCTGCACCCCGGCCCCGGCCGTGATCACATAGCCGGAATAGGCCCCCTGAAAGTAGGCCTGCTCTCCGGGATCGGCCTTGGAAAAACACGAATTGTTGCGGGTGTTGAAGGTGAAGGCGGTGCAGCGATGATCGGCCAGGCAGGCGCGTTCACAGGCCTCGATCGTGGTGTCGAGGATCGTGGCCAGATCGCCGCCCGGAAGGTCGATATCGCCGGTCAGCACGAAGCGGCGATCCGGCACGGGGGCCTGCTGGGCCAGGGTCGGGGCAGGCAGGGCGGCAAGCAGGCCCAGGGCGAGGGCGAGCCACGACAATTGACCGGCGAGTCGCATCAAATTCCTCCGTCCCCAATGACGGGGATGGTGCCATGCGCCACGCGGGCTTGGCAAGGCGCGCGGGGCCGGCGCAGATCGGGGCCGCGTTAAGGCTGGCTTCATCTTGTTCGCCCAGATTGCGGGCCTGAGGGGTGCCAGAATGGCGCCGGATCGGTCAGGGCGTGGCATGGACATCGCAGACAGGCTTGCGAAGGAAAGGCGGGGGCGTCTGGCGGCGGAACGGCTGCTGGAACAAAAACAGCGAGAGCTGTTCGCCGCAAACGAAAAGCTGGGCCTGCACGCACGGTCCTTGTCCGACCAGATCGTGGAACAGCGACAGGTCGTGCGGGTTGCCCTGTCGGAGGCCGAAGCCCTGAAAGGGCAAAACAGCCGCTTCCTGACCGACCTCGAAACCGCCCACACCGCCGCCGTGATGGCCGAGCGGCGGCTGTGGGATTCGATCAACACGATCCGCGACGGCTTTGCCGTGTTCGACCACCATCAGAAGCTGGTGGCGGCGAACCGGGCCTATCTTGCCGCGTTCGACGGGCAGGCGATCGCCCCCGGCATCGGCTATGATGCGATCGTGCGGATCGCGGCGCAAAGCGGGCTGATCGAGACGGACGGGCAAGAGCGCGATGCCTGGATCGACATGATGCTGGCACGCTGGGACGACGATCCGATTGCGCCGATCGTGGTCAAGTTCACCTCTGGCCGCTGGGTGCGGCTGGTGGACCGGCGCGCGCAGGACGGCGACATGGTGACGCTGGCGCTGGACATTACCGAACAGATGCGGATCTGGGCCGCGATCGAGGCGATCCCTGACGGGTTCGTCCTATTCGACAGGGAGGAACGGCTGTTGAACTGCAATCATCGTTATCGCGAGATCTATCCCGAAAGCGCCCCGGCAATGGTGCCGGGCGCAACCTTCGAGGCGATCTTGCGCTATGGCCTGGAGCATGGTCAGCACGCCGACGCGGTGGGCCGGGAAGAGGCCTGGCTGGCCGAACGTCTGGCCCAGCACCGCAACGGGGGCGGGGTGCATGAGCAGCAGTTGCGCAACGGGCGATGGGTGCGGGCGCATGACCACCCGACTCCCGATGGCGGGCGGGTGGGACTGCGCGTGGACATCACCGAGACAAAGGAACAGCAGGCCGCGCTCGAGGCGGCGCGCCTGGCGGCTGAGGCCGCAAACCGCGCGAAATCGGCCTTCCTGGCCAACATGAGCCACGAGATCCGCACGCCGATGAACGGGGTCGTGGGCATGGCCGAGTTGCTGTGCGACACCTCGCTGTCGGAAGAACAGCGTCTGTTCGCGGAAACCATCCGATCCTCGGGCGAGGCGCTGCTGGTCATCATCAACGATATCCTGGACTATTCCAAGATCGAGGCCGAGCGGCTGACGCTGCATCCCGAACCCTTTGATCTGGAACGCACGATCCACGAGGTGACGATGCTGCTGCAGCCGCGCGCGCGGGCCAAGGGCATCGACCTGATCATCGATTTCGACATGTTCCTGCCAACGCGCTACATCGGCGATCCGGGCCGGCTGCGGCAGGTGCTGACCAACCTGATGGGCAATGCGGTGAAGTTCACCGAAACCGGCCACGTTCTGGTGCGGGTCGTGGGGATCGAGGCCGAGCCGGGCAGCCAGCAGCTGCATGTGACGGTCGAGGATACCGGCATCGGGATTGCCGCCGAGCATCTCGACCACATCTTCGGCGAGTTCAACCAGGTCGAGTCCGAGGCCAACCGCAAGTTCGAGGGCACTGGCCTGGGTCTGGCGATCACGCAGCGGCTGATCGAGCGCATGGGCGGGGCCGTCTGGGTGGACAGCGAGCCTGGCAAGGGATCCAGCTTTGGCTTTCGGCTGGCGCTGCCGGTGGCCGAGGATGCGGGCGCGACCCTGGTGCCGATCGATTTGCACCGTGCGCTGGTAGTGGACGACCAGTTCATCAATCGCACCATTCTGGAACGCCAGCTGACCGCCTATGGCCTGCAGGTGACGCTGTGCCGATCGGGTGCCGAGGCGCTGGGGGTTCTGGAGCGGGACACCGGATACGACGTGTTGCTGACCGACCATGACATGCCCGAGATGGACGGGCTGACGCTGGCCTTGCGGGTACGCGAGGCGGGCCTGACGCTGCCGATCGTGCTTTTGTCGTCCAACCCGGCCGTGGCACGGGATGCGCCCGAAGCCGGAGCCCTGACCTCGATCCTGCAAAAGCCGTTGCTGCGCGCCGACCTCTATCGCCGGCTTCAGTCGCTGGGCGCGCCGGCGGAGCCGGACGCACCCGCAGC
>JBGSQL010000192.1:0-3603 GCA_041738105.1 Rhodobacter sp. | reverse complement strand
GTTGGCGCGGGTGGTGCCGATTTCGCCCGTGACGGATCTGGCCCCGCTGATCGACACCACGATGAACGACACCCTGTGGATCGACGCCGAAGAAGCGCAATCCGAAAGCCCCGCCCGGCTGCCCCATAACCCAACCGTGCCGGTGCATGTCTGGGTCGGCGGGCAGGAACGCCCCGCGTTTCTGTGGCAGGCGCGCACGTTGTCGGAAAACTGGGGCTGCCCCTGGCATGTCGAGCCGGGCAAGCATCACTTCGATGTGATCGACGACCTTGCCGACCCACGCAGCACGCTGGTCTCGACGCTGGTCGGCGGGCTCTGACCCGGCTTTCTTCTGTTCTCAAATATCCTCGGGGGGCGGCCGAAGGCCGTGGGGGGCGGAAAGCCCCCCCGGCGCGGTCAGGAGGCGTTCATCCGTTCGATATAGGCGCGCATCTGTTCCGCTTCATGGCGGGCATCGCGCAGACCCTCCATCGCGGCGCGCAGTTCGGCTTCGGCCTGCGCGATCTGGTTCGCAAGGTCTGCCTCGCGCTGTTCCAGGTACAGGATCGCCTGATCCCGCATTTCTTCTGCTTCGTGCAACGCCTGGGCCAGGCGATCGACCTCGCCCATGTCGGCGCCCCGGATCCGGCTGAAGCGATGCAGCAACCAGTAGGTGAACCAGCCCAGACCGAAGGCCACGAAGAGGATGATCGAGGTGGCGATGATGAATTCGAGACGGTTCATGGCGGGATCCGGTTCCTTGGGCAGGCTCAGTTTGTCTCGGGTCGGCGTTTCGCTCGGCGCGTGGGTTCGGTTGGGGCTGATGACACAAACGGGGCATCGGGGACAGGGCCCGCGGCGGGATCGCCGTCGACAGCAGGCGCATCACCCGAACCCGACGCGGCATCCCCCGATGCATCTGGGATTGGCGTTGCCGGTTCATCCGCCTCTTGTGCGGCCGGATCGCCGTCGCCCGTGCCTGGGTCCGCTGCTCCGGCCGTCTCTTCGGATGATGCTTCCGCTGTCGCGGCGTCGACTGTCTCCGGATTTTGCGGTGTGCCTGGTGCGTTTGATCCGTCGCCCGCCACCGGCTGGTCGGGGCCGGAGGCCGTCGTTTCCGGGGTGATCAGTGTGAACTCGATCCGGCGATTCGCTTCGCGGCCGTCTTCGGTGCCGTTGTCCGCGATGGGCCGGGTTTCACCGTAACCTTGCGCGGACAGCGCGCCGACCAGAACGCGGCGGCCCTGCAGGCCAAGCAGCACCGCTTCGGCGCGGGCCTGGCTGAGGGCAAGGTTGCTGGCCTCGCTGCCTTGCGAATCGGTGTGGCCGGCGACTTCCATCGCGATGTCGGGGCAGCGGCGCAGCGCATCGGCGAGCGCCTGCATGGTGTCGCGCGCATCGCTTTCGATTTCGGCCGAACCAGGCGCAAAGGCGATCTTCTTTTGCGCCAGAATGGCATTCAGGCTGGTGACGCAGTCCTGGGGGCTTGGCAGGTCGGCCTGCGGATCGAGGGCCGGGTCATAGCGGACATCCACCTTGAAAGCCTGACCCTGGCCAAGCTGATCCGACAGGGTGCGGGTGATCGCTGCCTTTGCGCCGGGGGCACCGGTGACGCCGGTGATCTCGACGGTATCGGCACGCACGCGCAGGCTGCCTTCGGTCAGTTCGGACATCGCTTCGAGACCGGCAAGGACGCGGATCGGCCAGCCATCGGGCAAGTCGGGATCAAGGCGGGTGGCGGTGTAGACGGCTTCTGCGCCGAATCGTGCCTTGGCAAAGCTGGCCACGGCATCGCGCAGGGTCTGGTCGGTTAGCCGGCCGCGCAATTGGACCGCACCATCGGCCGACAGGCTGGCGGTGAACTCGGCCGGGCCTTCGGGCGCCGACGCCTTGGGTTTCTCGGGCAGGGTCGCCTTGAGCGAGAACACATCCGGCAGGGCTGACTGCAACTCGCCCACCACGCGGTCGTAGGTGGCCTGCGGGGTTTCCTGTGCGGCCAGCAGGGTCACGTCCGCATCCGAGAAGGTGATGCTGCCGCCGCCCAGCGCATCGACGGCGCGGATGCCAAGTTCTGCCGCTTCAGCCCAGCGGGGCGTGGGCACGCCCAGCCCGATCACACAATCGGCCTTGCCCGTGAGGCCGGCTGCGACGGCGGCCGTGACGATCCGGCTGCGCGCGGCTTCGGTATCAACCGAGCAGGCATCGAACCGGGCGCCGTTTTCATCCTTCAGGAACCGCAAGGTAAAGGGCGTCAGCACCGGGCGCGGGGCCGAGATGTCGATCGCGATGGTGATGGCTTGTGGTTTTGCGCGGGCGAGGTCGGTTTCAAAGCGGCGCTTTTCGGCTTCGGACCCGGAGATGGCCGTCACCGCGACATGGCCCGCCTCGATCGAGATCTTGGAGCGGGGCAGCATCCGGAGCGCGGTCAGCCCGTAATCGACGGCCTCTTCCCACCCCGGTGGTGCCGGAAACTCGGCCTTGGTCAGCATGTCGGCAATCTCGGCGCCCGCCGCAATCGCGGCGACCTCATCGGCAAGCGCGGTCTCGGCCGAGGCGTGGGGCACCAGGCCGATCAGCGAGATGCCATCATCGTTGCGCAGCAATTCGACGGAAAAGCGGGGCGCTTCGATGGCGAGTGTGGGGGTCACATCCATCAAGTCGCGGATGCGCCCGGAATCGACAAGGCTGCCGGTCAGGTTCACCACGCGAAAGCGCAGCGCCTCATTCGGTGCGGTGCCGGAAAGTCTGACCTGCAGGCCGGTCGTCTCGACCTGCACCCAGCTTAACCCTTCCCGCGTCAGCAGGCTTTTCACAGCGCTGCCGGTGCGCGATTCGATTGCCACAGACGCCCAGAACGCGGCCAGTGCAGACAGGCACGCGGCGGCCAGAAAGGCCGCGGGGGCTGTGAACCAGGGGGGAAGGTGCATCGGTTGGCGGGCTCGTCCGTATGAAGATAGCTTGCTTAGGCGCAAGGCGGGGCAGGTTCAATCACAGCAGCGCGGCGCCGGCAAGAAACAGCGCAGCGATCAGGCCCGCGTCGCGGTTGGAGCGGAAAAGCCGCAGGCAGTTGGCCGGATCGTTGGTATCCAGCCGCGCAAGCTGCCACCCGAGATGCCAGCCAAAGCCCCAGACGCCGCCCAGGGCCACCGAAAGCTGCAACGGGTTGCCGTTGGGCAGCAGGGCGGTCAGCACCGCTGCCGCCATCAGCACGACACTGACCATCAGGAAGCCGCGCAACCACGGCCGGGTGTTCTCGCCAAACAGCCGGGCGGTGGATTTGACCCCGATCAGGGCATCATCCTCGCGGTCCTGATGGGCGTAGATCGTATCGTAGAACAGCGTCCAGGCGATGCCCGAGGCGTAGAGCAGGATCGGCGCCCAGCCCAGCCGGCCCTGATGCGCGGCCCACATCAGAAGCGCCCCCCAATTGAAGGCAAGGCCTAGAAAGACCTGCGGCCACCAGGTGAACCGCTTGGCAAAGGGGTAGATCGCCACGAGCGCCAACGAGGCCACGCCAAGCGCGATGGCGGCGGTGTTGTAGGTGAACAGGATCGCGGCGGCGATCAGGGCTTGCGCGATCGCCCAAGCCAGCGCCTGGCGCGGCGTGGCCTGACCCGACGGCAG
>JBGSQL010000065.1:0-6759 GCA_041738105.1 Rhodobacter sp. | reverse complement strand
CGATCGCGGGCGCTGCGCGGCGCGGGGACTTGCGGCGTCAGGCGCAGATTGCCGGCCTGGTCGAGGAAGACGCGACGCCCTGCTTTACCACGGATACCGAGGGCGAGATCCGGTATCAGAATGCCGCCGCACTCGCGCGCTTCGGCGGGGGGGATGGCCGAACGCTCGCGGCGGCGCTGGGGGACCATGTGGTCAGCCCGGGCGCCCTGTTGTTTCGCCTGCAAAGCCGGGCCGCTGCCCGTGGGGCGGCGCGCGAGGATGTTGTCACGCGTCGCGGCCACACGCGGCTGTCGGTGCATCGGGTGGGCGAGGGAGACTTCCTCTGGCGCCTGGAAGAAATGCTGGAACGAACCGCACCCGGCCGTGGCGCTGAAACGCTGAGCTTGCCGATGCTGGTCGCGAACAAGGCCGGGGTTGTTCTGTTCATGAACGAATCGATGCGTCGCCTGCTGGGGGGGCGCCCGCGCAAGCTGGACCGGATCTTCGTCAGCCCGACCCAGCACTCGGGCGAAGAGACACTCGTCTCGACGCTGGATGGACAGGTCCGCGCCATCCTGGCCGAGATCGAGGGAGCAGGCGAACGGCGCGAGATGTACCTTCTGCCGCTTCCCGACCGCCCGGCCGCGCACACGGTTCGCGCCGAGTTCGAGCATCTGCCGGTCGCGCTTGTCACGCTTGACTCCGAGGGTGGTCTGGTCGCTGCCAATGGTGCGGCGCGCGAGCTTCTGGGTCTGGCCGAAGGCGCCGCACTTCGCCTGCCCGATCTGCTTGAAGGGCTGGGCCGATCTGTCACCGACTGGATTGCGGATGTAGCAGCCGAGCGCAATCCCGGCGGGACCGAAGTGCTGCGCCTCCGGCACTCTGACACGGATGCCTTCGTGCGCGTCACGCTCCGCCGGATCGTCGAGGACGGGCGCCCCCTGGTTCTGGCCGTGCTGGATGATGCCACCGCGATGCGGACACTCGAGGAGCAGTTCGTCCAAAGCCAGAAAATGCAAGCGGTCGGGATGCTTGCGGGGGGAATCGCACATGACTTCAACAACCTGCTGACGGCGATCTCGGGGCACTGCGACCTGCTGCTACTGCGCCAGGATCCAGAAGGATCGGAATATGCCGATCTGGTTCAGATCCGGCAGAACGCAAACCGCGCGGCCAGTCTGGTCCGTCAGTTGTTGGCATCCTCACGCAAGCAGACATTGAAGCCGCAGCAGGTCGATCTGTTCGATGTGCTGTCGGATCTGACCCATCTGCTGAACCGGCTGATGGGCGAGCGGTTGCAGCTCGACTTGCGGCATGCGCCAGGCTTGGGTCTCATCAGGGCCGACAAGCGGCAGCTGGAGCAGGTTCTGGTGAATCTCGTGGTAAATGCGCGCGACGCGATGCCGCAAGGCGGGACGATCCGGATCGAGACCGAAGCGGCCACGCTGAGCCAAGAGCTGCGCCGCGACCGCGCGGTGGTGCCCTGCGGCGACTATGCGCTGATCCGCGTGATCGACAGCGGTCACGGCATTCCGCCGGATCGGTTGCACAAGATCTTCGAGCCGTTCTTCACCACCAAGCGGCCCGGCGAGGGCACCGGGCTGGGCCTGTCGACAGCCTATGGAATCGTCAAGCAATCGGGCGGCTTCATCTTTTGTGACAGCACGCCCGGGGTCGGCACGACGTTCCAGATCTACTTCCCGATCCACGAACCCATCGCCGTTGTGGCGACCGAGCAAGAAGACCCGTCACCCGGCTTGGCCGCTGTCCTGTCAGACGGGCGCCGCCCCCTGGCGCGCCAGGGCGAGGGGGTGGTTCTGCTGGTCGAGGATGAGGCGCCGGTCCGTGCCTTTGCCTCACGCGCGCTCCGCCTGCGCGGGTATACCGTTCTCGAGGCCGAAAATGCGGAAGAGGCATTGATGCTGCTGGACGATCCCGGCATCTCTGTCGATCTTTTCGTGACCGATGTCGTGATGCCGGGCATGGATGGGCCAAGCTGGGTCAGGAAAGCGCGAGAGATGCGGCCCGATGTGAAGGTCGTATTCGTGTCTGGCTATGCCGAGGACAGTTTTGCCGACACTCAGGAGCGTATCGCCAGTTCGGTCTTCCTGCCCAAACCCTTTTCGCTCAACGACCTGACCTCGACCGTGCAAGGCCAACTTCTGCACTAGGCGCTGACCGCGCGCCCTGCCAGCACAGGCGCAGGTCGGGAAGGGGAGGCAAGATCAGCCAACCGGGATCGACGCGTAGAGCGCAAAGTCATCCGCCAGTGCCACCGCCATCCGCTGCTCGGCCTCGGGGGACAGGTCGAGCGCGGCCTTGGGCGAAACATTGAGCCGCGGCAGGATGATCTCGCACCCCAGGCGATCCTCAAGAAACCGAACGAAACTGTCGATGTCCTCGTAGCGAAACATCCGATCCACCCCTTCGCCCTTGCGCGGTCGCAGGAAACGCGCCTGTGATCCAACATCCGCAAAGGCGGGCTGGGGGGTATCGCAATAGGCGTGAACGAAGGCGTCAAAGGTGATGCCGCTTGTGCTGCGCTCGGGATCGGTCAGATCCTCGCGCTGGCGGAACCGATACCAACTGCCCAGCCAGTCGCGCGGCTCGCGCATCAGGGCGACGACTGTAAAGCTATCGCCCCCCGATGCGGCCTTGAGGTAAGGCCCGACGAATCGGCGATACCGCTGCACCGAGGTGTGCTTCAGGACCGGAGGTTGCCGGATCGCCAGCACCGCCAGTGAGTCGAGCGCCGCCTCGATCGCGGTCGATCCGGTCTTGGGCGTGGCGAGGATCGCCAGCCGATGGTCCCAGAACACAAGCATCGCAATCCCTTTTCCCTGCATCCCCCAATTGCAGGACGCGACCGTAAACTATCCCTTAACGCTTTCCTGAAAAAGCTGATTATCAGAAAATCAGAGTTGATTTGTTCCTGCTTTGATCTCATACAGGAAAAGAACAAGACACGAACGCTTGCAACAATTGCCGCCCGCCGACGGCTGTGGAATAAGGATGGACCAATGGCATCTGCCACTCTCCTCGAATTGAACGGAAAGCGCGACATGGACAAGGCAAAGGCACTTGAAAGCGCCCTGGCGCAGATCGAGCGCCAGTTTGGCAAGGGCTCGATCATGAAGCTCGGGTCGGACAACGCGATCATGGATGTCGAGGCCACCTCGACCGGATCGCTGGGGCTCGATATCGCGCTCGGGATCGGCGGGCTGCCAAAGGGCCGGATCATCGAGATCTACGGGCCGGAAAGCTCGGGCAAGACGACGCTGACGCTGCATGTGGTGGCCGAAGAACAGAAGAAGGGCGGCGTCTGCGCCTTCGTCGATGCCGAACACGCGCTCGATCCGCAATATGCCAAGAAGCTGGGCGTGAACCTGGACGAGTTGCTGATCAGCCAGCCCGACACCGGCGAACAGGCACTGGAGATCGTCGATACGCTGGTCCGGTCGGGCGCGGTCAGCCTGGTTGTGATCGACTCGGTCGCGGCGCTGACGCCCAAATCCGAGATCGAGGGCGACATGGGCGACATGCAGATGGGCAGCCAGGCCCGCCTGATGAGCCAGGCCATGCGCAAGCTGACCGCCAGCATCGGGCGGTCGAACTGCATGGTGATCTTCATCAACCAGATCCGCATGAAGATCGGGGTCATGTTTGGCTCGCCCGAAACGACGACGGGCGGCAACGCGCTGAAGTTCTACGCCAGCGTTCGCCTTGACATCCGCCGCATCGGCGCAATCAAGGATCGCGACGAGATCGTGGGCAACACCACCCGGGTCAAGGTGGTCAAGAACAAGGTCGCGCCGCCGTTCAAGGAGGTCGAGTTCGACATCATGTATGGCGAGGGCATCTCGAAGGTGGGCGAGTTGGTGGACCTGGGGGTGAAGGCCGGGGTCGTCGAGAAATCCGGCTCGTGGTATTCCTACGGCGACGAGCGGATCGGGCAAGGGCGCGAGAACGCCAAGCTGTTTTTGCGCTCCAATCCCGGTATCGCCGCCGATATCGAGGGGCGGATCCGGGCCGGCCACGGGCTCGATCTGTCCTCGAAAGCCGAGGATGTCGTGGACGACTGATCCCGCTTGCCGGGGCATCGCAGGGGCCGGGGCCGAAGGGTGCCCGGCCCTGTCATTTGCGAGAGTGGACAGGCCGGGATGCGGGGGGTAAACGGAACGCCTGTCTTGCAGGTTCCTGTCGCCCGAGGGGGTCATACCACACATGCCGTCGCTGAACGATATCCGCTCTACCTTCCTCGATTTCTATGCGCGCAACGGCCACCGGATCGTGCCGAGCAGCCCGTTGGTGCCGCGCAACGATCCGACGCTGATGTTCGCGAACTCGGGGATGGTGCAGTTCAAGAACCTCTTTACCGGGGTGGAAACGCGCGACTACACGCGCGCGACCACCGCGCAGAAATGCGTGCGGGCCGGCGGCAAGCACAACGATCTGGACAATGTGGGCTACACCGCGCGGCATCATACCTTTTTCGAGATGCTGGGGAATTTCAGCTTTGGCGACTACTTCAAGGATCAGGCGATCCCCTTCGCCTGGGAGTTGCTGACCAAGGATTTCGACATTCCGAAAGACCGGCTGCTGGTGACGGTCTATCACACCGATGATGAGGCGGCCGATATCTGGAAAAAGGTCGCCGGGCTGAGCGATGACCGGATCATCCGCATCCCCACAAATGACAACTTCTGGATGATGGGGCCGACCGGCCCCTGCGGCCCGTGCACCGAGATCTTCTTTGATCACGGGCCGAGCATCTGGGGCGGCCCGCCCGGCAGCGCGGAAGAAGATGGCGACCGGTTCATCGAGATCTGGAACCTCGTGTTCATGCAGTTCGAGCAATTCGCGGATGGCACGCGCACCGGCCTGCCCAAGCCGTCGATCGACACCGGCATGGGGCTGGAGCGGATCGGCGCCTTGCTGCAAGGCAAGCACGACAACTACGACACCGATCTGATGCGCAGCCTGATCGAGGCCAGCGCCCATGCCACCAGCACCGATCCCGACGGGCCCGGCAAGACGCACCATCGGGTGATCGCCGACCACTTGCGCTCGACCTCGTTCCTGATCGCGGACGGGGTGATGCCGTCGAACGAGGGGCGCGGGTATGTGCTGCGCCGGATCATGCGCCGCGCGATGCGCCACGCCCACCAACTGGGCGCGCAGGACGTGGTGATGCACCGCCTGGTGCCGGCGCTGGTGCGCCAGATGGGCGCGGCTTACCCCGAGCTGGTGCGCGCGCAGCCGCTGATCGAGGAAACGCTGCGGCTGGAAGAGACGCGTTTCAAGCAGACGCTCGATCGCGGCCTGAAGCTGCTGGAGGACGAGCTGGCGCGGCTGCCCGAAGGTGGCGCGCTGCCGGGCGAGGCCGCGTTCCGGCTCTATGACACCTACGGCTTTCCGCTGGACCTGACGCAGGATGCGCTGCGCGAACAGGGTCGCACCGTCGATGTGCAGGGCTTTGACGCCGCGATGGAAGAACAGAAGGCCAAGGCCCGCGCAAGCTGGGCCGGGTCGGGCGAGACCAAGGATGCGGCGATCTGGTTCGATCTGGCCCAGACGCAGGGCGCGACCGAGTTTCTGGGCTATGACACCGAAACCGCCGAGGGCGAAATCCGGGCGCTGGTGCGCGACGGGGCCGAGGTGGGCACGGCCGAGCTTGGCCAGACCGTGCAGATCGTGGTCAACCAGACGCCGTTCTATGCCGAAAGCGGCGGGCAGGTGGGCGATCAGGGCCTGATCCGGACCGAAACCGGGCTGGCGCTGGTGACAGATACCCGCAAGTCGGCGGGCATCTTCATTCACATGGCCGAGGTGAAAGAGGGCACGATCCTCAAGGGTCAACCGGCCAAGCTGGAGGTTGCGCATCACCGGCGCGCGGCGATCCGGGCCAACCACTCGGCCACCCATCTGCTGCACGAGGCGTTGCGCCGTGCGCTTGGCGATCACGTCGCGCAGCGCGGGTCGCTGAACGCACCCGACCGGCTACGGTTCGACTTCAGCCATTCCAAGGCGCTGTCCGCAGCCGAACTGGCACAGGTCGAGGTCGAGGTGAACAGCTTCATCCGCCAGAACGGTACGGTCGAGACACGGATCATGTCCCCCGACGACGCGCGCGCCCTGGGGGCGCAGGCGCTGTTTGGCGAGAAGTATGGCGACGAGGTGCGCGTCGTGTCGATGGGCACGCTCGACGGATCGGGCAAAGGCGCCGACGGGCGCACCTATTCGCTGGAACTGTGCGGCGGCACGCATGTGGCGCGCCTGGGCGAGATCGGGCTTTGCGTTGTCCTGGGCGACTCGGCCTCGTCGGCGGGCGTGCGGCGGATCGAGGCGCTGACGGGCGAGGGTGCGCTGGCCTATATGAACGATCAGTCGCATAAACTGAGCGAAGCTGCTGCGCTGCTCAAGGCGCAACCCGATGTGCTGCTGGACCGGCTGCGGGCGCTGGTCGAGGATCGTCGCGCGCTGGCCAATGAGGTGGCGCAACTGCGCCGTGATCTGGCGATGGCGGGCGGGGCGGCCGAGGCCGAGACGCGCGAAGTCAGCGGCGTGCGGTTCCTGTCGCAGGTGCTGTCGGGGGTGTCGGGCAAGGATCTGCCCGGTCTGATCGACGAGATGAAGACGCGCATCGGGTCCGGCGCCGTCCTGCTGATCGCCGATACCGGGGGCAAGGCAGCCGTCGCTGCGGGCGTGACGGCCGATCTGACGGCGCGGATTTCGGCGGTCGATCTGGTGAAGGCCGCGGCAGAGCAACTGGGCGGCAAG
>JBGSQL010000049.1:0-6089 GCA_041738105.1 Rhodobacter sp. | reverse complement strand
CTGGCCCTGCCAAAGGGGGGCATGGGCAGCGTCGGCGCGGCGATGGCGGCGGCGGCCGAAGCGGCTGGTGTACGGCTGCGCGTTAACGCCCGCGTGGCGAGGATCCTGGTTGACGGGGATCGTGCAGCGTCGGTGGTGCTGGAAACGGGCGAGGAGATCGCCGGCGGGCTGATCGTTTCGGCGATCAACCCGCGCACGACGTTCCAGACCCTTGTCGGCCCGCGCCCGCTGGATGCGGGATTCTTCCGGCAGACGCGGCACATCCGATCGCGCGGCGGGGCGGCAAAGCTGCACCTTGCGCTGACCGGCGCGCCGGATTTCCGTGGCGCCGATCTGCGCACGCGGCTGGTGATCGCGCCGGGGGTGAACGCGGTGGAAGAGGCGTTCAACGCGGTAAAGTATGGCGAGGTTCCCGCGCGCCCGGTGATGGAGATCGTGCTGCCGTCGGCGCATGAGGCGGGGTTTTCGCCCGAGGGGCATCATGTGCTGTCGGCGGTGGTGCAGTTTGCGCCCCATGCGCCAAAGGCGGGTCTGAAGGCGGCGCGGGCCGAGATGCTGGAGAATACGCTGGCCGTCCTGGACGCGCACGCGCCGGGTCTGCGCAAGCTGATCGCTCATGCCGAGTTGCTGATGCCGCAGGACATCGAGGCACGCTATGGCATGGTGGGGGGCAACTGGCATCATGGCGAGCTGGCCGTGGAGCAGATGCTGTTTCTGCGGCCGCTGCGCGAGGCGGCGCAATACGCAACGCCCCTGCCCGGCCTGTGGCTGGCCGGTGCGGGCAGCCATCCGGGGGGCGGGATTTCGGGCGCGGCCGGCTGGAACGCTGCCGAACGCATCTTGAAGGAGCGCGCATGACCCTCGATCCGCGCCTGCACTACCACACACCGTTGCGCCAGACGCCGTTCCATGCCCGCACCAGCGCGCTGAACGTGCTGAACCACTGGGGGCCGTGGGGTGGCTACACCACGCCGTTGACCTATCGCGACACCGCGATGGAACATACCGCGATCCGCAACGCCGCCTCGGTCTATGATCTGTGCCCGATGGTGAAATACCGCGTCGAGGGGCCAGAGGCCGCGGCCTATCTGAACCGCTTGACAGTGCGCAACGCGGGCAAGCTGACGCCGGGGGGCGTGCACTACACGGTGTGGTGCGACGATGCCGGCAAGATCCTGGATGACGGCACGCTGTTTCGCTATGCGCCAAATGTCTATCTGATCTGCTGCCAGGAACGGCACCTGCCCTGGCTGCAGGACAGTGCCGAAGGCTTTGACGTGTCGGTGCGTGAGGTGACAGAGGAGATTGCAGCGCTGTCGTTGCAGGGGCCGACCTCGGCGACGGTGCTGAAGACGGCGGGCTTCGACGTGTCGGGGCTGAAGCCGTTCCGGATGGCCACCTATCCGTTCGAGGGTGATGAGATCACCATTTCGCGCACGGGATTTACCGGCGATCTGGGATATGAGTTGTGGGCGAAACCTGATCAGGCGCTGGCGCTTTGGGACAAGCTGTTCGAGGCGGGGCAGTTGTACGGGATCACGGCGATCGGGACGGATGCGTTGAACCTGGCGCGGATCGAGGCCGGGTTCATCATCACCAACATGGATTTCGTGCCCGCCGACCAGGCGCTGCGCGAGGATCGCGCGCGGTCACCGTTCGAGTTGGCGCTCGACTGGATGATCGACTGGGACAAGGGCCATTTCACCGGCCGCCGCGCGCTGCTGGCCGAGAAGGAAAAGGCCACCTCGCGCTGGGCGCTGGTCGGGCTGGACATCGAGGGCAACATCCCTGTCGAGGGATCGCTGATCTACCTGAATGGCAAGAAGGAGGTAGGCTTTGTCACCGCCGCCGCCTGGTCGCCGGCGACGAAGCGCAACATCGCCATCGCGCAGGTGCGACGGCCGCATGACCTGCGCGGCAACCTGTTTGTCGAAGTTTATGCCCTGCGCGAGTTGCAATATGCCAAACTGATGCTGCGGGCGCAGGTCTGCCCGCGGCCCTTTTTTGCGCCGGCCCGCCGCCGCATCACTCCGCCCGATCCGTTCTGAGGTTCACGCCCATGACGCTGCATCCGCTTTCACCCCTGATGACCCATTGCCCCGAGACGCTTCCCACAGAGGCCTATCTTGATCCGGCCTGGTTTGCGCGCGAGCGACGCGGCATCTGGGCGCGGGAATGGATCTACGCGGGGCGGTTGAACGATCTGGCCCCTGGCACCCTGCGCCGGGTGGCGATCGCCGGCGACAACCTGATCCTGTGCCGCGACACTGCGAGCACCGTCACCGCCTTTCACAACACCTGCCGCCATCGCGGGGCGGAGTTGTGTGCCGAGACCGAAAAGCCACTGGGACGGTTGATCACCTGCCCCTATCACGCCTGGGCCTATGCCACCGACGGGCGCCTGATCTCGACCGCGCATGCCACGCCGTCCGACGATTTCCGCAAGGAAGATCACGGGCTTTACCCTGTGCATCTGCGCGAGTGGAACGGGTTTCTCTACCTCTGCCTCGCCGAGCAGCCGCCCGAGTTCAGTCCAGATCTTGGCCTGCAGGCGTTGGACAACTGGCCAATGGCCGATCTGGTGACAGGGCATCGCCTGGAGACGGTGCTGGAGTGCAACTGGAAGGTCTTTTGGGAGAACTACAACGAATGTCTGCACTGCCCCGGCATCCATCCCGAGTTGTCGGACATGGTGCCGGTCTATCGCCACGGCATCATGTCTGCGCAAGAGGCGCCCGACTGGACGCCTGATGCCGAAACCGGACCGGTGCTGAAAGAGGGTGCGCGGACCTGGTCAATGGATGGCAAGCCCTGCGGCCCCGAGTTTGCGAACCTGACGGCGCAAGAACGGGCCAGCGGGCACACCTTTGTCACGCTTTATCCCACGATGTTCATCGTGGCGCATGTGGACTATGCGCGCGCGGTCAGTCTGACACCGCTGGGCCCGGAGCAGACAAGGCTGACGGCGGAATGGCTGTTCCTGCCGGAGACACTGGCGCAGCCCGGCTTTGACCTGGCCCGCGTTACAGATTTCGCGACGACGGTGCTGCTGCAGGATGGCGCTGCCTGCGAGATGAACCAGCGCGGGCTGCGATCTTCGCGCCACCGGCACGGGCGGCTGATGCCGCAGGAATTCGACATCCACCGGTTTCACCACTGGGTGCAAAGCCGTCTCGACCAAGCGGGAGCAACGCCATGAACGTCGATATTGCCCATAACGCGGTGCCCGCCCAATGGGATCGCCGGGGCCTGCCCGGCTGGGCCTATCATTCGGATGCCCTGTTCGCGCTGGAACGGACGCATGTGCTGCTGAACCATTGGCAGGTTGCGGGTCATGTCAACGATGTGCCGGCAGTGGGGGATTGGCTGGCGTTCGATCTGCTGGGCGAACGGGGGATCGTGATCCGGGGGCGCGACGGCGAGGTGCGGGCGTTCCACAACCTGTGTCGGCATCGCGGCGCCCGGGTTCTGGACGGGGTGCAGGGCCAGTGCAGGGGCGCGCTCGTCTGCCCGTTCCACGGCTGGGTCTACAATCTGGACGGAACGCTGCGCGGAGCGGCCCGACCGGAAACCTTCGGCGAGATGGATCGAGACCAGTTCGGCCTGAAGCCGATCGAGATGGAGATCTGGCACGGCTTTGTCTTTCTGCGCTTCCTGCCCGGCCCGCAGCCTGCCGTGGCCGACCTGTTGCAGGCCTATGACCGTGACTTTACCGATTTTCGCGCGTCTGAGCTGCTGCCTGTCTCAACGCCGGGCTGGAGCACGAGCCTGCCGGTGAACTGGAAATCGGTGCGCGACGTAGACAACGAGGGCTATCATGTGGCGATGGCCCATCCCGGCCTGCAGGATCTTTATGGTCGGACTTATCGTGACTTGGTGCATGACGACGGGCTGGCCAGTTCCTATGCGGAATACGGCGATCAACCGGGGCGCCTGTGGTCGGTTCGCAATTATGTGAAGCTTTCGCCGCTGCAGGACTGGCTGCCCCCGCGCCTGCAACGTGCGTGGAACTACTACGGCTTGTTCCCCAACTCGGTTTTCTCGTTCACACCCGAGGGTGTGCAATTCTACCAGGATCTACCGCAATCGAGCGGGCAGACCATCGTGACAGGGCGGGCCTACCGGCGTCCCGACGAGTCACGCCAGCAGCGGCTGGCCCGGTATCTTGCCTACCGGATCGATCGGGAAACCTCTGCCGAGGATCAGCAACTGTCGATCTGGTCGAACGAATCAATGAAATCCTCGGCCTTCGAGAATTTCCACCTGTCTGATCTGGAATACGGTGTGCGCAACCATCATGACCAGTTGCGCCGTCTGTTGCCCGTTTTGCTGCAGGAAAACCCGCCACCGGACGACCAGATGGTGGCGAGAAACGAGGAATTGCTTGGCGGCAATCAAAAAACGACCTTAGCATGACACCAAGCCGAAAAAGCGCGCGAGACAGCGCGATATGAACAGGGAGACTGCAATGAAACTCAACCGACGCCAGACGCTGACGGCCTTGGGCGGTGCGCTCGCGCTGCCATATGTTCGCCCCTCGTGGGCACAAGCCGGAACGGTGAACGTCTATAACTGGGCGGATTACATCGGCGAAGCGACGCTTGCCGATTTCGAGGCGGAAACCGGGATCGGGGTGGTCTATGACACCTACTCCTCGGCGGAAGAAATGTTCGCAAAGATGCTGGCCGGGTCTTCCGGCTATGACGCGGTGGTGACGTCGGGGCTGAGCCAGCCGCAGGCAATCGCCGCCGGGATCTACGAGAAGCTGGACAAGGCGCGGCTGACAAACTGGAGCAACCTTGACCCCGAGTTGCTGAAGATCCTCGATGGTTGGGATCCGGGTGCAGAATATTCGCTGCCCTACATGTGGGGATCGGTGGGCTTCACCTTCAACGTGGACATGGTGAAAGAACGCCTTCCCGACGCTGACCTGCAGAGTCTCGATACGGTGTTCAAGCCCGAGAATGCGGCGAAGCTTGCCGATTGCGGTATCTCGATCCTCGACAGCCCCAGCGACATCATGCTGATGCTGCTGCCCTACCTTGGCCTTGACCCCGATACCACGAACGTGGCCGACTACGACAAGGTGGTCGAGGCGTTCCGCCCCGTGCGGGAGTACATCGCGACGTTCGACAACACAAACTACCTGAACGCGATCCCGAACGGCGAGTTGTGCGTGATCAACAACTGGTCAGGCGATTACGCGGTGGCAAAATCGCGGGCAGAAGAAGCAGGGCTGGAGTTGAACCTGGCCTACTATGTGCCAAAAACCGGCGCGCCCGCATGGTTCGACGTGTTCTCGATCCCGTCGGACGCGCCGAACCGCGATAACGCCTACACCTTCCTGAACTTCATGCTGAAGCCCGAGGTGATCGCGGCCTGCACGAACTACACGGCCTATGCCAATGTGAATCTGGCATCCAAGCCGTTTGTCGATCCTGCGATCCTGAACGATCCGGCCGTCTATCCGGATGAAGAAACGATCAAGCGGCTTTGGACACCCAAACCCTTCAGCGAAGAACAGGATCGCGCCCTGACGCGGGCCTGGACGCAGATCAAGACGGGTTGACCGGCCGCGCGATGCAGATTGCAAGCCCCCAGACCCCTGCCCAGGCCGCCACACCGGCGCCGGGGCAGGCGCCCTTCATCCGGATCGAGGGCGTGTCGAAGCGGTTCGGCACCTTTCAGGCGGTGGAGAATGTCAACCTGACCATCGCCAAGGGCGAGATCTTTGGCCTGCTGGGAGGATCTGGTTGCGGCAAGACCACGCTGCTGCGGATGCTGGCGGGGTTCGAGGAACCATCCGCGGGGCGGATCTGGCTGGATGGGCAGGATATGACGGGCGTGCCGCCCTATGAGCGGCCGGTCAACATGATGTTTCAGTCCTACGCGTTGTTTCCGCACATGACGGTGGAACGCAACGTGGCCTATGGGCTGAAGCATGAGTCGATGACCGACGCGCAGCGCAAGGCGCGGGTGCGCGAGATGCTGGACCTTGTGCAGCTGACGCAATTCGCGGCGCGCAAACCGCACCAGATCTCGGGCGGGCAGCGCCAGCGCGTCGCGCTGGCGCGCGCGCTGGCGCGATC
>JBGSQL010000002.1:0-3977 GCA_041738105.1 Rhodobacter sp. | reverse complement strand
GGTGCTGCACACGGCGGCGGCGCGGGTTGGCGCGATGGACGTGGGCGCGGTGACCGAAGGCGGGCTGACGGCGGCGCTCGACGGGGCCGAAGTGGTCTATAGTCTGGGGGCCGACGAGGTGGAGATTGCCCGCGACGCGAGCGGGGGGCCGTTCGTGATCTATCAGGGCAGCCATGGCGACCGGGGCGCGCACCGTGCCGACCTGATCCTGCCGGGAGCGGCCTATACCGAAGAGGGCGGGCTGTTCGTGAACACCGAAGGGCGGCCACAACTGGCGCTGCGCGCCGGGTTCGCGCCGGGCGAGGCGAAAGAAAACTGGGCGATCCTGCGGGCGCTGTCGGCCGAACTGGGGGCAGTGCAGCCTTGGGATAGCCTGGCGCAGTTGCGCACGGCGCTGGTGGCGGCGGTGCCGCATCTGGGCCGGATCGACGAGGTGCCGGAAAACGACTGGGCACGGGTGCCGCTGCGTGCGCCGGCGAAGGCCGATTTCCGGGGTGCGGTTGCGGATTTCTACCTGACCAATACGATCGCTCGGGCTTCGGTGCTGATGGCTGAGCTGTCGGCGGGTGTGGCGGCGCGCGCCGATGCGCCGCTTGCGGCGGAGTAGGCGCATGGCCACCCGCCTTTCCCTGCTGGCCGCGCTGTCGGGGCTTGCCGCCTGCGCCTCGGCTGAGGTGGTGGGAAAGGCCGAATTCTCGCCGACCTATGGCGGGATCCAGACGCTGCTGCTGGATGGCGATCTGGTGAACTTCCGCGTCTCGATGAAGGGCGCGCGCGACAAGGACGACGTGGCGGCCTATGCGCGCTGTGCCGCTGCGCAATATGCGTTGATCCGGGGCTACGGATTTGCGCGCCATGTGCGCACGAATGTGGTGCAGACGGGTGGCGTTTGGCGCGGAGATGCGGTTTACACCATCTCGCCGGCGCTGCCCCGGGGCCTGAAGACGATCGACGCCGAAGTGGCGGTGCGCGATTGCGGCGAGCAGGGGATACCGACGGTATGATGATGCGTTTGGGTATGGGGCGTGGGGATATGGGCCGCCATGACTGAGTTCTTGCAAACCGGGACGGGCATCGCCCTGTTGATCGCGGCGCAGAGCCTGCTGATCATCGGGTTCGTGATGATCTCGCTGCTGTTCCTCGTTTATGGCGACCGCAAGATCTGGGCGGCGGTGCAGATGCGGCGCGGGCCGAACGTGGTGGGTGCGTTCGGGTTGCTGCAATCGGTGGCGGACGCGCTGAAGTATGTCGTCAAGGAAATCGTGGTGCCTGCCGGGGTGGACCGGCCGGTGTTCTTTCTGGCGCCGATGCTGTCCTTCGTGCTGGCGATCCTGGCCTGGGCGGTGGTGCCGTTCAACGCGGGCTGGGTGCTGGCCGACATCAACGTGGCGATCCTGTTTGTCTTTGCGGTGTCCTCGCTGGAGGTTTACGGCGTGATCATGGGGGGGTGGGCGTCGAACTCGAAATACGCCTTCCTGGGATCGCTGCGGTCGGCGGCGCAGATGATTTCCTATGAGGTGTCGCTGGGGCTGATCATCATCGGGGTCATCCTTTCGACCGGGTCGATGAACCTGTCGGCGATCGTCGCGGCGCAGGATGGCAGCTTCGGGATCCTGAACTGGTACTGGCTGCCGCACCTGCCGATGGTGGTGCTGTTCTTCATCTCGGCGCTGGCAGAGACGAACCGGCCGCCGTTCGACCTGCCCGAGGCCGAGTCGGAGCTGGTGGCGGGTTTCATGGTGGAGTATTCCTCGACGCCCTACCTGCTGTTCATGGCCGGCGAATACATCGCGATCTTCCTGATGTGCGCGCTGATCAGCCTGCTGTTCTTCGGTGGCTGGCTGTCACCCATTCCCGGCTTGCCCGATGGGGCGCTGTGGATGGTGGGGAAGATGGCGGTGTTCTTCTTCCTGTTCGCGATGGTGAAGGCCATCGTGCCGCGCTACCGCTACGACCAGTTGATGCGGATTGGCTGGAAGGTGTTCCTGCCCTTGTCGCTGGGCTGGGTGGTGCTGGTGGCGTTTCTTGCGAAATACGAGGTTCTTGGCGGGTTCTGGGCCCGCTGGGCGGTAGGGGGCTGAGATGGCGGTGATCCCGAAAGCTACGCAACCGATGGATTGGGCAAGGGCGGGCAAGTACTTCCTGCTGTTCGACTTCATCAAGGGCTTTGGCCTGGGGATGAAGTACTTCTTTGCGCCCAAGGCGACGTTGAACTATCCGCATGAGAAGGGTCCGCTTTCGCCCAGGTTCCGGGGGGAACATGCGTTGCGGCGCTATCCGAACGGCGAGGAACGCTGCATCGCGTGCAAGCTGTGCGAGGCGGTCTGTCCGGCACAGGCGATCACCATCGACGCCGAACCGCGCGACGACGGCAGCCGGCGCACCACCCGCTATGACATCGACATGACCAAGTGCATCTACTGCGGCTTTTGCCAGGAGGCCTGCCCGGTCGATGCGATCGTCGAGGGGCCCAACTTCGAATTCAGCACCGAAACCCGCGAAGAGCTGTTCTACACCAAGGAAAAGCTGCTCGACAACGGCGCGCGCTGGGAGGCCGAGATCGCCCGCAACCTCGAACTGGACGCGCCCTACAGATGAACGACGCTTTCGCCAAGATGTTTGCCCAGATGATGGAACAGGGCCAGGACATGGCCCGCGCCTTTCAGCCGGCGATGGAGAACATGCCCGTGAACGGCTTTGAAAAGCTGTTCCCGACCATGTCGAAGGACATGCTGGAACTGTGGTTCGGCAAGACCTTCAACCCCGAGGGGCTGGATGCCAAGACCCGGTTGCTGGTCACCATCGCCGCCCTGACCGTGCTGGGCGCGCAGGCGGAACCCCAGATCAAGCTGACGGTGCGCAACGCCCTGGCCGCCGGGGCGACCAAGCGCGAGATTGCCGAAGTGATCTGGCAGATGTCGATGTTCGGCGGCCTGCCCGCGATGCAGAAGGCGCTGGAACTGGCGCAGGCGGTGTTCGCCGAAGAGGAGACGAAAGCATGACCGTCGCCGAAGTCGCGTTCTACTGCTTTGCCACCGTCACGGTCGCCGCCGGTCTGATGATGACCGTCAGCCGCAACCCGGTCCATTCGGTGCTGTGGTTGATCCTGGCGTTCCTGTCCTCGGCGGGGCTGTTCGTGCTGTTGGGTGCGGAATTCGTGGCGATGCTGTTGATCATCGTCTACGTCGGCGCGGTGGCGGTGCTGTTCCTGTTCGTGGTGATGATGCTGGACATCGACTTCGAGGCACTGAAGGGCGAAATGGCGCGTTATATGCCGCTGGGCCTGCTGATCGGCGTGGTGCTGCTGATGCAGCTGGCCATCGGTCTGGACGCATGGGGCGAGGTTGAACGATCCACCGCGCTGGAGGGCCAGGACAACGCCCGCGCGCTGGGGATGATCCTGTATGACAAATATATCCTGCTGTTCCAGCTGGCCGGAATGATCCTGCTGGTGGCGATGATCGGGGCCATCCTGCTGACCCTGCGGCACCGCAAGGACATCAAGCGGCAGAACGTGCTGCAACAGATGTGGCGCGACCCGGCAAAGGCGATGGAGTTGCACGACGTGAAACCGGGGCAGGGGCTTTAGCATCGGTGGGGTAGAAACCCACCCTACGAAAATACCGGGCCTTTGGGCCCAAAAGGCAACGGGCAAAAGACCCGGAGGGAACGTAAGATGGTGGGACTAGAACATTACCTGACGGTGGCGGCGGCCTTGTTCGTCATCGGCATCTTTGGCATCTTCCTGAACCGGAAGAACGTGATCGTCATTCTGATGTCGATCGAGCTGATGCTGCTGGCAGTGAACATCAACCTTGTCGCCTTCTCGGCCTTTCTCGGTGATCTGACCGGACAGGTATTCACCCTGTTCGTCCTGACCGTTGCTGCCGCCGAGGCCGCGATTGGCCTTGCCATCCTTGTCGTCTTCTTCCGCAACCGTGGAACGATTGACGTCGAAGATGTGAACGTGATGAAGG
>JBGSQL010000364.1:0-18051 GCA_041738105.1 Rhodobacter sp. | reverse complement strand
CCTGTCCAGCCCTTCTTGCCGGGATAGATCCGGCCATGCCGCAACAGAAAGCATTGCGGGTGTTGTCGCGCCTTGCTCGCCACCCGCATCGCCGTGGCCCGCGCCCGGACCAGATCGCGCATCGCTTCATGTGCGGCATCCTGCACCCAGACGGCCGTCCGTTCTCCGGCACGGTGCAACTTCGCAAGCCTCACGGCATCGCGACGATCCGTCTTCACCCGATCGCCCGCCCGCACCGGGATCAGCGACGGGGCCACCACGATGCAGTCATGCCCCAGCTCGACACGCTGGCGATGGAGACCAGAGCCGGGCACCGTGCCCCAGTGGCGGACCTCGCCGCCGCGTTCGCCCTGCGCGATCGCCACCGAGATCGTCGCCTTGTGGACATCCAGCCCAATGAACGTGCTATTCTGCATGTGGTTCTCCCCCATTCCTGAGGCTCGGCGCCCGCCAACCGGGCGCAACCCTCGAACGGAGAATGCCGCGGGAGAGGCCACTGACCCAGTCAGTTCAGAGCCCGATCATGGGGGCTAAACAAAGATTACGTCACCGGCGCTCAGCTCGGAAAGCTGGGTGTCCGCGAAGCGCACCTCCTGCGATCCCGAACGTATCACCACGTCGCTGCCTTCCTGATACACGAAGGGGAGAAGTTCCCTGACGGTGAACCCCACGCCGAGGCTGACAAGCGCGAGATCATCCACGCCCGGCTCGAAATCGCTGATGGTCAACGTGTCATCGCCGATGGCAAACCGAAAGACATCAGCGCCCGCATCGCCTGACGCGCGGTCATGTCCCTTCCCGCCGATGATTGTGTCGTTGCCAGTTCCGCCGGAAATCGTGTCGTTGCCGGTTCCGCCATCCAGCTGGTCATCGCCGTCGCGACCGAACAGCAGGTCATCGCCGTGACCGCCCCAGAGGTAATTTGCGCCGCCGTTTCCGGCAAGTACGTCGCCGAAATTCGATCCCCTAAGGTTCTCGACGGCAACGTAGCTGTCGCCCTGGGCTTCGCCGGTGTTGGTGCCGTTGTTGGCAAGATCCGCCCGCACCGAAGATCCGGCGCTCCCAAAGTCGGCTTCGTCGATCCCTGATCCTCCGTCGAGCCGATCCGCACCCGGGCCGCCGATCAGCCGGTCGTTGCCGCCGGCTCCGGAGATCGCGTCGTTGCCGGCAAGTCCCACTATCACGTCGTTTCCGTTGGTGCCGGCCAGAACATCATCGCCCGAGCTTGGTTCGTTCGATGGCGGAACTGTGCTGCCCGTTCCGGAATCGAGATCAACGCTTCCATCCGTTCGCGCGAAGTTCTGTGTGACCATCGCCCAAGTGCTACCTTTGTACTCGCCGATCTCGATGCCGATTCCGATGTACTCCAGCGAGGGATTGAGGATGTTGTTTCTGTGCCCGGTGCTGTTCATCAGCTGCGTGTGCAGGCCGATGACTTCGTCAGCGTAGCCGGACGAGGAACTGATTGTCCTGCCGGCGATGTTTTCCGCCCAGCCCCATGATCCGCTGAAGTCGAACCCCACATTCGACATCCTCGTGCCGGGACTGGATCCACCAATCCCCGTGTGGGAGAAAATATCGACCGAGAGCATCCATCCCGTGTGTTCCTCGGCGGACTCATTGAGGTTGAGTTCCAGGAGGAGAGGTGGAGCGCCCACCTTTGCGCGCTCTGCGTTGATCAGCTCCAGCATTTGACGTTCAAGTGAATTCGCTTGCGACACTGATCCTCCTTCCAAAGGCGACTGGGCACTCCCAGAGTGGCCAGCCTTGACGGCAGAACTGTGTCCAGAAGGCGTCAAATGGTCCGCCGTGTGAAGAGCCCTTCTCCCGACTAGGCGGCCCTATGCCGAAACCGTCCGGCGAAGATCACGACCTTTCATCACCGCACCGCGATCTTTTCATTCGTGGCGAGTTCTTTTGTCGTCGCGAATTGCCCGCTCTCAAGCTGCGCTACCCCCCGAAAATCGGACAGTGACGGAAGCTACGATCTGACGTCTGCTGGTCTCCAAGAACGAGGAGATCAGAACACGTCGAAATGCAGGAACCATGACGCGGCATTCAAGGCGCGTGTGGCATTGGAGGCGCTGAAGGGTGAGCGCGCGGTTTCGGAACTGGCCGCAGAATATGGCTTGCATCCGAAGATGATCCATGAATGGAAGCGGTCGCTGCTGGAGAGTGCGGCGGGTATCTTCGAGCGTAGCGGCAAGGCTGCGGTGGCGGCCGAGGTTGCTGAAGAGACGGTCCGTGATCTGCATGCCAAGATCGGAGAGCTGGCCGTCGCCAACGATTTATATGAGGAAGATTCTGTAAAGGGGATGCGATTCATCGCACGCCCGCTGGATCACGGGCGCTGTGCTGGACTTGCATGGGCGGGCTGATCAGTTCGTGTTGGGCATGCGATCCGGGTCGCATCAACTTGTATCCGGCAGCTCCATGACGGCTGACCACAATCCTGCATACACGTTGACCGATCGGGGACGGGTTCACACGTTTTGTCGGCATGGTTGAGATGCCAATCGTTGACACGACGCCCGTCATCCCGCCTTCCGATCCCTGGCCAGGGGTCGGAAGCTCTCAGTTCCCGAACCTCACGCCGCTTGCCGCGACAGTGTCGCTCCGTGCGGAAGGGTACCCTGGGCAAACAGAAGTCCCTTGATCCGGTTGATGTGGGCGGTTCGCTCTTGGATGAGCCGATCCCGTTCGCGATGCGACCGCCTTGCATCCTCCTCCTCAATGCTGAGGACCCGGACGATGGAGCAGACATGGCGTTCTCCCCGGTCAACGGCCAAGAGCGCATTCAACAGGGAAAGGACATCGATCCGGTCCGTCTTTACTCGCCGCGCCCGCCAGTTCACTTGAAGGGAAGCGGGATCAAGCACACGGACGTCGATCTCATGGCGGAGCAGAAACCGGGCCAGCCAGAACCCATCATGCCCTGCTTCAAAGCACAAAATCAAACGGTCAGCCCCGAGATGTCGCAACTTCTCCAGCCGCGACAGCAACCCGGCCGTATCACCGCCTGACAGCCGGTAGATGCTCGGTTTGTCACGATCCGGCAACATGGCCCCGACCATCCAACTTCCTTTGCTCAACTCAATCGCGACATAGGCGGTCTTCGCCGAGTCGCCTTCTGTCCTTTCCATGGTTGCCTCCTGATCCAGGATCGAATGCGGCCAGTCTATCGCAACGCCAGAAGCCACTCTTATAGGATCTTTTTGTCACGAAAGCTCAAACCCTGGATCGGTAAGTGAGGCGCGGCATGATCGAACGGACCCATCCCAAGCTGTTGGTCGGGGCGCCGTGCCGCCTGCTCTCGATCTCGCGGTCGTCGTTTTACTACGCACCGCAGGGCGAGACGGCGCTGAACCTTGACCTCATGTTGCTGGTCGACAAGCAGTTCCTGGACACCCCGTTTTACGGGGTCCGGCAGATGACACGGCACCTGCAGAACGAGGGCCATGGCGTGAACCAGAAGCGCATCCGGCGGCTGATGCGCCTCATGCGGTTGATGCCGATGTATCGGAAGCCCGATACCAGCAAACCTGCGAAGGGCCACAAGACCTACCCCTATCTGCTGGGCGGGCTGCGGGTGGAGCGGCCCAACCAGGTCTGGTGCGCCGACATTACCTTTTTGCCGATGAGAAAGGGCTTCCTCTATCTGGTGGCCGTCATGGACTGGTTCACGAGGAAGGTGCTGGCTTGGCGCATCTCCAACACGCTGGAGGCCGAGTTCTGCGTCGAGGCGTTGAACGAGGCCGTCCACAAGTTCGGCCCGCCCGAAATCATGAACTCCGACCAAGGGTCGCAGTTCACCTCCTTCGACTGGACCGACCGGCTGAAGCGGGTTGGCACGCGGATCTCGATGGACGGCAAGGGACGCTGTCTCGACAATATCTTCATCGAACGCCTGTGGCGGTCCCTGAAGTATGAATGCGTCTACTTGCACGCCTGGGAAACCGGGTCACAGGCCAAGGTCGGAGTCGGGCGCTGGATCACCTTCTACAACCACCACCGCCCACACACTGCCCATGGCGGTCAACCGCCCGCCGTGGTCTACTTCAACGCAACTCAAACCGATCAGCAGGTGCAGGCAGTAGCTTAAATCAGCGGGAATTCTGTCCAAGAGTTGGGAACTAGCTCAGAGCATCCGGTCCTGGGCCGCTCGTGTCGGGCCGAACGTCGCGAACTTCGCCGGGATAGTAATGCGTACTCTAAGCGGTTGACAATTAACCTTTTGCCCTGCACTCACGATCATAATCGAAAATGGGTCACCTTGAAATCAATGTCATTCAAACGCAGCTGTATCTTGGTACTGGGGATGCACCGATCTGGTACGAGTGCGCTGACCCGCACGCTTAACCTGCTAGGCGCATCCGTACCGTTATCGCTTATGCCCGCAAGCGATGACAATGAGGCGGGGTTTTGGGAATCGTCTCGGTTGATGGAAGTCAACGATGCGCTTCTGGATGCCGCCGGGAGCCGCTGGGACGACTGGCTGCCATTCGACGCTATGCGAATGCCTGCCGGTAAGCTGCAGGAATTCGAAGCGAGATTAGCGGACGTCGTGAAGGACGAATTCGGTGACGTACCGTTGATCGTGCTAAAGGACCCGCGCATCTCACGTTTCACACCCGTTTACCTTCAGGTTCTGGCGTCGATGGGGTTTGATGTATATTGCATGCACATCACTCGCAATCCGCACGAGGTTGCACAGTCGTTGGCGCGCCGCGATGCGATGCCGCCGGCAAAGGCAGCGCTGTTGTGGCTTAGGCACGGGCTTGATGCCGAGCTGGCCACGCGAGGTCAGAACCGCGCCTTCCTGACCTATGACACACTTATTGAGGATGCGAGGAGCACGGCCTCGCGGCTTGCCGACTGGCTCGGCGCTGCCGGAATGGCCCCGGATGAAGCTGCATTCGATAAGGTCGCCGCAAATATCCGCCCTGATCTGCGCAATCACGCCCATTCCGATGGGCGTTTAGCCGGCAACGACGACAATCTGTCCGAGCTGCTTGTGGACACCTACAGGGCCTTGTCGGACCTCGAAGCCGATCCTGTGCTTCCTGATGCGCAGGCTAGGCTCGATGCATGTCGCGACCGCCTTGATAATGCTGCCGATGTCACCGGGGCCGCGGTTCGCGCTCTTGAAGTGCAACTCGCCGAAGAGCGGCAGAAACTCAGCGCGGTTGAAGTGCAACTCGCCGAAGAGCGGCAGAAACTTAGCGCGCTTGAAGTCCAACTCGCAGAGCGCGAGCGCCAGTTGGAAGCAGTGCGGGATTCACAAGAAGAAATGGAGGGTGCATTTGTCAAGCTGAGGGGCGAACTCGATAGGCTGGCTCTGGACAGCTACGAGAATAAAATGCTCCGCCAGCGGATTACCAAGTTGCTGAGAAGTCCCTTGGTATCTGTCGGCGATAATATTCGCTTTCGTGTCGCGCACCGTGCTTCCCGCCTATTGGAAAAAGTAGCGCCAAAAACCTCGAGAAAATACGCCCGTTCAGCGGCTAAGCGCGACCCGAAGCGGTTCATGGTCTCAGTAACGCTTGCGCAACCACAGCCTGTGGAGGTGTTGAAGTATTCAAAGGATTACATTCCTGGTGAAGGGACAACGCCGCTGGTGATTGTTCCCTTCGAGCAGCGTCTGATCGCTCATCGGCCGCCAGTGCGTCTTGCCGTGGTTCTACACCTCTACCATGTTGACCAAGCCGAAACTTTCCGAAAGGCGCTGTCCGTCATTCCGGTCTCGTTTTCGCTCTTTATATCCACCGATACCGACGAAAAAGCAGCGCAGCTGCACGCAATCTTCGCGGGCGGACCGACGGGCCATATCGAGATTCGCGTGGTGCCCAATCGAGGGCGCGACATTGCCCCCAAGCTGGTTACTTTCGCCGAAATCTATGATAGTCAGGACCTAATTCTCTTCCTTCATTCAGAGAAATCGGAACACAATCTAGATATTCTTTCGGGTTGGCGGTATTTTATCATGGACGCGCTTATCGGATCTGCCGAAACAGCGGAGTCGATTCTGGATGCCTTCGCGGCTGCACCTGACCTTGGTATGGTGGCGCCACCGAACCTGCCGCAAATCCGCGAGTTCATGGATTGGAATATAAATTTCGGGGACTGCCGCATACTGGCGCAGAGGATGGGGATTGCACTTTCGGTCGACAGCCCGCTGGATTTCCCGTCTGGATCAATGTTCTGGGCACGATCTGCGGCGCTCCGACCGCTGCTTGAAGCCGAGATCTGCCTTGAAGACTTCCCTGAGGAAGCCGGGCAGACCGACGGGACCTTCGCCCATGCGGTCGAGCGGATGTTCTTCTATTCCTGCGAAAAGGCCGGTTTTCGGTGGGTCCATGCTGGCAGTATGGAGCATCTCGCCGAACAGGATCGTCCTTTGAACGTGCGCGATCGAAAGGACCTTGACTGGACGATTTCGGACCAGATGCCAGCATTGCTGCTCCCGGGCCTGCGACCCATGACCCAGCCTGAGATGGACCCGTCCGTTCGACTTGATCGGATCAAGGCAGATTTTAGGGCGCAATGTGTAGATGGTCTGGACCGTTTTCTCACCAGCGGCGCAACACTGTGCTTTCCGGATCCGGGGACGTCGCCCAAGCTCAGCATCGTTCTGGTGCTTTACAACCAGGCTGAGCTGACCCTGCACTGCCTTGAGGCTTTGCAGCGTGACGCTGGAACGGCGATTGAAATCATTATCTTCGACAATGGCTCCAGCGACGATTCCGGTCTTCTGCTGGAACGGCTCGAAGGCGTGAAGATCATCCGGAACGACGAGAACCTACATTTCCTGCGTGGCGTGAACCGTGCGGCGCTGGAGGCGACTGGAGAATTCTTGCTGCTGCTCAATAACGATGCGCGCGTGCTGCCCGGCACCATTCCGGCAGCGATTGCCCGGCTGGAGGCCGAGGCTGATATCGGCGCGGTCGGTGGCCCGATTGTGCTGCTTGACGGGATGCTGCAGGAGGCCGGCAGCATCGTTTTCCGCGAGGGGAGTTGTCTTGGCTACGGGCGCGGGCGAGATCCAGGACTCGCGGAGTTTCGCTTTCGCCGCGATGTCGATTACTGTTCCGGGGCTTTCCTGATGATGCGCCGGCCGCTTTGGGAGGAACTCGGCGGTTTCGACACGGCCTTTGAGCCAGCCTATTATGAGGAAACCGACCTGTGCATGCGGATATGGGAAACGGGCCGGCGCGTCGTCTATGATCCAAGGGTGAAAATCGTGCACTTCGAATTCGGCAGCTCCAAGACAAGCGAGGCGGCCTTCGCCCTGCAGCGTCGCAACCGCGACATTTTCGTTGTGAAGCACGCAGCCATGCTGAAGGCCCACCACCTTTCAATCACCGAGCCGGCGATCCAGGCCAGGCAACGGCGGGACACTGCGCCACGGCTTCTGATTATCGATGACCGGATGCCGTTGCCGTCGCTAGGCTCAGGCTACCCGAGGGCCGCGGAGATGCTTGCCGCAATTGGCAGGGCCGGTTGGTCTGCAACCCTCTACCCTTGCGCCATTCCATATTTTTCCTGCACCGAGGCGTATTTCGTCATACCGGAAACAACGGAGCTTACCCTTGGCGAGCCGCTGCTGCCGTTGTCCGTTTTCTTGAAAGCGCGCGTCGGCTGTTTTGACGCGGTTCTCGTCAGTCGCCCCCACAACATGGTGCGTTACCGCGAGGCGCTGGCCGATAATCCCGAGTGGGATTCCGTTCCGGTCATCTTCGATGCCGAGGCGATCTTTGCACGACGCGATACTGAACTGGATGTGCTGCGCGGCCGTATCAGGAAGGCGGATGTCTATGAACAGACGCAAAAGGCGTTGAAGAGGGAGATGGCGCTGTCCCATGGTGTGCGGACCGTCCTGTCCGTCTCTCGCGCCGAAGCCGAAACTTTCCGCGACCATGGCTGTGCCGATGTGCGGGTGCTGGGCCATGCGCTTCGACCGCGCCCGGTTGGCGGCGGTCCCGAGGGACGGCAGGATATGCTTTTCGTGGGTGCGCTCGATGACGACAAAAGCCCAAATACCGACTCGCTGGAGTGGTTCGTGCAAAAAATCATGCCGCGCATCGACGCACTTATGGGCACGGACTGGTGTCTCAACATTGCCGGTCGGGCGGGAGCTCCGACGATACGCAAACTTGAAAGTGACCGCGTGCGAGTCCTCGGGACGGTCGAAGATCTTGATCCACTCTATGCCTCCGCGCGATTGTTCATTGCGCCGACCCGTTATGCTGCGGGCATACCGATGAAGCTGCATGAAAGCGCATCGGTCGGCCTTCCCGCAGTGGCGACGGGGCTTTTGGCAGATCAGCTGGGTTGGACTAACGGCGTGGAATTGCTGAGCGCAGATACGGCAGAGGACTTTGCCGCCGCCTGCATGCGGCTCTATCGCGACGATGCCCTGTGGTCGCAATTGCGTGGCGCGGGTCTTGCTGCGATTGAACGTGATTGCGCCCCGGAAACGTTCGGTGCCACCATCCAAGCTGTGCTCTGCGACATCGCGGCAGATATCAGCGCGCGATGAGGGAAAATATTCACGAAGATAACTTCATGGCACTGCGGTTCGCCGCAGCTGTGCTCGTGATATACGGACATGCCTATCCTCTGACAGGTATGACAGCACCAGGGTTACTCGGAAACTCAGTGCACACACTCGCCGTGAAGGTATTTTTCGTCATCAGCGGCTACTTCATCGCACAAAGCTGGTTGAACGATCCCGATTTTGGCCGATACGTGAGGCGCCGAGCGCTGCGGATCTTTCCCGGCCTTTGGGTAGTCGTTCTGCTCAGTGCGCTATTGGTCGGACCGATCCTCACCTCCCTGCCACTCGACGCTTATTTCGGTAACATGGGCACGGTGAAATATCTTGAAAACCTGTTTCTGAGGCCAAACTTTTTTCTGCCCGGCGTGTTCGAGAACACAATTTATCCCGTCGCGGTCAATGGCTCGCTCTGGACGCTTCCCATCGAGTTCTTTATGTATCTGACTTTGCCGACCCTTTTGGCTTTCAGATTCCGGCGGTTTCTCATGGTTGGAGCATTGCTTGGCACCGCCGCTATGTCGGTGTACTTCACTCGTATCGAAATTCCCGAACAGCCGTTAGTCTTTTGGAGCACGAGCGCCGTTTCGGCGATTGAGATGGCTCCCTATTTCCTATTTGGTTCTTGCTACCGACTTTGTGCCCCGAAGGAATTCTTTAATCTGCAAGTTGCGGTGGTGATGATGTTCATCGCCCCTTTCTTTGGCGGGAATTGGCCGGCCTCGGAAGTGGTGACCCTCGTTGTCTTGCCCTATACGGTCTTGGCTGTCGGTTTCGCCAAGCAGCCAGTCTTTGCGGACTTTGCAAGGTTCGGGGACGTGTCATATGGCATCTATCTGTACGGTTTTCTTGTGCAGCAGATCGTGTCGCAAATGATAGGAACCGACGGCGCTCCGACCATGAACTTCGTTATTTCAACACTTGTGACGGTGCCGCTCGGATTCCTGTCCTGGCACTTAGTAGAACGCAAGGCGTTGCAGTGGAAGCCAAGCGGTCGCAGACTATACCCATCGCAATGATAGGGTCGCGGCGCAATCATGATTGCCAGCCAGATACCCATCACAGCGTGGCACGACGTCATCTGCGAGCCGACGTTCGCCGCTGCGATCGTCTTTCGTAGTTCACCCTGAACAAAGTGTTCGGGCTGCGACGAGCGTCTGATGGCGTCGCTGCAGCGCGTTTTCGGCGGCCCATAGGGAGGCGATCATCCAGGCAAGCCAAGCCCTGAGATGGGCCAGGATCTTGCGGATATTGTGGCCGCAGGCGCAGAGTACGGCGAACAGGGCATCCCCGATGGTCCCCTTCAGGGGGCAGCGCGACAGGCGGCCGTCAGTTTTCATGTGACCGATTTCGGCGTCGATGGCGCTGCGGCGGCGGAGGTCGGCGATCAGTTTGGGTGTCAGGCCGCGACGGGTTCCGCTGATCAGGACGCGGGTTCTGTCCTCGCCATGGCCGCGATAGCCGCGGTCCACGACGGCGAGGTCGGGGTGCTGGTCGGTCAGGATCGTCACCTGTTCCAGCGCCGGGCGGAGGGTGTGGCCGTCGTAGGGATTGCCCGGAAAGCTGCGCATGCCGACGACGAAACCCTCGTCCAGCGTGGCGGCAATGCTGACCTTGCAGCCAAACTCGTAGCGCACCCGGGCCTTGCCCTTGGAGATACAGTCAACCTCGGGCTAATGCAGGGCGTAGATCTTGTCGGCCCCCTTGGGCTGCTGGTGCAGGAGTTGCGAGACCAGGGCGCGCCTGGCGATGATCCTGCTGCGCAGGCCACCCTCGGGGATGTCGTCGAGGTGGCGGCGCAGATCGCGCATGACACGGCCGGTGTAGCTCTTCAGCCTTTTCAATGCCTTGCGCATGCGCTTGAACTGCCGGGAATGGGCATAGCGACCAACCTGCAGCGCCAGCCGCGGGGCGAGCCGCGCGTAGGATTGCCGCAACTCCACCCCGGCCTCTTGCGCCAGTTCCACCAGTTGATCGCGCGCCGGTGAAGTGCTGATCGTAGCGGGTCTCGACACAGCGGGCGACGACCGCCTCGTCCGACAGCCGATAGGCGTGCTGAAGATAAAGCAGCCCCGCCACCAGCCGCGGTTCCGTCGCAGGCCGCCCCGTGCCGGAAGGAAAGAACCCCGCCCACTCCCGCTCGAACACCTCCCAGTCGATCAGCACCGCCAGTTTCACCAGCTCGTGCCGCCCATCGATCATGTCGATCAGACGCGGACGCAGCAGGTCATCCTGTTCCTCGGGTCGCAGACGGTGCTTCATGGCAAAGCCCAAATTGCAGGGTTTCGCCAGAAATCATACAAAACCCTGCTATCAGAGGCGAGAAAAACTACCACGTTTCAACGTGAAATCAACGACATGAGTGCTATTCACGCCGAACTACTGAAGCTTTGCAGGACTTCCTCGATCATTCCGATGAGCCGCTCACTCACGCCATCACAGGCAGAGTCGCCTCAATTGCGGTGGCAATCAGCGCCGCATCTGCGCAATCAAGGTCCGGTGACATGGGAAGCCCAGTCAACACCTCTGCAAGCCTCTCGGAGACCGGCACGTCGTCACGTCCGTAGCTTGCGGTATACGGATGCATGTGCGCGCCGCCACCATACCACTGGCGCGAGCCAATGCTTGCCGACGAAAGCTTGCGGCGCAACTCGCGTCCGTCTTCTGGTGACGCCGCAGCATGGAGCGCGTAGCAGGAGGCGACATCCGGCGCGGTGACGAGAGACCCGGCCAGCGCGTCGATTCCTCGCAACAAGGTAGCCGCGCTCCGATAACCAGCAAGCTTCGCGGTCCAGTCGTCGAGTTCGGCAAGGCCGACGGCGGCGTGATATTCGCTCATCTTCCCGTTGATCGATGGCCCCTTGGACATTCGGTCGACATCGTATCCGAAGTTCATGGCCTTCAGCGCCGCGATCGATACCACCTCGTCGGACGTCACGACGGCCCCACCTTCGCCCATTCCGAAAGACTTGGTCGCGTGGAAACTCAGTGCAACAGGCAAAGACCCCAAACACTCCGATGGTCGCGCCATCGCCGCCTCAATCATTGCTGCGCCGTCGATGACCACGGGAAGGCCGTGCTGCGCGCTGAATTCGACCCATTCTTGCTGCGGGACAGGCCGACCATAGGCCGAGACCACCACGATCAGACCGGCCTCGGGAAGCATCGGGTGACGATCCAGAAGCCGAGGCGACATCTGCCACGTGTCTTCATCGACATCCACGAAGTACGGCTCGTAGCCGCATTCCTCCACCGCGACCACGGTTCCGATGAACGTGTGCGCCGGCATCAGGCAGATCCGTCTCTCGGGAGTCGCGCGACCCGCAGTGGCAAGGATAGCACCGGCTATCGCAGATGTCCCGGAACTGGCGGCCACCACGAAAGCGCCGCCCATGAGCTCCGAAAGCCGCTGTTGAAGCTCAAGAACAAGCTGTCCGTGGTTGCTGTAGCGGCGCGAGGCGTCGATGCGCTCAAGGTAGGGAAGGAGAGCGGATGCAGGGGGCAGAATGGGTCGGCAAACGGGAACGGCATCCGCCTGCGTGAGTTGTTTCCTAAGGTATGGCAGAAGTTTCGAATTCATACGTCGTGCCCTTGGAACTGCACCACAATTGAAGGTAGTGCACTTCTGCAAGCGTCTCCAGCCCGATATTGCAGGTCGCTGGCATAGGCGACCTCCGCGCCGATCCCTGCGCATCGACCGGATGGCCCACAAGACGGCAGTGACGGCGGAACGTCGCTTGATCCCTTCGCCGGATCCGCCTACAACTTTGGCGGCGCCGGGAGCGTCAGGAGCCTAGACTAAGGTAAGCCATACCACTGGACCACGAACAACCCATATCTTAACATTTGATTCCGAGCATCCACTTTGACAGCTGAGACCTGGAGAAGGGTTCATTGACCACAAAGCCAACGGTTTTCGTCTTGAGCCACGAGCGCCCGCTGTTTCTTTGGGCCACACTGGACTCCCTTTACCGCAACACGAGAATGGATGTCCGGTTCGTCCTGCTCGAGAACGGCTCGAAAGATCCGATGGTCCGGGACGTGATAAGTGGCTTTGATCGGCGAGGAATGTTCGATCGGATCCTATGGAACTCGGAGAACGACCCCCGCCTGATCGAGAAGGCATTCCAGGAATCCCTTGCCGATCTTGGCGACAGATTCTCTTACTGCGAGAACGACGTGGTTGTTCCGGAAACGGTTTGCTGGGCATCGGAGTATGAGAATGTCTACAGGAACGAGCCGTCCGTCGGAATGATTGGATCCTTTTGTGATCCTCGCGACTTTCCTGATCCAGGTTTTGTCAGCAAGTTGTTTCCCGATGCTAGCGACGAGCAGATTGTCTTTCTCTCGAAGGCAAATAGCCCAGAGCGCAAGTTCAAGATCGAGCCCGGAATGGTAACATGGCCAAACCCCGATCAACACCCTCCGGGGCGACTGCTCTGGCTATCTACGACCGCGGTCACTCAGACAGGTGTGCACGCTGATCATCTACTGGGAGAGAAAATGCGTGCAACAGGCTACAAGACAAGGGTATGCACTACCTTTCGACACCGGCATCTTTCGTTACTAAACGCATTCGATACCAATGACGAAACTTATGCCGCACGACGAGATTCATTCTTCAAGTCATACGGGTCGGATCATTGGGCCACCCTACCGTCCAGCGTCAAATAGGGTTAGCTTCCGGAGTACGGCGAATGAAAGGATCGCGCCGTACATCGCCGTGCCGCTCCCTCTCAGATGGAAGCAGGATTTCGCCAAACAAGTGGAGCGATTTACCGTTGAGCGGCTCGGTTCCGGCAGGCGGGCATGGATGCTCTCAATCGTTCAACCCGCCTGGGCATCACGGACTTGCGCCTTTCGATAGATGGACGCGAAATCGATAGTGTCTAGGATCAAAGGTTGAAGGCTGCCGTCCTGGGTCACTTGAGCAACGATTCGGCGCAGGAATGGGAAGGTCATGCGCGGGCACTCGACGTGAAGGTAAGGTTCAAGCTGATCTTCTGTCAGGCCGGTGACCTCGAACAATCCGGCGTACTCGATCTCGAGCAGGAACGTGGCGTCGCCCGACGATTCCATCTTGCTGGCAACACGGAGTTTGGTGATCACCTCGTACTGGTTGTCGGTCCCACGCCTGTGAGCCTCGACGCTGGCTTGAACCGAGACCCGCTGCTGACCAGATGCGGTAAGTCCCTTCTGCGCACCAAGGTTCTCGAACGAGATATCGCGAACGTACTGGCGCAAGGCTCGTGTGGTGAGGGCCGGCGCCCCTCCCGCCGTACCGTTCCGCAGCGGGCTCGATTCTGCCATCGCGATTCTCCACTGCTGATGTTTGCCGCATTCATGTGTGCCTACTTCGTATCGCTCTGCGGGCCACTTCTCAACGGCGGACTCGCGAAGATGTCCAATGTTTACGCGCAAGGACGAGAACCGTCCTGAAAAACGCAACAGCCGTGGCGGGATATCGAAATTGTTCGCACCACGTGCCGCTTGGTCGGAAGCCATGCGAATACTCCTTGCTCACGTCCCCGCGAACACCTTAGACAAGAGGATATTTATGTCTTTCAGTGCGGCGAGTTCGGATAGGGGTATTTCAATGGCTGGCAGCAAGGCTGCAAGGGGTCGCACGGAACTCCGCGCGGCCTTAACCGTTAGCACTAGCCTGATCGCAGCGGTGGCCCTCCTCAGCATGTTCGTGAACGTGCTGATGCTCACCGGCCCACTCTATATGCTCAACCTTTACGACCGGGTGCTGGGTTCCCGCGCGGTCGAGACTCTCGTGGCTTTATCGCTGATCGTCGTCTTCCTCTACGGCATGATGGGCCTTCTGGACCTTGTGCGGGGGCGGATTATGGCCCGGGTCGGAGCCAGGTTCCAGGCGAGGCTCGACAGGAGAGTTTTTGCCGCCACGCTGCCGGCATCGAGCATGCCGCGTGTGGAGAAACTCTCTGCAAGCGGCAGTCGAGACCTCGAGTCGGTTCAGCGGCTTCTGACGTCACCTGCGTTGATGTCTCTTTTTGACCTGCCCTTTACGCCTCTGTTCTTGCTCGTGATATTCGCGTTCCAGCCGTGGTTGGGGCTCCTGGCCACGGTCGGAGGCGGGATCCTCATCGCATTCGCGATCCTGAACCAGAGCGCCTCTCGTAAGCCGCTCGAGGAACTCAACGCAGCGACCCAGCGGGCGGAGGTCGTAGGGTCGCAGATTCGTGGCGAGTCCGACATGGTCCACGCGCTTGGGATGAGGGAGGCGGCCTTTTCACGGTGGCAACAGGTGCGGTCACGTGCGCTGAGTGCTTCTGTGAGGACCGCCGATACCGGCGGCGGCTGGAGTGCCGCGATCCGGACCTTCCGACTGTTCCTGCAATCGGCGATGCTGGGGGTGGGCGCGTTTCTGGTGCTGCGGGGCGAGATGACTGCTGGCGGGATGATCGCAGCTTCGATCCTTCTCGGCCGCGCGCTCTCGCCCATCGAAACGATCGTGACGCAGTGGGCGCTGTTCCAGCGGGCACGCGAAGGGTGGGAAAACCTCTCCACACTCCTGACCGAAGTCCCTGTCGAATCGCGCCGCACTGCGCTGCCAAAGCCCAAGGCGCATCTTGAGGTCGATCAGATTACCGTCATCCCGCCCGGCGAAAGCACTGCTGCCCTCCGGATGGTCAGCTTTCAGGTGCGACCGGGGCAGGCGGTGGGCGTGGTCGGGAACTCAGGTGCGGGCAAGTCGACGCTCGCGCGGGCGATAACGGGTCTCTGCACGCCGGCGGCGGGCAAGATCCGATTGGGAGGTGCCGCGCTCAACCAGTACGATCCGGACGTTCTCGGGAAGCATATCGGGTATCTGCCTCAGCGCGTCACGCTGTTCGATGGGACAATCAAGGAGAACATCGCACGGCTTTCGCCGACCCCGGACGATGCTGCCGTGGTCAAGGCCGCCCAGCGAGCCGGAGCCCACGAGATGATCCTGATGTTACCCGAGGGATACGACACCCGCGTCACTGCGGCGGGAGGGCGGCTGTCGGGAGGGCAGGTTCAGCGTATCGGGCTCGCTCGAGCGATGTACGGAGATCCCGTGCTCATCGTCCTCGACGAACCGAACTCGAATCTCGACAACGACGGTTCCAACGCGCTCAATGCGGCGATCCGTGCGATGAAAGAGGAGGAGCGGTGTGTCCTTATCATGGCGCATCGTCCTGCCGCGATCCAGGAATGCGATCTGGTTCTCATGATCGACAACGGGATGCGCCGGGCATTCGGGCCCAAGGACGAGGTGCTGCGCGAAATCCTGAAGAACCATCAGGATGTGCTCAAGTCGAGCGGCGCCGGAGGCGTGACATGAGCACGAGCGAACCCAGCGACGACTGGCCGGCGTGGGGACTTCTAGTCGTCGGATTCCTGGGCGTTTCCGTACTCGTCGGCGGCTTCGGGGTATGGGCGGCAATGAGCCAGATTGGCGGCGCGATTGTCGCCCAGGGCCGGATAGAGGTGGAACGGAACCGTCAGGTCATTCAGCATCCCGATGGCGGTGTCGTGCAGGAGATCCTCGTGGGCGAGGGGCGGTCCGTAAGCGCCGGCGATGTCCTTGTCCGTCTAGATGCCACCGATCTGGTTTCGGAGCTCGCTGTTGTCGAAGGACAGCTCTTCGAAGTGCTGGCACGGCGCGGCCGCCTCGATGCGGAGCGCGACGGAGTCGAGACACTGGTCTTCGACCGTCTGCTTGTGGAGTCGAAGAACCCGGTTGCCGCCGAACTGATGGAAGGCCAGCGGCGTCTCTTCGAGGCGCGGCTCGTATCCGCCCGATCCGAGATCGAGCAGCTGACCAAGCAAAAGGACCAGATCGCCGACGAGATCGACGGGATCATGGCGCAGGAGAAAGCCGCAAGCATTCAGCTGGGCTTCATCACCGAGGAACTGACGAACCAGCAGGCCCTTCTCGACCGCGGACTGACGGAAGCGTCGCGGGTTCTCGCGTTGAATCGCGAGATGGCGAATCTGACCGGTCAGTCAGGGCAGCTTGCTGCGATGCGCGCGTCTTCCGAGAGCCGGATCACCGAGCTCGACATCGCCATCCTGCGGATCGAGACAGATCGCCGGGAGCAAGCGATCACCACGCTCCGGGATCTCCAGTTCAACGAGATAGAGCTGGCCGAGCAGCGTCGGCAGATCCTGAACCAGCTCGATCGGCTGGACATCCGCGCGCCTGTCTCGGGTGTAGTATATGATCTTAGGGTGTTCGGTCCGCGGGCCGTCATCCGAGCTGCTGAACCGGTGCTCTACATCGTTCCGCAGGATCGGCCGCTCGTCATTTCGGCACAGGTGAAGCCGCAGGACATTGACGAGGTTCTGCTGGGGCAGGAAGTCCGGGTCCGCCTCTCGGCATTCAATCAGCGGACGACGCCGGAATTGCGCGGGCGCGTCGAGCAGGTGTCGGCGGATGCCTTCACCGACGAGGCATCGCTCATCTCCTACTACCGCGCGCAGGTCGCACTTCTCGATGGGGAAACGGACCGTCTGCCGAATGGGCAGACGCTGATACCCGGTATGCCAGTTGAAGTATTCTTCAATACCTCCGAGCGAACTCCGGTAGAGTATCTGCTCAAACCGATAGCCGACTACTTTGCAAGAAGTTTTCGGGAAAGCTGACTGAACCGTGTGTTGCATCGAGAATGCGCGGCCGTCTGTCAATGATTGGCGCAATAACACAATCTTTCCCCACATTCTCCAAGTAGTCTGCTGATTTCTCTATCCTTGACGTAGTATTGTCTTGACCTGCCACGGGATTTTTCCTCCATCTGCGACTAGAGTCCGCCCCATGGAGAGGACGGACGATGAAGCGAGCGACACGAACCGAAGAGCAGATCATCGGCATCTTGCAGGAGCACGAGGCTGGCGCGAAATGCGCAGATCTCTGCCGCAAGCATGGCATGTCGGAAGGCACGTTCTATGCCTGGAAGGCGAAGTATGCCGGGATGACAGTGTCCGAGGCCAAGCGGCTGAAGGCGCTGGAAGACGAGAACGCGAAGCTGAAGCGACTGCTGGCCGAGCAGATGCTCGATATGGCGGCAATGAAGGAGTTGCTGTCAAAAAAGTGGTAGCGCCCGCCGCAAAGCGCGAAGCTGTCGCGCATCTGAAGGCCCATCTCGGGCTGTCGGAACGGCGGGCGTGCCAGATTGCCGGGGCTGACCGGAAGATGGTGCGATACCAGTCGCAACGCGCGCCGGACACAGCACTGCGGGGCCGGTTGCGGGATCTGGCCAATGAGCGGCGGCGGTTCGGTTACCGACGGCTGTTCGTGCTGCTGCGTCGCGAAGGAGAGCCTTCCGGGATCAACCGCATCTATCGGCTCTACAGCGAGGAAGGGTTAACCGTCCGTAAACGCAAAGCGCGCCGCAAGGCGCTTGGCACAAGGGCGCCGATCCTGGTCGAAGCCCGTGCAAACGACCGCTGGTCGCTGGATTTCGTCCACGATCAGTTCGCCTGCGGACGGCGGTTCCGGGTGCTGA
>JBGSQL010000332.1:0-2764 GCA_041738105.1 Rhodobacter sp. | reverse complement strand
GCGGCCAAGTCGGCGGCGCGCGCGGGCCGCACCGCAGGCGCCATCAGCGTCTTGACCACATGCACATCGCCGCAAACGGGGCAGGTGATGCGGCCGCTGCGGGCGAGCGCGTCATAGGCATCTGCAGACTGGAACCAACTGTCGAAGGCGTGATCGTCAGCGCATTTGAGGGCGTACCGGATCATTTTTTCCCCGCACCGGGCCAAGCACTTAACATAACTTCCGGGCGCCCTTTTACAAGCTTTGGGCCCAAGGGGGCGGAGGGCGAAGACGGCGTTGCAAGGGGCGGGCGAAACGTGGCGAGGATACCGCCCAGTTCGGCTTCATTGACCTTTTTGCCCGCCCTTTCGGCCAAGAACCACTTGCGCCGACGCTGCTTGCGTTCGGGGAAGCTGTCACTGAGGCGGCTGACCTTGAGCGGATAGACGGCCACGACACAGGGCACCGCAAGGTCTGGCGACATCAACTTGTCATAGGCAAACAGACCGATGCATTCGGATGCGACCTGCCCTTTGACCCCGGCCTCTTCCCAGGCTTCCTGTGCCGCAGACGCCTCCGGCGTCAACCCGTCGATCGGCCAGCCCTTGGGGATGACCCAGCGCCCGGTGTCGCGGCTTGTCACCAGCAGCACCTGCAGCTTGCCACGCATCATCCGCCAGCACAGCGCACCATATTGTGTGCGCGTCGTGCCGGGGTTCAGCAGGAATGTGCCCTTGACGCTATCGTCCACCGAAGGATGCCTTCAGGAAAATTGGTATGGCTATCCCTTTGCAGATGGCACGCCCGCCCCTTGATGACAAGGCAGGTCGCCCGCAATGATTGACCCGGCGGGCTTTGCGCCTAGTTTTCTGGCGAGATGCAGCGCGACAGGCAGGAGGCGCAAATGACCTTGGGGCAAAGCATACGGGTTCTGGCGCTTGGTCTGGCCATGGCGGGCCTGCCGGGGCTGGCCTTGGCCGGCTACACCTTCATCGGGATCGAGGGTGACACGATCGACCTGGACACCTATGCGGGCAAGCCGGTGCTGGTCGTCAACACCGCCTCGCTCTGCGCGTTCACCGGGCAGTATGAAGACCTGCAGGCCTTGCAGGACCGCTACGCGGAGGCGGGGCTGGTGGTGTTGGCCGTGCCGTCGAACGACTTCAACCAGGAGTTGGAGAATGAAGGCGAGGTCAAGGACTTCTGCGCCGCCAACTTTGACCTGACGCTTCCGATGACCGAAATCACCTCGGTGCGCGGCGCGCAGGCGCATCCGTTCTTTGCCTGGCTGCGGGACGAACACGGGTTTCAGCCCGCCTGGAATTTCAACAAGGTGCTGATCGGGCCGAAGGGAGAGCTTGTCGCAACATGGGGATCGATGACCAAGCCGACCTCGCGGGCGATCACCTCGAAGATCGAACCCTACCTGAACTGAGCCCGGCAACGGGCCCCTTGCTGATCGGGTCGGACATCTACCGCAATTCGAGCTATGGCGGGCAGCATCCGCTGCGCATACCGCGCGTTTCGACCGTGATGGATCTGGCCCGCGCGATGGGCTGGCTACCGGCGGAGCGGTTTTGCCGCAGTCCGCGTGCCAAACCGGCGGCCCTGACACTGTGGCACCGGCCCGAGTACATTACGGCGCTACAGGCTGCCGAAGCGCGCGGCACGGCGACCCTGGATGACCAGATGCGGTTTCATCTGGGCACGCTGTCGAATCCGGTGTTTCCCGACGTGTTCCGTCGCCCCGCGACATCGGCCGGGGGAACCATGCTGGCGGCAGAGTTGCTGCGCCACGGTGGCACGATCCATGTGCCAGCGGGCGGCACACATCATGGCCTGCCGGGCCGGGCGAACGGCTTTTGCTATACCAACGACCCGGTGCTTGCGATGCTTGTGCTGCGCCGGGGCGGCGCGCGGCGGATCGCCTATGTCGATATCGACGCGCATCATTGCGACGGGGTGGAACATGCTTTTGCCGGCGATCCTGACACGCTGTTGATCTCGGTGCATGAGGAGGGGCGCTGGCCCTTTACCGGGGCGCTGGCCGAGGATGGGGGCGGCAACTGTTTCAACCTGCCGGTGCCGCGCGGTTTCAACGATACCGAAATGCGTGCGGTGCTCGAAGGGTTGATCCTGCCACGGGTCGCGGCCTTTCGGCCCGATGCGGTGGTGCTGCAATGCGGGGCCGATGCGCTGGAAGAGGATCCGCTGTCGCGCCTCTCGCTGTCGAACAATGCACATTGGGCGGTGGTCGCGGCGCTGCGTGGCCTCGCACCGCGCTATCTGGTGCTGGGGGGCGGCGGCTATGACCCGTGGTCGGTGGGGCGCTGCTGGACCGGCGTCTGGGCAACATTGGCGGGGCAAGAGATCCCCGATCGGTTGCCCGAAGCCGCGACAGAGGTGCTGCGGGCCTTGCCGCGCTTTCGGCGCGCGCCCGCGCCGCACATGTTGACCACCCTGCGCGACACGCCACGCGAAGGCCCGCTGAGCGACGAGGTTCGTACGCGGCTGGCGGTGTTGGCTGCCCGATGATCCGGGCCTTTGTCGCCCTGGAACTGGATGAAGCTCTGCGCTCGGCGCTGGCGGTGCAGCAGTTTCTGCTGCCCTTGCCGCGACGCGAACCGGTCGAGAACATGCACCTGACGCTGGCCTTTCTGGGCGAGGTTGCTGACCTGCCGCTGCAGGACGCGCACGAGGGGTTCGAGGCGCTGCGCCTGCCGGGCTTTGCGCTCGAGTTGTCGGGGCTGGGCCTGTTCGGCGGCGATCGGCCGCGCCTTGCCTA
>JBGSQL010000276.1:0-18080 GCA_041738105.1 Rhodobacter sp. | reverse complement strand
AAGATCACGGCGGCACGGATCTGCCGCGCACGCCACGGCGCCATCCCCTGCCCCGTCTCGGCCCGGCCACGCCCCGAGGTCCGCGTCGTGCTTGGCCCGCAGGACCGCTACTTCAGCCCCGAAACGCTGCACCGCTTCCTGACCGAGCCTTTCAGGCTGACCGATGCCTATGACCGGATGGGCGTGCGCCTTGCCGGTCCCGCGCTGCCGCCCGAGGCCGTGCTCGACATGCCGTCCGAGCCGATCGTGCGCGGCTCGGTGCAGGTCGCGGGTGACGGCGTGGCGACCGTTCTGCTAGCCGATCACCAGACCACCGGCGGCTATCCGAAGATCGCGACGGTCGTGGATGCCGATCTCGATGCTTTCGTCCAAGTGCGCCGCCACGGCGCGGTGGGCTTTCGCGCCATCACGCCCGAGGTGGCGGTGCAACGCCTGCGGCTGCGCCGCGCGTCCTTGCATCGCTATCTTGCCCGCCTCGACCGCCGGGGAACAACCGCGCCCTAGGTCTCGATCCGGCGCACCGCCAGCCAACTCAGCCCCGCCATGACGCCGGCAACCGCCAGGCACACGGGCAGTCCGCCCCATTGATAGCTGATCCCTGACAGCAGCGTGCCCAACAAGCGGCCCGCCGCGTTCGCCATATAGTAGAACCCGACGTCCATCGTGACCCGATCCTCGCTGGAAAACGCCAGGATCAGGTAGGAATGGATCGACGAGTTGATCGCAAAGACAAAGCCGAACCCCAGCAGCCCGATCACCAGGGCCGCCGTCAGCCAGGGCGCCGGTTCGCCTGCCACAAGGGCAAGTGCCGCCAGCGTCAGCGGAATCGCAGTCAGGATCGCCACCCAGGTCATCGCCATCCGGGCGATCACCGGTTCCGGCTTGTCCTTGGCCCGCAACAGCCTGGGCGCCGCGGCCTGCACCGCGCCATAGGCGATGATCCAGGCCGCCATGAACCCGCCAACCAGAAAGAACGCGGCACGCTGCCCCGCCGGGGTGCCATCGGACAGAACGGCGGTGAAATAGATCGGGATCCCCACCACGAACCACACATCGCGCGCGCCGAACAGGAACATGCGGGCCAGCGACAGCCGGTTGATGCGTTGGTCTTTCGAGAGAACCTCGGTAAATTTCGCATCCTTGCGACCGCGCGGCAGACCAGACGGCATCAGCAACGCGACCGCCGCCAGCACCACGCCGAGCACCAGCGCCATCCCCCAGACCGAGGCCGCAAAGCCGAACAGCCCCAACAGCGCGGCACCCAGGAAAAAGCCGGTCCCCTTGACCGCGTTCTTCGATCCGGTCAGCGCCGCCACCCAACGGAACAACCCGCCATCCGCCTTGGGCGCCAACACCTTGACCGCCGATTTCGCGGACATCTTGGCCAGATCCTTGGCCACCCCCGATGCCCCCTGCACCGCCATCACGAACCAGACCGACGCCAGCACCGACCACGCCGGATCCAGTTGCGCCAGCGCCACCAGCGCCACGATCTGCAACCCCAACCCGGCGTAAAGCGTGGTCGTCAGCCCAAAGCGCGCCGCAATCCAGCCCGCCGAAAGGTTGGTGACGATCCCCGCCACCTCATAGAGCAGGAACAGATAGGCCAGCTGGATCGGGGTGAAGCCAAGGCCGTTGAAATGCAGCAGCACCAGCATCCGCAAGGCGCCATCGGTCAGCTCGAACGCCCAATAGGCGGCCGTCACCGCGACATAGGCCGAAACCCCCTCGGCCCGCGCGGATTGAGGGCCGGTCATGCCTTTGCCCGGGCAACCATGCGGGCAATGTCGGCCAACCGGCAGGCATAGCCCCATTCATTGTCATACCAGGCAAAGACCTTCACCTGCGTGCCGTTCACAACCATCGTGGACAGCGCGTCGATGATGGCCGAACGCGGATCGTTCAGGAAATCGCTGGAAACCAGCGGCCGCGCCTCATAGCCGAGGATGCCCTGCAATGGCCCCTCTGCCGCCGCCGCGAACAGCGCGTTCACCTCGTCCACCGTCGTCGGGCGCTTCACCTCGAACACGCAATCCGTCAGCGAGGCGTTCAGCAGCGGCACGCGCACCGCATGGCCGTTGAGCCGCCCTGCAAGTTCGGGATAGATCAGCGTGATCGCGGTGGCCGATCCGGTCGTCGTCGGGATCAGGTTCAGCAGCGCCGATCGGGCGCGACGCAGATCCTTGGCGGGCCGATCGACAATAGTCTGGGTGTTCGTCACATCGTGGATCGTGGTGATCGACCCATGCTCGATGCCGATCGCTTCGTGGATCACCTTCACCACCGGCGCCAGGCAGTTCGTCGTGCAGCTGGCCGCCGTGACCAGCCGGTGTTGCGCCGGGTCGTAAAGATCATGGTTCACCCCATAGACGAGGTTGAGCGCACCACCATCCTTGACCGGGGCCGACACCACGACCGTCCCCACCCCGGCGGCAAAATAGGGGGCGATCCGGTCTGCCGTCTTGAACACGCCAGTGCAGTCGATCACCAGGTCGATGCCCATCTCGGCCAGCGGCAGATCCTCGATCCGCCGCGCCTGGGTCAGACGCATCTGGTGGCCGTTGATCGTCAGACCGTCGGCCTCGGCCCGTATGTCGCGCGACCAGCGGCCATGTACCGAATCGAACTCCAGCAGCATGGCGTGCTGCTCGGGGTCGCCCACGGCGTCGTTGAGCAAGACAAGATCGCCCGCGATCCCGTCATCCAACAGCGTCCGCAAGGCCAGCTTGCCGATACGTCCCAATCCATTCAAGGCGATCCGTGTCATCTGTCCGAGTCCCAGTAAGGCCGAGATTCATCGCGCCGAGCATTGTTGCAGTTCACCGTGATGCCCCCCCTCATGCGCCGAGGTCATCAAGTCGGCGCTGCAAGGCTACCTTTTCAAGCTCTGCAAACGGAAGCGCCACGAAGGCAATGATCCTGCGGCGCAATTCGGCATAGGCGCGGGCAAAGGCCAGCGCCTTTTCGGCATCCGTTCCGGTGGCCTTCACCGGGTCCGGCACGCCCCAGTGGGCCGTCATCGGCTGCCCGATCCAGGGCGCACATTCCTCGTTCGCGGCGGCATCGCAGACGGTGAAAACGAAATCCATCACCGGCGCGTCCGGCGTCTGAAACTCCGCGACGTTCTTCGATCGCAACCCGGACACGTCATGATCGTTGCGCTGCAACACCTCGATCGCAAAGGGATTCAAGTCCGACCTCTCTCGCGTTCCCGCGGAAAAGGCCCGGAACTTGCCATGTCCCTCTTTCGCGAGGATGGCTTCGGCAAAGATCGAGCGGGCCGAGTTGCCCGAACAGATGAATAGCACGTTGTAGGGACGCTGTTGCACGGCAAGCTCCTGTTGCGATAGCGGTATAAGGTGGGTCAGGTCGGGGCACAGATCGGGCCGGCCGCGGCAGCAGTCCGCCAGCAGATAGCCCATCATGTCGCGCGTCCGGTCGAGAGCGACGTTGTAGTAGATCGCCTTTCCGACGCGCCGCGAGGCGACAAGGCCGGTCCGCTCCAGCGCCGCCAGATAGACCGACAGGGTGTTGGGGCGAAAGCCCAGTGCCTCAACCATCTCACCCGGACGCACGCCGTGCGGCGCGTGTCGCATCAACAGGCGAAACAGCGCCAGACGGCCCGGGTGGCCAAGCACAGACATGGTTTCAGCGGCGGTTTTCGTTTCCATGTTTCATGAATCATGGAATCACAAACCAAAGACAAGTGAAGTCTTCATGACAGACAGACGCGCGAGACAGGCGCACGGGCGGGCACCCTGCGCCTACCCGATCCCCTGCAGCGCCAGACGCAGACGCTTCTCGATCTCGATCAGGCAAAAGAACACCACGCCGACCCCCACGATCAACGCGCCTTCCGCAAGCGGCACCGGCGCCGTGCCAAGGATCCGCTGCGCCGCCGGCAGATAGGTTACGGCGAATTGCGCGGCAACGATCACGATCACGCAAGACCAGATCACCGGTGTCCCGCGCACCGCGGCCCAGGTCACCGACGTGCCGTAGATGTTGCGTACAAAGAAAAGATGGAAAATCTCCAGCACGACAATCATGTTCAGCGCCATCGTGCGGGCCAGTTCCGGCGCGTGCCCCCGGTCGATCGCAAAGGCATAGATGCCAAACACCGCAAAAAGGAACAGCACAGACACAAGAATGATGTGCCAGATCAGCCCCCCACCCAGCAGCGGCGCGTCACGCGGTCGGGGCGGGCGCGCCATGGTGTTCGGCTCGGTCGGCTCGAAGGCCAGCGCTAGGCCCAGCGTTGTGCTGGTGATGAGGTTGATCCACAGGATCTGCACGGCCGTGACCGGCAGCGCCATGCCAAGAAACAGCGCCACGATGATCGTCATCGACTCGCCCGCATTGGTCGGCAGCGTCCAACTGATCACCTTCTTGATGTTGTCATAGACGGTCCGCCCTTCGCGGACGGCGGCCACGATCGAGGCAAAGTTGTCATCCGCCAACACCACCTCGGCCGCCTGTCTGGCGGCCTCGCTGCCCGACAACCCCATCGCGATCCCGGCATCGGCGCGCTTCAGCGCGGGGGCATCGTTCACCCCGTCGCCGGTCATCGCCACCGTCAGCCCGCGCGCCTGCAGCGCCATCACCAGCCGCAACTTGTGCTCGGGGCTGGTGCGCGCGAAGATGTCCGTCTCGACGACAAGACCGGCCAGGGTGGCATCGTCCATCATCTCCAGATCCGCGCCTGTCACCACCCGATCCGGGTTCTGCAACCCGATCTGGCGACCGATGGCAGCCGCTGTTCCAGCATGATCCCCGGTGATCATCTTCACGCGGATCCCCGCCCGCTGACATTTGGCGACGGCGGCAATGGCCTCGGGGCGCGGCGGATCGATCAGCCCGACCAGCCCAAGCAGCGTCAGGTGACCGTCCAGATCGGACGCATTCAGCACCAAATGTAACTGCGGCACCTCGCGCAGGGCCAGCGCCAGAACCCGCTCGCCCCGCGCCGCAATCTGGTCGATCTCGCGCAGCCAATGGTCGATCCGCAGCGGGCGCACGCCGCCATCCTCGGCGCACTCGCTGGCACACATCGCCAGCACGCGCTCGGGCGCCCCCTTCACATGGATCGCCCCGTGGCCCTGATGGTCGTGCGACAGCACGGCCATATAGCGATGGCTCGCGTCAAAGGGGATGCTGTCGGTGCGGGTCCAGCCGGCAAACGCCTCGGCCCCCGCGCCTGTGATCTTGCCGGCCAGCGCGCGCAACGCGCCCTCCATCGGATCGCCCTCGACATGCCACCCCTCATCGCGCAGATGCAGCGCCGCGTCGTTGCACAGCGCGCTGGCCCGCGCCACGTCCTGCAACAGCCGGTCGTCCATCGGCTCGATCCCCGCATCCCCATGGCGGATCATGCCTTCGGGGGCATAGCCTTCGCCCTCGACCACCAGCAGCCGATCGCCCAGCGCCAGCGAGGCCACCACCATTTCGTTTCGCGTCAGCGTTCCGGTCTTGTCCGTGCAAATCACCGAAACAGATCCCAACGTCTCGATCGCAGGCAGGCGCCGCACAATCGCATTGCGCCGCGCCATCGCCTGAACACCAACGGCCAGCGTGATGCTCAGCACCGCCGGCAACCCCTCGGGGATCGCCGCCACCGCAAGACCGACGACGATCAGGAACAGATCGCCAAACGGCATGTGCCCGACGTAATAGCCGTAGACCAACAGGATCGCCGCGATCAGCAGGATCAGGGCGGTCAACCAGCGGGCAAAATCATCCATCTGCCGGATCAGCGGCGTGGTCAGCGTTTCCAACCCCGCCAGCATTCCGCTGATCCGGCCGATTTCTGTCGTGCGTCCGGTGGCAGTCACCACCCCGCGCCCAACCCCCGCCACCACCAGCGTTCCGCTGAACGCCATGCAGGTGCGGTCCCCCAGCACCGCCTCTGCCGCTACAGGTTCGGGGCTCTTCTCCGCAGCCACCGACTCACCCGTCAGCAGCGCCTCGTCGATGCGAAGCCCCTTCGTCTCGATCAACCGCAGATCGGCCGGAACCCGTTCACCCGCCTCGAGCAGCACAACATCGCCCGATACCAGATCGGCACTGTCGATACTGTGCCGTTTGCCACTCCGCAGCACCGATGTGCGCGGCGCCAGCATCTTGCGGATCGCCCCCAGCGCCTGTTCGGCCCGCCCCTCCTGGATGAATCCGATCACCGCATTCGCCAACACCACCGCCAGGATCACGCCCGTGTCGATAAAATGCTCCAGCACCGCCGTCACCACGGCCGCGGCAAGCAGCACGTAGATCAGCACGTTGTGAAAGTGCGCCAGGAACCGCAGACTCACATTCCGTGGTGGCGCCTCCGGCAAGGCGTTCGGTCCCTGCGCCGCCAGACGGGTCAGCGCGTCCTCGTCATCCAACCCCTGGGGCGTGACGCCAAGTGCGGCCAGCACGCCGGGCACCGGCGTTGCATGCAAACTCACCGGGGGCCTCGGTTCGGTCATGCAAGGCACTCTCGTTCGGGGCGCACAAGGGCAAGGGAACCTTCTTGGGCAAAAGTCGGAAATCCGGCCGGGAAACGCAAGGTCTCGCAGCCAACGGATCAGCGCCCCGGCCATGCACCCGAGTCCCGCCGACTCACTCCCGGTGACAGTGTTTCGCGTTCACGGGACAATCCCCGGCGATCGCCCCGGGATTGTTCGACAGATCGCGAAAACACGCGCACCCCGACTGCAAAACCTGTCCAAACAGACAAGTTTACCCAGCCGCCGGCAACTTCTATCAAAGTTGAGTAAGTAGCTGAATGATTGAGAGTTTTACCGTGAACAATACCCAGAATAAGCGCCCTTTGTTTCCTGAAATCGAGAAGGTGGGCCTTTGCCCATCGCCCTTTCTGGGACAAGGTGATGCGGTCCGCACGACAGCCATCAATGGCCTCGCGGGCATCGGGCGCGCCGTTACAGGGTTTGTCGAGGCGCTGCCGGTTCTCGATATCGCATTCCTGCTACTGGTCCTGATTTACGCCACGACCTGACAGACGTCAGGCCCGTTCAAAATCATTGCCCCCTGGTCCGGCCCTGGACTGATCCATTTCACCAAGACGTTCTGAACTTCTCCATTTCAAGCAGACCTTGCCCCCGGGGTGGACACATGTCCCCCGGGGGAAATTACTTTCTGTGCGCCCGTCCCTTCCAGTCGGTGCACCAAACTTCCCAATGGACGGCGCTTCACCGATGCGTGATGCTCGCAGGGTGCATCTGAGGACGCTTGCAGCATGACCGACACCGGCGGCCTTTCCGGCACGATCCTCGCAATCCTTGGCCCCGAGCTCATTGGTGTGTTCGGGATCATTGGTGTCATATTCTACATTGGCGCCTATCTCGCGCTGCAACTTGGACTGATCCGCGGGGACGGATACCTGTTTCCCGGCCTCAACCTGATCGCGTCCAGCTCGATCCTGATCAGCCTGTCACAGAACTACAATCCGTTCTCGGCCTTCATCGAGACATCCTGGGTCACGATCAGCCTGATCGGCATGGCGCGGATCTGGTTCGTGACGCGCTACATAAACCTTTCGCCCGAGGAACAACGCGTGGCCTCGGCGCTGACACCCGGGCTGAAGAAGGATCGCGCCAAGCGCCTGCTGCGGCTGGGTCAGTTCGTCGATGCCGCGCCCGGCACCCAGATCGCCCAGGAAGGCAAGCCGCTGACCGACCTTTCGATGCTGATCACCGGCCATTGCCGGATCGAGCGCGGCGGGCAGACCGTGGCCCTGCTGCGCGACGGCGCACTGGTCGGCGAACTGACCTATGCAACCGGCGCCCCCGCCACGGCGACCGTCGTAGTTGCGGAAGCGTCGCGCCTGTTCCAGGTGAACTGCGTCGCCCTGCGCCGGTTCCTGCCCAAGAACCCCGATATTGCGGCCGTGCTGGAAGGCAGCATAACCGGCGATCTGCGCGCCAAGCTGGCAGAAACCACGCGCCGCCTGTCCGAACACGGCGCCGCCAAGATCGCAACCGACGCCTAGGATCCGGCGCTGCCGGATCGCCCTGACGCGCATATGGCATCGAAATTGCGGATCAGCGAGATCGGCCTGCCCACCTTCGGCAAGAAATCCTGCGGCTGTATCGCCCAGCCCGGCAAGCGACAGCATCCAGGATTGACCTCTTGCCATCCTCGCATTTGTCAGCTGGCAGCCCAGCCTCAGTATAGCCCCGCAACCCGGCCGCGCAGGGCAATCAGCGCAAGGACCGTATCAATCGAGGGGGTGGGGGTGGCGGTGATCCGGCCCAGCTCCTGCACCGAGCCGACCAGCGCGTCGATCTCCAGCGGGCGGCCCGCATCAAGGTCTTGCAGCATCGAGGTGCGATGCGCGCCAACCGCGGCCCCCCCGTCGATCCGACGCTCGACATCGATCGGAAAGCTGACCCCCAGCTTTTCGGCAACCGCTTGCGCCTCGATCATCATCCGGCGCGCCACGTCGCGTGTGCCGGGATCGGTGCAGAGCACATCCAGCGTCGCATGGGTCAGCGCCGAAATCGGGTTGAAGGACAGATTGCCCCACAGCTTGACCCAGATCTCGTCGCGCAGGCGGGGGCGCACCGGGGCTTTCAACCCAGCCGCCTGCAGCGCCTGCGACAGCGCAACCGCGCGGTCGGATTTCGACCCGTCCGGTTCGCCCAGCGAAAACCGGTTTCCCTCGATATGGCGGACCGTGCCGGGCTGGCTGACCTCGGCGGCCGGATAGACCACGCAGCCCAGCACGCGGTCAGGCCCGAAACCGTCCCACTGCACGTTTCCCGGATCCACAGTTTGCAGCCGGGTGCCTTCCAGCGGGCCGCCGATCTTGTGGAAATACCACCAGGGCACACCGTTCACACCGCTGACAATGGTTGTCTGCGGCCCGATCAGCGGCTGCATCGCGGCCACCACGGGCGGCACAGAATGGGCCTTGAGCGTCACGATCACATAGTCCTGCGGCCCAAGATCTGCGGCCTGCGCCGTCGCGCGCACCGGCAGGGTGACAGGTTCAGCGCCCTCTTCCAGCAGGGTCAGCCCTTGCGCCTGAATGGCTGCCAGATGCGGGCCGCGCGCAACAAGGCTGACATCAGCCCCGGCCTGCACCAGCTTGGCCGCCATGTAGCCGCCAATCGCGCCTGCGCCAAAGATGCAGATCTTCATCCCATGCCCCTCGCGCCGCCCGATCAGGCCGGTTGGCCAAGACCGAGTTTCTCGGCCAGCCCGATCCGCTGCAACTTGCCGGTCGCGCCCTTTGGTATCTCGTCAAGGATCACCACCCGGCGCGGCACCTTGAAATCGGCCATGCGCGTGGCGGCAAAGTCGCGGATCTCGCGTTCGGTCGCGCTCTGGCCTTCGCGCAGGACAACGGCCGCCGCAACCTCTTCGCCCAATTTGGGATGCGGCATGGCAAAGACCACGACCTGCTGCACGGCGGGATGATCCAGCAGGACACCGTCCACCTCCAGCGGGCTGATCTTTTCGCCCCCCCGGTTGATGATTTCCTTCAGCCGCCCCGTCAGTCGCAGATAGCCGTCCTCATCCAGCGCACCCTGATCTCCGGTGCGGAACCAGCGCAGGCCGTCGGCCTCGAAAAAATTCTTGGCGTTGGCGTCCGGATTGCCCTCATATCCTGGCGTGACGTTCGGCCCCGAGATCACCACTTCGCCGGTGCCGTCGATCAGCCGGTTCTCCACCTCATGCGCGATGCGCAGCAGCGGCCCTGCGGCCACGCCGACCGAGCCGGGCTTTTGCACGCGCGGCGGCAGGGGGTTGCAGGCCATCTGATGCGTCGCTTCGGTCATGCCGTAGGCTTCGATCACCGGCGCGTTGAAGGTATCGACAAGTTCCCGCATCACCTGCGCCGGCAGCGAGGCCGAGGATGATCGCAGGAAGCGCAACGGGTGGGCGTCGATCACATCACGGTTGCGGGCGGCACGCGACAGGATCGCCTGATGCATGGTCGGCACTGCCGTGTACCAACTGGGCTGCGCCTCTTTCATCCAGCCAAAGAACTTCAGCGCATCGAAGCCCGGGGCACACCAGACCGACCCGCCCGCCGCCAGCGATGCCGTGACCGCCGCGATCAACCCATGGATATGGAACAGCGGCATCACGTTCAGGCAGCGGTCAGCCGGCGTCAACGCCAGCGACCTGCCGATATTGCGTGCCGATGCGACAAGGTTCGATTGCAGCAGCGGCACGATCTTGGGCCGCGACGTGGTGCCCGACGTATGCAGGATCAGCGCGGTGGACTGCGCCCCTGGCTGGCCCGAAGGGGCGGGCGTGGCGGCGGGCGTGCCGCCAAGCCGGAACTGGCCTGCCGGCTGCCCCGGCTGCTTGTGCAGTCGCAGGATCGCCATGCCCAGGGCCGCGGCGGCGGCAAGTGCAGGACCATCGTAATCTGCGGGCACGACAAGCGCCTTGGCGCGCAGATCTTCCAGATAGAAGCTGTATTCCTGTTGCTGGTAGGCCGGATTGAGCGGCGCTGTCACCGCCGCTTGCGCGATCGTCACAAAAGCTGCAGCCATCTCCGGGCCGTTCGGCAACACGATCGCCACGCGGTCGTCCGCCCCGATCCCGAAGCTGCGCAACTGGGCTTCGACCTCGGTCGAAAGCGCCCGCAGCGCGCCATAGCTCAGCCAGTCGTGACCCGGCGCACCGATGGCGTTCAAATCGGGATCCCTGTCTGCCAACAGGGCGGCAAGCGTGGCTGTCATGGTGATCTTCTCTTTCCTTCGGGTCTGAAAGGTCCGCTTGGCGCCTGTCCTCAGCGCGCCGCCGCGTAGTAGGAAATCTTCCGCTCCAGATAGGCAAGGAATTCCGAGAGCATGAAGGCAAGACCGAACAGAACGATCAGCACCGCCCAGAATTCCGCCATCAGGAACTTGCTGGAATACAGCTCGAACAGCGCCCCAAACCCCACGATCGAGATCAGCAACTGGCCGATGATCACGCCCTTGACCGCCCGGATCACCCCGATCCGGACACCGCCCAGAATTTCAGGCAGCGCCGCCCAGAAATAGACCTTCACAAAGGCGTCCAGCGGCGATGCCCCAAAGCTGCGGGCCATTTCAACCAGCGACCGGTTGATCTGGCGCACCCCTGCGCGGGCATTGAGGATGATGATCCAGATCGCGAACAGGGTGGTCGTGATGATCACCGTCTTTGTCCCGAACCCGAACAGCACCATCAGCACCGGCACCAGCGCTGTCAGCGGCGCCGACAGGAAGATGTTGACCCAGGGCAGCAGAAGTTCATCCAGGATCCGGCTCTTGCCCATCAGGATCCCGACAGGAATTCCAATGACAACCGCAAAGAACACCCCCGCCCAGAAGGCATAGGCCGTAACCAGCAGCGCGTTCAGAAAGGCCGGCGTGGGGATCAGTTCAACCAACGTCACCACCACCTCAGAGAAGGGCGGAATGAAGAAGGTCAGGTCCAGCTGGCCCACGATCTCCCACAACAGCGCCCAAAGCAGAAGCGAGGACAGGGCCGGAAGCTTGACTCCGAACAGGTACATCTGCCCCTCACTCTACATAGCTGCGAAGCGACGCCCAGATACGATCGACGATGTCGAGGTATTCAGGATCGCGGCGGATGTTTTCGATGCCCTTGTCCCGAAAGCTGGAGGGGCGGATGATTTCCGATACCCGGCTGGGGCGCGGTAGCAGGATGGCGATCTGGTCAGACACATAGACCGCTTCTTCGATCGAATGGGTTACAAAGATGAAGGTCTTCTTCTCGTCCTTCACCAGTTGCAGCAGATCTTCCTGAAACTTGCGGCGGGTCTGTTCGTCCACCGCCGAAAAGGGTTCGTCAAGCAACAGGACTTGCGCGTTCACGGACAAGGCCCTCGCCAAGCCGACGCGCTGACGCATCCCGCCCGACAACTGGTGCGGGAACTTCTGTTCAAACCCGGCGAGGCCAACCTCCCGGATGTATTTCTCGGCAATCGCCTCGCGTTCCGATCTGGCGACGCCCCGCAGTTCCAGCCCGAAAGCCACATTTCGAATCACGCTGGCCCAGGGCAACAGCGCGAAATCCTGAAACACGAACGCCCGGTCGGGGCCGGGGCCGGTGACCTTGACACCGTTCACCTCGATCTCGCCCGAGGTCGGCTCAAGCAGCCCCGCGATGATCTTCAAGAGGGTGGTCTTGCCGCAGCCGGACGGGCCCAGCAGCGACGTCAACTCACCGCGCGGAAACTCCAGCGAAAGATTCTTCAGCGCCTGAACGTCGCCATAGACCTTCGAGACATTGCGGACAGATACAGCGCTGTCGCTGGCGGTCACGGAGTGCCGTGTGTCTGACTCAATCGGATGCATATCCACGGTTGTTCCCTTCGAAGAGGACGTTTTCAAGCTTCTCAAGCAGGTTCAGGAAAAGAACCGCCATGAGGATGATCGAGAAGATTGCCGCATACATGCTGGGATAGTCGGCAATCGATCGGCTGTAGGTAATGATGTCGCCAACGCCGGTCGGCGTGATCTTCAACTCGGACAGGATCGCCCCGATAAAGCCGGCCGACACGCCCAACCGCAGGCCCGAAAAGATGACCGGCGACGCCGCGGGCAGGATGACCTTGAGCAGCACATCACGATCGCGCGCCAGAAAGGACATCGCCATTTCCTGCAGCGAGGCCGGCGTGTTGCGCACCGCTGACGCGGTGTTCAGCACGATCACCGGCATGGCCATGATGCAGACGACAAAGACCTTCGAGGTCAGCCCGATGCCATAGACCATGACCAGAATGGGGATCAATGCCGCCAGGGGTGCTGCCTGCATGACAACAAAGATCGGCCCGACGAGCCACTCGAACCGCGCACTCAGCCCGATCCACAGCCCAAGCCCGATTCCAAAAATGGCCGAGATGGCCACCCCGACAATCAGCGGCCGCAGGGTCTCGCCGTAGGCCACGAAGATCGACCCATCCAGGGTCATCCGCACCAGGGCCGCCATCGAGTCGATGAAGGTCGGAAAGGCGTAGCTTACGGGAATGCGCCCCGCGATCTCCCACGCCCCGAAAACGATCAGGGCAGACAACAGCTTGAGCATCAGTGAACGATGTTGAATCACGTTGCGTTCCGCCTTGGATCCAGAAAAAGAGGGCCGCCAGCACGAAACCTGCCGGCGGCCACAGTCGATTGCCGCCTTACTTCATGGCGGCGTCAAGTGGCGCGAAGTACCAGAAATCGTCGGGGTTCAGCGTTGCCGGATCGCCTTCCAGCTGGCCAGCGCCCACATACCATTCCAGATCGGCCATCGCAGCCTCGCGACCGCCGCCATTCGGATCGTAAAGCCCGCCAGCGACAACTTCGGTGTAGAAGGCGTCGAGTTCGTCCAGAACTTCGGCCGGAAGCTGGCCGATCGGGCCATTCGGATCGGTTTCGCGGCGGATGATCGTCGGATCCTTGGCCATGTCGGTCCAGACGCTGTGCAGCGCGGCGACAAAGGTGTTCACCGCCTCTTCATTTTCCTTGATCCAGTCCAGGTTGGCGAACAGCGCCTCGTCACTGGCCTTGACTTCGAACATCGGCAGCGAATTGAAGCGGTCGCCAGCTTCGGCGATGATCTTGTTGCGGTTCGACAGATCGAGGATCGTCACGCTCCCCTGCCCGGCCAGCATCGCCGCCACGCGGTTGCCCGATCCCGGAACGTACGACCGATCGCCGAACTTGATGCCTTCGCGCGCTTCAATCACATTGGCGATGGAATCCGTGCCACCACCACGCGAGTGCAGCATGATCGGCTGACCATCGAGGTCTTTCAGCGTGCTGAACTCTTTGGTTGCGACCGGAAAGAACACCAGCCGCGACAGCTGGAAAATGATCCGCACGGGTGCCTTTGACCGCTGCATGGCCGCATAGGGGGTGCCAAAGGCGATGTCCATGTCGCCGCTCAGGACGGCCTGGATTGCCAGTTCTTCCTCGGCGAAGGCGGTCCACTCATAGTCCAGCCCGTTGGCCTTGGCGCGGTCCAGCGCAACGAAGAAAGCGGCCATTTCATCCGAAGGCGGCTCGGCCAGCGCGATGCGGATCGTTTCGGCCTGCGCGGCCGAGACAACCAGGCTTGTCGCAAGGGCAACCCCTGCCAGTTTTGCAAAGAAGGCGTTCATGATTCTCCTCCCTGAGAATTCCGTCTGCTTCCGGCTTTTTGCCCGGGCGGGCTTCCTGTTGTCCCTGACCCAGGCGATCGTTCTGCTGTCACACCGCTCCGAAGAGCCGTTTATCCACCGACCTCAGATGGTTCCGCATCGCCTCGTAGGCCGCAGCCGGATCACGGTTCGCGATAGCTGCGGCGATAGCGTCATGCTCTTGGAAACTGGAATGGTTGGGCGAAGGATGCCCGCTTTCGCGCGTGACGCTGCCCCAGGCGACGGCACGCCGCACTTCGTTCAACTGGTCAAACAGCGTCAGCAACAAAAGATTGTCGCTCGCTTCCGCGATCGAGCGGTGGAACAGGTCATCCTGTGCCTCGTAGGCCTTCCAGGTGGTCGCAGCCTTGGCGCGGTCGATTGCGAGCTGCATCTTCCGCAGCGTCTCGCCCGAGGCATTGACCGCAGCTTCCCGCGCGATTGCAGGCTCGATCGCCATCCGCGCACGCATCATCCGGAACGGCGTCAGTTGCCGCCCAAGTTCGACCATTGCGCTGGTCGGGCCCTTGGGCAAGGCGCTGTCCGTTACAAACGTGCCCTTGCCGACATGCCGCCAGATCACCCCGTCCCGTTCAAGCGCGTCCAGCGCCTTGCGGAGCGTCGCGCGGGACAGGCCCAACTCACCCGACAGATGCCTCTCCGGCGGCAGTTTGCTGCCACTGGCGTAGCCACCATCCTGGATGAAGCCACGCAACTGCGTCACGGGATCAAGGACTTCTGACGTCTGATCGCGCATCAACCGATTCCCAAATTGGTTCACCAATTGATCATAGAATAATCGCATTTCCTAATCAATGCACAAATCAATCCTGAATTGGTTCAAGCTGGTGCGCCAACATCTAAACCATATGGGATTGATTTTGGCAAAGCGCCACGCTACCGTCCGCGCCTAGAACGTCCTGCAAGAGGTGAGATATGGCCGACTTCGTGATCCCTGCGCCGCAAACCCATTCGATTCCCGTCAGCGGTGAAGGGGCGTTCCCCGTCCGCCGTGTCTATTGCATCGGCCGCAACTACGCGGCCCATGCGGTCGAGATGGGCCACGACCCGGATCGCGAGTCGCCGTTCTTCTTCCAAAAGAACCCCAACAACCTCGATTCGACCGGCGAGTTCCCCTACCCGCCGCACAGCACCGACGTGCACCACGAAGTCGAACTTGTCATCGCGCTGAAATCCGGCGGAACCAATATCCCGCTTGCGGACGCGCTGAACCACGTCTGGGGCTATGCCGTGTCGCTCGACATGACGCGCCGCGATCTGCAGGGCGAGGCAAAGAAGATGGGCCGCCCGTGGGAGATCGGGAAAGCCTTTGAGCGGTCGGGCCCGGTCGGGCCGCTGTTCCCGGTGTCCAAGGTGGGCCATCCCGACCACGGGCGGATCGAACTGAAGGTGAACGGCACCGTTCGCCAAGAGGGGGACCTGAACCAGATGATCTGGAAGGTGCCAGAGATGATCTCCTACCTTTCCGAGTATTTCGAGCTGCAGGCAGGCGACGTGATCATGAGCGGAACGCCATCAGGCGTTGGTCCGGTCGTCCGAGGCGACACGATGGAAGCCACGATCGAGGGGCTTGGCAATCTGGTGGTAAAGGTCGTCTGACAGCGACTGATCGCTGGCAGGCATATGGCAGGCCCGGTGCAGGGCTTGCCATTATTGCGGCGCAGGCGCCCGAGGCTGGAGCGGGAAAGGGTCCGCTGGCTGTACGGCCGACCCCAGCGACGGCCCCCCAAGGGCAGGCGCGAACAGTTTATCGTGCCATCTCTCAGTTTTCCGCAAAGCATTGTTTTATACAAGATGCTCGCAACATGTCGCCAAGGCGGACAGTGCTCAGTTTGCCGCCCTGAAGGCCCCTGCGAGGCTCGCGGATCAGCGATTGTCGAACCATCGGGACCCGCCTTGCCCTTCAAGGTCATGACAGTCCAACAAGTCAGATGGTGCCCCCAGAGAGCATTGAATTACGGCTTCCCGGCGTCCTAGCGTGACCCTTGTGGTACTATTTACCACATGTTTATCATGTATTTACGTCTCTCCGTGTCTTGACGTGCCCCAGCGCATCCCATATCTATTGGGGGATAAAAAGGGGGATATTTTCCATGCCAAAGCTAAGCGCGCTCTTCGTCAAATCGGCCCCTCCGGGCAAGCATGAGGACGGCAACGGCCTCCGCCTGATCAAGCGCGAGGACGGGGGTGGGCAGTGGGTCCTGCGGTACACGATCCACGAACGCCGCAGGGAAATGGGATTAGGTGGGCTTGCAAGCCTTTCTCTGAAAGATGCGCGGGAGTTGGCTTCTGAATACCAGACCCTCGTCGCTCGCGGGATCGACCCAATCGAGCATCGGCGTCGGGAGCGGCTCAAGGCAATCCGGGACCGCTACCTTCTCCGCGATGTAGCGCTCGACGCCTTCGAAAGTCGCAAGGCTGACCTGAAGGGCGATGGAAAGGCGGGGCGATGGTTCAGCCCGCTTGAGCTTCACATCCTGCCGAAGCTCGGAAGGATGCCGGTGACGGAGATCACGCAGGTTCATATCCGAGACGCTCTCGAGCCGATCTGGCAAGCGAAGGCCTAGACTGCCGGCAAGGCGGCAGACAGGCTCAAGATTGTTCTCGACCACGCAGCCGCGCTTGGCCTCGACGTCGACCTCATGGCGGTGGCCAAGGCCAAGAAGCTCCTTGGCCGCCAACGACACGAGGTCACCTCGATCCCCAGCCTGCCGTGGCGGGAGGTGCCGCCGTTCTATGCCACCTTATCTGAGCCGACGATCGCCCATCTGGCCTTACGCTTGCTGATCCTGACTGGCCTGCGCTCTCGCCCCATACGTTATGCCCGGCTCGATGAGATCGAGGGCAACGTCTGGACTGTGCCTGCTGAGAACATGAAGGCGCGTGTCGGCGCAGCAAAGGATTTCCGCGTTCCTCTCTCCACAGAAGCGGGCCACGTCATTGATCTGGCCAGACGCTACGCGAGAGATGGGTACCTTTTCCCATCGCTCCGGAAGGGTGTCGTCAGCGACGCTACCATGTCTCGAATGATGGAGCGGAGAGGCATGGAGGCGCGCCCCCACGGGTTTCGGTCCAGCCTGCGAACTTGGCTGGCGGAGGAGACCAATGCGCCTCACGAAGTGGCGGAAGCGGTACTGGCGCACCTTTCAGACAGCAAAGTGGTCAGGACCTATCGTCAGACCGATTATCTCGAACAGCGGCGGGAGCTACTTGAGCATTGGGCACGATTCTGCAACTCCAAAGCCTGTTAGCGTTATCTGTCGATACCCGGCGCGTCGAACGGACAATACGCTGGTCAAGGCTCTGGCCCGCGCCTTCCGCTGGAAGCGCATGCTGGAGTCGGGCGAGTTCGCCACCCTCGCCGAACTCGCCGAGCGCGAGGGGATCGCGCCCTCCTACTTGACCCGCGTCCTGCGCCTGACCCTGCTGTCGCCCGCCATCGTGGAGGCAGTCCTGGACGGGAAGCAGGGGCCGGAGGTTACTCTAGCGCGAGTGCTGGAGCCTTCCCCGGTGGAGTGGGCTGAGCAGAACGCTCATCTTCGCTGACCGGAGCAGTAACAACATTCGCCAGCGCTTGCATCAACAACCGGATCCTGCCGAAAGCGGACCGGCGGCCTATTTGGCCGCGGTCTGAAGTGCGCAACGTCCGGCCATTCGCCCAACCTTGGCACCCGTCATCTCGCATCTGCAGCATCCGGTAGAGTAGGCGGAACCTCCTCCTTCGCCGCAGGGACGACAAGTGTCCGCTTCGGGCTCGAGCAGAGGCAAACCTTCCAGCTCGTTTCCTATGTGGAGCCAGAACCGGCTTGACCGGATGCCCTCCACCTACTTGCGGGGCCTTGAGCTGCATGGTCGTGGCTACGCGCAGAACCTATGTGGCAGTCGGGCCTAAAGATGGATGACCATCAGGTCCGCTTGCCCTGTCGCCAATTCGAGGGTGACG
>JBGSQL010000113.1:0-8055 GCA_041738105.1 Rhodobacter sp. | reverse complement strand
AGGGAGCTCTCGAATGGGAGTGACGACGGCGCTCAACGACGCCGGTCCCGACCGGGAGGTCGCGACCGAGGCGCTGAACCGCGAGCTCCAGGACAAGGGGTTCCTCGTCACCTCGACCGAGGACATCATCAACTGGGCGCGGATCGGATCGCTGCACTGGATGACCTTCGGACTGGCCTGCTGCGCGGTCGAGATGATGCATACCGCGATGCCGCGCTATGACATGGAACGCTTCGGCACGGCGCCACGCGCCAGCCCGCGCCAGTCGGATCTGATGATCGTGGCGGGCACGCTGACCAACAAGATGGCGCCCGCGCTGCGCAAGGTCTACGACCAGATGCCCGAGCCGCGCTATGTGATCAGCATGGGATCCTGCGCGAATGGCGGGGGATACTATCACTACAGCTATTCGGTGGTGCGTGGGTGCGACCGGATCGTGCCGGTGGACATTTATGTTCCGGGCTGCCCGCCAACCGCCGAGGCGCTGCTTTACGGCATCCTGCAGTTGCAGCGGAAGATCCGCCGCACCGGCACAATCACCCGTTGAGGAGCGCAGAGACGATGGCCGAGGCAGAGGTTACGACGCGCACCAGCCGGGCGGCCAGATCGCTGGAATCGCTGGAAGATCTGGCGCAACACATCGGGTCTCGCCGGCCCGATGCGATCGAGGGCCACGAGATGGCATTTGGCGAGCTGACGTTGCGGGTGCCGCGTCAGGCGCTGGTGGCGTTGGTGGAGTTTCTTGCCAACGACCAGACCTGCCAGTTCTCGTCGCTGATCGATATCACGGCGGTCGATTATCCTGACCGGGATACTCGTTTTGACGTGGTGTACCACTTTCTGTCGATGTACCAGAACCAGCGCATCCGGCTGCGGGTCGCGGTGCCCGAACTCGAGATGGTGCCTTCGATCACGTCGGTTCACCCTTCGGCCAACTGGTTCGAGCGCGAAGTGTTTGACATGTTCGGCATCCTGTTTTCCGGCCACCCGGACCTGCGCCGTATCCTGACCGATTACGGATTTCGCGGGCATCCGCTGCGCAAGGACTTTCCGACCACCGGCTATACCGAAGTGCGCTATGACGAGGCGCGCAAGCGGGTGGTCTATGAGCCGGTCAATCTGGTGCAGGAATACCGGCAGTTCGATTTCATGTCGCCCTGGGAGGGTGCGCAGTATGTGCTGCCGGGCGACGACAAGGCCAAGCCGTGAGCAAGCCGCGGATTTGGAATAAGGGTGCACGATGATGGACGGCAGCTTTGACGACGCCTTGACCGGCGAGCAGAAGATCCGCAACTTCAACATAAACTTCGGGCCGCAACATCCCGCAGCGCACGGTGTTTTGCGTCTGGTGCTTGAACTGGACGGCGAGATTGTCGAACGGTGCGATCCGCATATCGGGTTGCTGCACCGTGGCACCGAAAAGCTGATGGAGAGCCGCACCTACCTGCAGAACCTGCCCTATTTCGACCGGCTGGACTATGTGGCGCCGATGAACCAGGAACATGCCTGGTGTCTGGCGATCGAACGGCTGACGGGGGTGGTCGTGCCGCGCCGTGCCAGCCTGATCCGGGTGCTGTTTTGCGAAATCGGGCGCGTCCTGAACCATTTGCTGAACGTGACCACGCAGGCAATGGACGTGGGTGCGCTGACGCCGCCACTGTGGGGGTTCGAGGAACGCGAAAAGCTGATGGTGTTCTACGAGCGGGTGTGCGGGGCGCGGTTGCACGCGGCCTATTTCCGCCCCGGTGGCGTGCATCAGGATCTGACGCCGGCGCTGATCGAGGATATCGACGCCTGGGCCGTGGAGTTTCCGAGGGTTCTGGACGACATCGACGGGCTACTGACGGAAAACCGCATTTTCAAGCAGCGCAACGTGGATATCGGCGTGGTGTCGGAAGACGAGGCGCTGGCCTGGGCCTTTTCCGGCGTGATGGTGCGCGGATCCGGCATGGCGTGGGATCTGCGCCGCGCGCAGCCCTATGAGTGCTATGACGAGTTTGAGTTCAAGATCCCGGTGGGCCGGAACGGCGATTGCTATGACCGCTACCTGTGCCGCATGGCCGAAATGCGCGAGTCGGTTTCGATCATCCGCCAGGCGATTGCCAAACTGCGGGTGGAGCCGGGCGACGTGCTGGCGCGTGGCAAGATCACGCCGCCGCCCCGGGCCGAGATGAAAACCTCTATGGAGGCGCTGATTCATCACTTCAAGCTGTATACCGAGGGGTTCCACGTGCCCGCGGGCGAGGTTTACGCCGCCGTCGAGGCGCCCAAGGGCGAATTCGGGGTCTATCTGGTGGCCGATGGCACCAACCGGCCCTATCGCGCCAAGATCCGGGCGCCGGGCTATCCGCATCTGCAGGCGATGGATCACATCTGCAAGGGCCACCAGCTGGCCGACGTAAGCGCGATAATCGGGTCGCTGGACGTCGTGTTCGGGGAGATCGACCGCTAATGCTTCGCCGCCTGCATCCGACGCAACCCGAAAGCTTTGCCTTCACGCCCGCCAACCTGGCCTGGGCGCAGGGTCAGATCAGCAAGTATCCCGAAGGTCGGCAGGCCAGCGCGATCATCCCGCTGCTCTGGCGTGCGCAGGAGCAGGAGGGCTGGCTGAGCCGCCCCGCCATCGAGCATGTCGCGGACATGCTGGGCATGGCCTATATCCGGGCGCTGGAGGTGGCAACATTCTACTTCATGTTCCATCTGCAACCCGTTGGATCTGTGGCGCATATCCAGATCTGCGGTACCACGTCCTGCATGATCTGCGGGGCGGAAGACCTGAACGCGGTCTGCAAGGAAAGGATCGCGCCCAAGGCGCATACCCTGTCGGCGGACGGCCGGTTCAGCTGGGAAGAGGTCGAGTGCCTTGGCGCCTGCGCCAACGCGCCGATGGCGCAGATCGGCAAGGATTATTACGAGGATCTGACGGCGGATCGGCTGCGCGCGCTGATTGATCGCTTTGCCGCAGGCGAAGTGCCGGTGCCCGGCCCGCAGAACGGTCGCTATGCGTCAGAGCCGATCACCGGGCTGACCAGCCTGAAAGAGTATGACAGCGGACGCACGCAGTACAATGCCTCGGCGCAGGCGGCGGTGGATCTGGGCGACAGCGTGAAGCGGATCGACGGCACCGAGGTGCCGCTGCTGACGCCCTGGCTTGGCCGGGCCGCCAAGGCCGCGCCCGCGGCGGGTGCGCAGGGTTCCGTCGGGGCGGGGCAGAAGCCGAAGGGGTTGAAAGCGGCACGCAAGGGCAAGTCCGATGATCTGAAGAAGATCAAGGGGGTGGGGCCGAAACTTGAGACGCTGCTGCACGGTCTTGGATATTTCCATTTCGACCAGATCGCGGCCTGGACGACGGAAGAAGTGGCCTGGGTGGATCAGAACCTGGAAGGCTTCCGGGGCCGCGTGACCCGAGACGGCTGGGTGGCGCAGGCGGATGTGCTGGCGGCTGGGGGCGAGACCGAGTTCTCGAAGCGCGTCGATGAGGGCGAGGTCTATTGATGAACGGGCGGTCGGATCAGGCGTCGACCGAGCAGGCTTTGCCCGAGCAGGCTTTGGCCGGGCAGGCGCGGCTGGTTGCGATCGTGATTGCGGCGACAATGGTGCTGTGGATGGGTGCGCAATGGCTGGGCGGGCAATTCGGCTGGCAAAGCCGTTTTGTGTTTCTGTTCGACCTTGCCGCGCTGGCCGCGTTCGTCTGGGCGTTGGTTGTGACCTACCGGATCTGGCGCAGGCGCCGGGACAATTGAGGACGGATGTATGCTGAAGGATCAGGACCGCATTTTCACCAACCTCTACGGGATGCATGAGCGCAGCCTGGCGGGGGCGAAGAAGCGGGGGCACTGGAACGGGACGGCGGGGTTCATTGCGCACGGACGCGACTGGATCATCGACCAGATCAAGGCGAGCGGGTTGCGCGGCCGGGGCGGTGCGGGCTTTCCCACCGGGTTGAAGTGGTCGTTCATGCCGAAGCAGTCGGATGGCCGGCCGTCCTATCTGGTGGTGAATGCCGACGAGTCCGAACCTGGCACCTGCAAGGATCGCGAGATCATGCGCCACGATCCGCATACGCTGATCGAGGGCTGTCTGATCGCGGGGTTCGCGATGGGGGCGAAGGCGGGCTACATCTATATCCGGGGCGAATACATCCGCGAGCGCGAGGCGTTGCAGGCGGCGCTGGACGAGGCCTATGACGCGGGCCTCTTGGGCCGCAATGCCGCCGGATCGGGCTGGGATTTCGACCTGTACCTGCATCATGGCGCCGGCGCCTATATCTGTGGCGAGGAAACCGCGCTGCTGGAAAGCCTTGAGGGCAAGAAGGGGATGCCCCGGATGAAGCCGCCGTTCCCGGCGGGATCGGGGCTGTATGGCTGCCCGACGACGGTGAACAACGTCGAGAGCATTGCCGTGGTGCCGACGATCCTGCGTCGGGGCGCGGACTGGTTCGCGGGTTTTGGCCGGCCGAACAACGCGGGCACCAAAATTTTTGCGATCTCGGGCCATGTGAACGCGCCCTGTGTGGTGGAAGAGGCGATGTCGATCCCGCTGCGCGAGTTGCTCGACCGCCATTGCGGCGGTGTGCGCGGCGGCTGGAAGAACATCAAGGCGGTGATTCCGGGCGGGTCTTCGGTGCCGTTGCTGACGCAGACGCAATGCGACGACGCGATCATGGATTTCGACTGGCTGCGCGAGCAGCGGTCGGGCCTGGGCACGGCGGCGGTGATCGTGATGGATCAATCGACCGATGTGATCAAGGCGATCTGGCGGTTGTCGAAGTTCTACAAGCACGAAAGCTGCGGCCAGTGCACGCCGTGCCGCGAAGGCACGGGCTGGATGATGCGGGTCATGGACCGGCTGGTGCGCGGCGAAGCCGAGATCGAGGAAATCGACATGCTGCTGTCGGTGACCAAGCAGGTCGAGGGACACACGATCTGTGCCCTTGGCGATGCGGCGGCCTGGCCGATTCAAGGGTTGGTGCGGGCGTTTCGGGACGAGATCGAGGACAGGATCAAGGCGCGCAAGACCGGGCGCCTGGGTGCGATGGCGGCGGAATAGCGATGCGCGCGGGTCTTCATATGGTGCTTGGCGCGGCGGTCGTAGAATTGCTTGTGAACGGTCTTCCAGACGAATGCCTCCAGCGTTTCCACGCTTTCCCAGACGGTCAGGTTCGATACAAACTGCGGATCGCCACCAATCTTGGCCTCGGTATTCCCGGTGCCGGGCTCGCCCGACCCTTCGGCCATCCAGACAAACCCCGGCATCCGCTTGCCAAGCCCGTTCACCCGGTCCAGATTGGCCATGAAATCCGCCACGCGCGGATCGTCGGTCGGAGCCAGAAGGCGGCCGATGTTGAGTTCCGCAAGGTGATGGCCGGTCAAGTTCAAGACAGTCTCCTTCTTCACCAAGGCGCGATATCGACAGCACCGGTCAAACCATACCAGATGGAAAATGAATGACGGGTTTATTCCGCCGCCATCGCCCCCATGCGCCCGGTTTTCCTGGCCTTGATCCGGTCCTCGATCTCGTCGCGGAAGTGCCGCACCAGACCCTGAATGGGCCACGCCGCCGCATCACCCAAGGCACAGATGGTGTGGCCTTCGACCTGTTTGGTGACCGACAACAGCATGTCGATTTCTTCGACCTCGGCCTCGCCTCGCACCAGACGGTCCATCACGCGCATCATCCAGCCGGTGCCTTCGCGGCAGGGCGTGCACTGGCCGCAGCTTTCGTGCTTGTAGAACTTAGACAGCCGCCAGATTGCCTTGATCACATCGGTCGACTGATCCATCACGATCACCGCTGCCGTGCCCAGACCCGACCGCTGTTCGCGCAGCCAATCGAAATCCATCAGCGCCTCGTCGGCCTGCGTGGCGGTCAACAAGGGAACAGATGACCCGCCGGGGATCACCGCCTTCAGGTTTTTCCACCCGCCCCGCACGCCGCCACAGTGCCGGTCCAACAATTCGCGCAGCGGGATCGACATGGTTTCTTCGACCACACAGGGGTTCACGACATGGCCCGAAATGCCAAAAATCTTGGTGCCCGTGTTGTTGGGACGCCCGAACGACGCAAACCAATCGGCCCCGCGCCGCAAGATTGTGGGTACAACGGCAATAGATTCCACGTTGTTCACTGTCGTGGGGCAGCCATACAGACCCGATCCCGCCGGGAACGGCGGCTTCATCCGGGGCATGCCCTTCTTGCCCTCAAGGCTTTCCAGCAGCGCCGTCTCCTCGCCGCAGATATAGGCGCCCGCTCCGTGGTGCAGATACAGATCGAAATCATACCCCGACCCGGCGGCGTTGCGGCCCAACAGGCCCGCGTCGTAGCATTCGTCCAGGGCTGCTTGCAGCGCCTCACGCTCGCGAATGTATTCGCCACGGATGTAGATGTAGCCCGCCACCGCGTTCATCGCGAACCCCGCGATCAGGCACCCTTCAATCAGGGTATGGGGGTCATGCCGCATGATTTCGCGATCTTTGCAGGTGCCGGGTTCGGATTCGTCGGCGTTCACCACAAGATAACTGGGCCGCCCGTCCGATTGTTTGGGCATGAACGACCATTTCAGCCCGGTTGGGAACCCTGCCCCGCCGCGCCCGCGCAGCCCGCTGGCCTTCAACTGATCAATGATCCAGTCACGGCCCTGTTTCAGGAAACCATCGGTTCCCGACCAATGCCCCCGCGCCCGTGCGCCCGCCAGACTGCGGTCGTGCATCCCGTACAGGTTGGTAAAGATCCGGTCCTGATCTTTCAGCATCACATAACCCTCAATAATCCGCGCGGCGCTTGCGCCACATTTGCACAGTCACAAACAGCGCCCAGAGAAACGCCGCCCCCGCCGCCATGTCGAAAAGGAACACATAGCGCACATCCCAGCCCAAACGACCACCAAGCCATTGTGCCGCAAGCCACAAAATCACCGTGATCAGCAACACAAGCCCGACCATCCGGCCTTGGCGCGTCGGGTCAGAAGGATCGGGATTGGACCGTTTGTTCAAAACGCGGTCCCCCGGTCCAGTCTATCCAGAAACGCCTGCGGTCCCATTTCCACGATGGCCCGCGCCTGTGGCACCCAACGATCCCGTGTGACCCGCCCCTTGAAGCCTTCCAGGTTGGCATCAACCCAGGCAATTTCGTCCGCAGTCCATCCCGCGATCTGGTCAAAATGGTAAAAGCCAAGTTTGTGACACATCAGCTCCAGTTTTGCCCCGATCCCCTTGATGATCTTCAGATCATCGCCGCTTCCATCCCGAGCGGCAGCCAGCGTTGCGGGCTTGCGCGCAGTCCCGACCGATCCCTGCACCGGTGCAGGGTGTGCCGTCGCTGGCACAGGCTCGACGTGCAAGAGCACAGGCACCACGGGCATGGGTGCAACATCAGGTGCGGCACCACTCGGCACATCGGGCTGATTGGACACAGGATTTGCCAGCGGCCCACCCGCCCAGTCCATCACCAACCCGGTCAGCAGAAACACCACACCCGCGATGGCGACAGATGGCACAAACCCAAATTTACCGACCAGAAGCGCCGCTACAAACGCGATCAGCCCCGTCATTGCCGCCATGATCCACCCCGAAATCCACGGACCGCCTTTGAAATCATTCGTCATTCTGTCCACCTTTCGTTGGGTTCCGCACCGGGCACCTGGTTTCCTGCGTCAGTCTGTCGAGTCTGGTCTAGCGGTAAAGTATGTCAGATTTTTCGTGCGAAATCGCGCGCCTGCGCCACCCACCCATCGCGGGTGACGCGGCCCTTGAACCCTTCAAGATTGGCATCCACCCAGGCAATCTCGGCAGGTGTCCACGCGGCGATCTGGTCAAAGTGATAAAACCCCAGACGGTGGCACAGCAATTCCAGCTTTGGGCCGATGCCGTTGATCCGCTGCAAATTGTCGGGCGTCCCACCGCGCGCCGCAGACAATGCCATAGGCCGGTCTGTTTCTGACGGTGCGGTGGCGGTGCGTTCCGGTTTGCCCAACGATTGCGCCGGGGCTTCCTGCACCGTCGCGCCAGAAGCATCGGCAGGCCGGTTCGCGCCGGGCTTTGGTTCCAGGGGCGCGGC
>JBGSQL010000202.1:0-8797 GCA_041738105.1 Rhodobacter sp. | reverse complement strand
GCGCCAAGCGGTCTCACACCAAAACACCCCCGGCTGCCCCGATGGCGCCCTTGGTATCGGCCTCGCCCATCAGCATCTCGTTATGGGCCTTGCCCGAGGGGATCATCGGGAAGCAGTTCTCGTGTTTCTCCACCACGCAGTCGAAGATCACCGGACCTGGATAGTCGAGCATCTCCATGATCGCGTCGTCGAGGCATTTCGGATCCCTGCACTGGATGCCCTTCCAGCCGAAGGCCTCGGCAAGCTTGACGAAATCGGGCAGGCTCTCGCTCCAGGAATGCGAATAGCGCTCGCCGTGCAGCAACTGCTGCCACTGCCGCACCATGCCGAGCCGCTCGTTGTTCAGGATGAACTGCTTGACCGGGGTGCGGAACTGCGTCGCGGTGCCCATCTCCTGCATGTTCATCAGCCACGAAGCCTCGCCCGCGACATTGATGACCAGCGCGTCGGGATGCGCGATCTGCACCCCGATCGAGGCCGGAAATCCGTAGCCCATCGTGCCGAGGCCGCCGGAGGTCATCCAGCGGTTCGGCGCCTCGAAGCCGAGAAACTGCGCCGCCCACATCTGGTGCTGGCCAACCTCGGTCGTGATGTAGCGGTCGCGGCCCTTGGTCAGCGCCTCAAGCCGCTCGAGCGCATACTGCGGCTTGATGGTCTTTGCGGAATTGCGGTAACTCAGGCATTTCTTCAGCTTCCACTGCTCGATCTGGCCCCACCATTTCGCGAGGCCATCCTTGTTGACCTTGCGACCGCGCGCCTTCCAGACCTTCAGGAGGTCCTCGAGGACATGGCCGACATCGCCGACGATGGGGATATCGACGTGGATCACCTTGTTGATCGACGACGGGTCGATATCGACATGTGCCTTCTTCGATCTCGGCGAGAAATCGGCAAGCCGCCCGGTGATGCGGTCGTCGAACCGCGCGCCGAGGTTGATCATCAGGTCGCAGCCGTGCATGGCGAGGTTGGCCTCGTAAAGCCCGTGCATCCCCAGCATGCCGATCCAGCCCTTGCCGGAGGCCGGGTAGGCGCCAAGGCCCATCAGCGTCGAGGTCACCGGAAAGCCGGTCGCATCCGCCAGTTCGCGCAGCAGCTGGCTTGCCCCCGGGCCGGAGTTGATGACGCCGCCGCCGGTGTAGAAGATGGGACGCTCGGCCTTTTCCATCATCTCGACGAGGCGGGTGTTCGCCTCGAGATCGCCCTTTACCCTGGGCTGATAATGGCTGACCTTCGCCTCCCGTGGGCCGGCATAGGTGCCGGTGGCGAACTGCACATCCTTCGGAATGTCGATCAGGACCGGGCCGGGGCGGCCCTTGGTCGCGACGTGGAAGGCCTGGTGCAGCGTCTCGGCCAGCTTCTCGGTATCCTTGACCAGCCAGTTGTGCTTGGTGCAGGGCCGTGTGATGCCGACGGTATCGGCCTCCTGAAAGCCGTCGGTGCCGATCATGAAGGTCGGAACCTGACCCGTCAGCACGACGATGGGGATCGAATCCATCAGCGCATCGGTCAGGCCGGTGACGGCATTGGTCGCGCCGGGCCCCGAGGTCACGAGCGCGACCCCGGGCTTGCCGGTCGAACGGGCATAGCCCTCGGCCATGTGCACCGCGCCCTGTTCGTGGCGGACAAGGATGTGGCGGATGTCGTTTTGCTGGAAGATCTCGTCATAGATCGGCAGCACCGCGCCGCCGGGATAGCCGAAGACCACTTCGACGCCCTGATCCTTCAACGCCTGAACCACCATTCTCGCGCCGGTCATCGTTCCGGCCTGTGCCTTGCTCATCGTCCTATCCTCTGCGTCCGCATCTTGCGGTCTTGCGCGCAACAAAAAGCCCCCAAGGGTCACTCGGGGGCGCATGGGAACCGTGATGGTCAACCGTTACCGGCCCATGCGCCACGCTCCTACCGATACAAGAATGTCCATCATCGCCAACCCCGTGTTCTGTCGGGGAACGTAGGTCGGTCGCTTCGGATCGTCAACGGGAAATCTGTATGGAATCTGTCGTACGGGGATGCAGTGGCGAAGTTTTATTTCGCAGAAGTGCCCTCACAGGCAATTTTCTCATTTTCACCGCCATCAACTGTCCTTGTCGGCTTGCGCTGGCCGAAGGCGACGCTCGTGGTTGCCACCTGACACAAGATGCCCGCTGGCAGCAGTCTGTCAGACCAGAGCCCAAGATCCCTGAGCGAAAATGTCCGGTGACGGCTTTGAGCCCTACTACGATCTTCGTGTTGGGCGCAGCATTCGACACCAAGGGCGGGGAGCAGATGTTCGCCGCGCTCGGTTTCGAAGTCATCAGTGCGGCAAGACAGGTCTGTCCGCTGCACTGAAGAATTTTGTCGCCGGCGAAGGATGACGCAGTTTGGCGGCCCGATCGGACCGCTTCAGGGCGTTCCGGCGAGCGCGGACGCTGACCCGAAGCGCAGAAAACTTGATCCGCGGATGCGATGAGACTACGCTTTTTACAGTCGCTAGATCGCCTGCGGAATGTCGACCTGGGATTGGATTGCTCGCAGTTGGCTGCATGCGTCGCCACTGCAGAGATGGGCCCGATTGCTCGGGTTGCTTCCTGCATAGAGCGTATTTGGCAGACGCTGTTCTTCTTGGAAGCGTGCCACGTCCTCCAGTGTGACACAGGAGTTGCCAAATGCGCATTCTGCTTTTCATTTTGTTGGTCCCTCTACAGGTTCCGGCTGCATTGAATGCGGCTGCCATTCACGACGCGGCCAAGAAGGGCGACGTCGCGGGGATCACGGCAGCGCTTGAGGCGGGCGCCGCCGTCGATGAAAGCGACAAGGGCGCGACACCACTCTATCTTGCGGTCAGGGGCGGGCATCTTGAGGCGGCAAAACTGCTCATGGCACGCGGTGCCGACCCCAACGCCGCCCCGTCGCCGCTTTTGGGTCCTGCCCTCATGCCGGCATTGGGAAAGCGCAGGATCGATCTGATCGATCTGTTGCTTGACGCAGGAGCAGATCCGAATTGGCAGGGCAATCGGGAAGCCGCCCTCCACATCGCCGTCAGATCCGATTGCCTCGACTGCGTGAAGGCTCTGGTCGCGGCCGGCGCGGATGTGAATGCGAAGACAAAGGACGGCAGGACGCCACTCCATCTGGCAAAGTTCAGGGGGCAAGGGGACGTTGCCGACTACCTCCTCTCAAAGGGCGTCGTCGTGCCCGAGCCCGCCCCGATCTCCATGAAACTGGCCACGGCCGATGCTGCGAAGGGACGAAGCGTCTTCGACCGCCTGTGCCACAGCTGCCACAATGTAGAACCATTGGGTGGGAAGAGAACGGGTCCGAACCTGTGGGGCGTCGTCGGCCGCGACAAGGCTTCCGTGACCGATTTCCGCTACTCGGACAGCTTGCAGGACTGGGCGGGTGTCTGGACCTTCGAGGACCTGAACAAGTTTCTGCTTGAGCCCATGCGCACTACGCCGGGCGTTTACATGGAGGTGCCTGGTGTTCCCGACGAGGCTGAACGAACAGACCTTATTGCCTACTTGCGTACCCTCAGCGAAACACCGATCCCGCTACCTTGAAAACTCGCCCACCAGGGGAGCCGCTGGTGCCCATGAGCCCCGCAGCCTGATCGAGGTCGCAATTGCTATGGCGCGCCGGCGCTGATCGTCGATGCTCATTCTGCGGTTCCCTTGTTTTGGTTGTTTTGGGCCCGCCATAGCCGCCCGTCGATGGCAGCCAGACCTGAACCGATCAGCGCCATGCCCGCGAAATGGCGCGGGAGAAGGGTTTCACCGAGGAAAAGTATTCCAAGCAGGATCGCGCTGACCGGGACTAGGAAAGTCACCAGCAGCAAGTTGGTCGCCCCTGCGGTGGCCAGGATGCGGAAGTAGAGCACATAGGCCAGAGCGGTCGAAATCGCGGCCAGGCCAATCAGGGCGCCGATGGCGGTCAGGCTGGGAGGTGGCAGTGCCCAAGGCCGATCCAAAGCCAGGACCAGCGGCAGCATGATCAGGCTCGATGCAATGACCTGTCCTGTCGCAGTGCCCAAGGGACTGATACCAAAGGCACGGAACCTCCGACCGTAAATGCCTGCAAAGGCGTAGGAAATTGCACCTGCGAGGCAAAGGAACTGTGCGATGACGCCAGCGCCCGGATCGCGCAACGCATCCAGCCCGATCATCACCGCGACTCCTGCAAAGCCAATCAGCACTCCGACGAGCTTACCCGCAGTCATGCGTTCATCACGGGTCAGGAGATGGGCCAGAATGACGGTGAACAACGGCGTCGAGGCGTTCAGGATCGAGGCTACGCCTGAGGCGATGTGTTGCTGTCCCCAGACGATCAGCGAGAAGGGGATCGCGTTGTTCAGTAGGCCCATGCCGAAGAAGGCTGCCCAGACGCGTCGATCATGCGGCAAGCGCTCTCTTCGCAGGCGCATGATCATCAGTAGAATGACGGCGGCCAGCGCCACGCGGGACACGACCACGGTGAATACGGGCAGTTCCCGCACCGCAATTCCGTTGAAGAAGAACGATCCGCCCCAGACGGTGGCAAGGGCCAGCAGCATCACCCATTCCAATGGGGTCATGGGGCGATGGGATGAAAGTGGTGACGACACAAGTAATCCTCCGGCTCAGCCATCCGGGCTGCTTCTCGCAGGTGAAGGTGTCATGTTCGGATGAGGCCGCGCGACCCGTTCCTTGCGCTTAGATCACCAATGGTCCGCTCGGTCCTCAAAGCACCCGGTCGGACCTTCGCCGAAGCAACCGAGGGCACATCCGAAGAAGACCCATGACCTTCGGTCAGGTGGCCAACCCTAACTGGTGCCAAGCAGGTAGACCGCATAGATCGCCATCAGGGCCACGCCGCCAAGCCGTGGCAACCGCCCCAGCACGACCGCCACGAGGGCCAGTCCCACCGCCGTCGCCATCACCCAGGGCATGTCCACCGCAACAAAGCGCGGATCGACCGGAATCGGCGTGATCAGCGCGGTTACCCCGAGGATCCCGAAGATGTTGAACACATTCGATCCCAGGACGTTGCCTACCGCGATCTCGGTCTGCTTGCGCACCGCCGCGATGACCGAGGTTGCCAGTTCCGGCAACGAGGTGCCCACCGCCACCACCGTCAGCCCGATCACGGCCTCGGAAATCCCGTAGGTCCGCGCGATCGTGCTCGCACTGTCCACCAGAAACCGCGCCCCGATCACCAAAGCGACCAGCCCGCCCAGCGTCATCAGGATCGCAGGGCCGATGGGCGGCAGCGTCACGCCTTCCTCCTCGTCCACGCGCTTGCCGCTGACGAAGGCCACGGTCAGGAAGATGGCCAGTCCCAGACACAGCACCAGCCCCTCCAGCCGCGTCACGGACCCGTCCAGCAGCATGCCCCAGATTGCGGCACTGGCCCCGATCATGAACGCCAGATCGCGCCAAAGGCTGCGCGCGGGGATCAACAAGGGTGCAATCGCCGTCGAGATACCGAGGATCAGCAGGATATTCGCGATGTTTGACCCAAGCACATTGCCGATCGCAATCGCTGGCTGGTCGGCAAGGGCCGCTTGTACCGACACCAGCAATTCCGGCGCCGATGTGCCGAACCCCACGATCGTCAGTCCGATCACCAGCGGTGACAGACCAAAGGACCGCGCGATACTGCTTGCCCCCCGCACAAGCAACTCACCGCCAAAGAACAGGCCCGCAAGCCCGATCGCAAAGAGAAGATAGGTCAATCCACGGGCCCCCATTGATGCCGCTTGCAGGTCGGGTCAGGTCCCGCACAAATCAACCCCTGTCCCAGGCCAATCGCCCGATTCCAGCAACTTCCTGCCCGACAGGTGCAGCGATGTGACAAATGCCGTCGCGCCAGTGACAAAAGCTACCGTTCCGCCCCGGGTCCGTCCGCGGCGCTCCATCAGATGCCGACATGCGCTGGTCTGGGCCCCGGCCGTCGACGCGCGTCAGCACCAGATCGGCTCCCCTCTCGGTGCTGCGTCGCTTGCGGCCCTGATCAGCGTACGCCGTCAGCCCGGCGCCCGGATTGTCGCGGAAAAGCGCCCTCGCCGGGCCGTGATCGCGACCCATGCGCCCACCCCCGCCCGGGCAAATTTCACTCGTTGCGGGCCCGACTGTCGGGAAGGGTGATCCGGGCAACCTGCTCGGCTATCGGATCGACCGACAGCGGATGCAACTCGGCCTTGTGGCCGGCCGGATCGCCAATGTCCTGCCAGAGGCCACCCTTGTAGATCTCCAGCGCGTCAAACTTTGCCTTGTAGCCCATCTTCCGGCTGCCCGGCACCCAGTAGCCCAGGTAGACGTAGGGCAACCCGGCCTCTCGCGCGATGGCGATGTGATCAAGCACGACATAGGTGCCCAGGCTCGCCTCGGTCATGTCGGGATCGTAGAACGAATAGACCATGCTCAGCCCGTCATCCAGCAGATCGGTCAGGCAAACCGCGGTCAGCGGCCGGGTCCCGTCGTCGGCCGCGGCGGGGCTGCTGTACTCGATCACCCGGCTGCGGATCGGCGTCTCCTCGATCATCGCGGCGAATTCGAAGATATCCATATCCGCCATGCCGCCATCTGAATGGCGCGCATCGAGATAGCGGCGAAACAGCGCGTACTGGTCCTCGGTCGCCCAGGGGCTGGTCGGATTGCGCCGCAGCGCCGCGTTGCGCTTCAGCACCCGCTTTTGCGTGCGCGACGGTTTGAAATCCGCAACCCGGATCCGGGCCGAGATGCAGGCCGAACATTCCGCGCACGACGGCCGATAGAGCACATTCTGCGACCGCCGGAAGCCTTGCTTCGACAGCGTGTCGTTCAGCTTCTGCGCATGCTCGCCCTGCAGCGCGGTGAACAGCTTTCTTTCCATCCGCCCCTCAAGATAGGGGCAGGCCTGCGGGGCCGTCACATAGAACTGCGGCGCGATGGGAAGTGTATGACGCATGGCTGACACAAGCAGAAACACTGTGACGTTAGCAAGGCCTGAACCTGTCGCCAAGCGCCGAGTTTATGTCAGACCCGCGCCGCCCGGTTCAGCGCGACGCTGCCCAGAACCAGATCGGTCAGGCCTTGGCCCCTGACCGTGGTCAGCATCAGGCCGATCGACAGCAGTTGCGGCAGCAGCGCTCCGATCGTCAGGGTATAGCCCAGCGTGTGCAGAAATGCGGTGCCAAGGTCGAACTGCCGCCCGGTCCGGTCCCGAAACTCGATCGCCATGATCCGCATTCCGGGGGTGGCTGACCGGCGGCTCAGCGCAACGACCCTGTACACAAAGCTGACCGTCAGGAACAGCAGCGGCAGAAAGAACAGCGCCGTGAACGCGGTGAACGGCACGATGACCAAGGTCAGCAGCGCGATCAGCGCGGTGTCGATGACCCAGGCAATGCCACGCTTCATCGCCACATCGGCGTAGAACTCGGCCTGAAAGTCGGGATCGGGAAGCACGTGGGTCATCCTTGCGGTCTCTATGATTGTGTCAGTCGGCGCGACCCATGACCGGGCCGCGCCGCACTCTTGCTCAGTATCGACCGGCGTCGGGCGCCTCGGGGGCAGGCGGCGTCTGCGCCACGCGGGCACGATCCTCCATGAAGGCGTCGAACTCCTGCTTGTCCTTGGCATCCCGCAAGCGTTGCAGGAAGCTTTCAAAAGCCACCTGCTCCTCTTCCAGGCGGCGCAGGGTTTCCGACTTGTAGGCGTCGAAGGCCGAGTTGCCCGAGGTGGCAGAGGCGCCATGCGCCATGCGATCCATCCTGCGTGTGCGGCAGGACATGCTGCGATTGAACATGCGTTTGCTCCAGATCATGTAAGCCAGAAGGGCAAGCCCCGCAGGCCAGAAGAAGATGAAACCAAGGATCATCGCGGCGATCCAGGCCGGTTTGCCGCGATCGTCCAGCCAGGCTTCCGCCCTGGCGGGCCAGCTGGCAATGCCGGTAGTCGTCATCGTGGTCATGGGCGGTCTCCCGTTGGTTGAATGTGAAGGTGTTTCACATCAATGCATGTGGGAAGGCGGCACACAGGTTCAAGAGGCCATGTTACACATTTTTACATTCCGTCCCTCCCAACGGATCAACCGGTGAAATCCGCCCAGATCGCACCGCTGATCGCCTGAAGCACTGCGGGTGAGATCGCGAAGATGTGGCGCGGCGTGCCGGCGGCCGCCCAGACCACATCGAACGCCCGCAGACGCTGGTCGATCCAGCTTGCCGGTGTCTTCAGATGCCCGACGGGCGCCACACCACCGATCGCAAAACCTGTCTCGCGGCGAATCAGCTCGGCCTCTGCCTTGCCCAGCGGCTCGCCCGCCAGCGCGCTCGCCTTCTCCAGGCTCACCTGCTGGCCACCGGCGGTCAGAAAAAGGCGCACGTGCCCGCTCATCTCGCCGCGAAAGACCAGCGACTTCACGATCTGGTCCAGCGCGCATCCCGCGGCCTCTGCCGCCTGTCGCGCGGTGCGCGTTTCGGCCGCCATTTCGCGCAGGTCCACCGGCACGCCAGCGGCGTCCAGCGCGGCCCGGACACGGGCAAGGCTCTTGCTCATTCGACGTGTTCCCCCTCGTTGCGCCGCAGTCTGCCCAAAGCATCGCCCGGTGCGCAACCCCATCAGGCCATGCTGGTTGACCGGGGTCCGGGCGAGGGCCAAAATCATCGCATGACCTTCGCCCATCGCCTGACCCGGATCCCGATCCCCCATGATGCTGACGCAGGGGCGGAAACGGCGGCCATCTTCAAAGACCTGCCGCCAGAGGTGGCCGCGTTGATCGGGGCGACGGCGGGGTGCAGCCCCTACCTGCGCGGCCTTGCCCTGCGCGAGGCGGATTGGCTGCGCCAGGCGCTGGCCGA
>JBGSQL010000108.1:0-5209 GCA_041738105.1 Rhodobacter sp. | reverse complement strand
CCCATGCGGCGGCCCTTGGGGGCCGTGCGCCCGGCGATGAAACCGGCGGTGGGTTTCCAGCGGCCGCGCGCCTTTTCGTCCATCAGGAACTGCGCCGCGTCCTCCTCGGCCGCCCCGCCGATTTCACCGATCATGATGATGCTGGTCGTCTCGGGGTCGGCGAGAAACATTTCCAGCACGTCGATATGTTCGGTGCCCTTGATCGGGTCGCCGCCGATGCCGACGGCGGTGGACTGGCCAAGGCCCACATCGGTGGTCTGCTTGACCGCCTCATAGGTCAGGGTGCCCGAGCGGCTGACCACCCCGACCGAGCCGCGCGAGAAGATGCTGCCCGGCATGATGCCGATCTTGCATTCGCCGGGCGTCATCACGCCGGGGCAGTTCGGCCCGATCAGGCGGGATTTCGACCCTTCGAGCGTGCGTTTCACCTTCATCATGTCGAGCACCGGAATGCCTTCGGTGATGCAGACGATCAGTTCGATCTCGGCGTCGATGGCTTCCAGGATCGAGTCGGCCGCGAAGGGCGGGGGCACATAGATCACGGAGGCATTGGCCCCGGTGACCGCGCGCGCCTCATGCACCGAGTCGAAGACCGGCAGGCCGAGGTGGTCGGTGCCGCCCTTCCCGGGGGTGACACCCCCGACCATCTTCGTGCCATAGGCAATGGCCTGTTCGGTGTGGAAAGTGCCCTGGCTGCCGGTGATGCCCTGGCAGATGACTTTGGTTTTTGCATTAACGAGTACAGCCATTTTGGCGTTCTCCAATAGTTAGGTTATTGTTCTGATGGCCAAGACAATCAAGTAAAGTCCTAGCGCGACAATTGCCATGCCACTTGACAGCCCCAGAATTATGAAAGCGCCATTGAGCGCGTTCATTTCTTTCCAGCGGCTTTCGCAGTAAAGGAAAACAGTTGACCCAATTCCAAAGCAAAAAACACCTAGAAGAAGGTAGACCTGTTTAGACAGAAAGTCCGCGTAGGCTATGGCTTCCATACTACTAGCCTCTTACCGCCTTCACGATTTTCTGGGCTGCGTCCGACAGGTTGTCGGCCGCGATGACGTTCAGGCCGGAATTGCGGATGATCTCTTTCCCCAGTTCGACGTTGGTGCCCTCCAGGCGCACCACCAGCGGCACCTTCAGGCCCACTTCGGTGACCGCCGCAATCACGCCTTCCGCAATGATGTCGCAGCGCATGATGCCGCCGAAGATGTTGATCAGGATGCCCTTCACGTTCGGATCCGAGGTGATGATCTTGAACGCCTCGGTGACCTTTTCCTTGGTGGCGCCGCCGCCCACGTCCAGGAAGTTGGCGGGTTCCGCGCCGTAAAGCTTGATGATGTCCATCGTGGCCATCGCCAGCCCGGCACCGTTCACCATGCAGCCGATCTCGCCATCCAGCGCGATGTAGTTCAGATCGAACTTGGAGGCGGCCAGTTCCTTGGGGTCTTCTTCGGTTTCGTCGCGCAGGGCGGCGATGTCGGGTTGGCGGTAGAGCGCGTTGCCGTCAAAACCCATCTTGGCGTCGAGGCATTTCAACTTGCCATCGGGGGTGACGATCAACGGGTTGATTTCCAGCATCTCCATGTCCTTCTCGAGGAAGGCCTTGTAGAGCAGCTTGACCAGCGCCACGCATTGCTTGACCAGCGGGCCGTCGAGCCCCAGCGCGAAGGCCACGCGGCGCCCGTGGAAATCGGACAGGCCCGAGGCGGGATCGACCGAAAAGCTGACGATCTTGTCCGGCGTGTTGTGGGCCACTTCCTCGATGTCCATGCCGCCTTCGGTCGAGGCGACAAAGGACACGCGGCTGGACTGGCGGTCGATCAGTAGGGCAAGATACAACTCGCGCGCAATGTCCGATCCGTCTTCGATGTAGATCCGGTTCACCTGCTTGCCGACAGGTCCGGTCTGGTGGGTGACCAGCGTGCGGCCCAGCATCTGCTTGGCCATCACCTCGGCCTCTTCGACCGAGCGGGCCAGGCGCACGCCGCCCTTTTCACCGGCCTCGGGCTCCTTGAACTTGCCCTTGCCGCGGCCGCCCGCGTGGATCTGTGCCTTGACCACCCAGAGCGGGCCGTCGAGGCCGCCCGCAGCCGTCTTGGCCTCTTCGGCCTTCAGCACGACCCGGCCATCCGAAACCGGGGCGCCGTAGCTGCGCAGCAGCGCCTTGGCCTGATACTCGTGGATGTTCATGGAACTGTCCCGTCCGTTGTGGTTTCGCGGCCTGATGCCACAGAACTCGCCCTGTTCAAACCGGCATCTGCGCGTTTGCGCCAAACTGCCAGTGAAAAGCGACTTTTGTGATCACAGGTTCAAATTGTGTGATCACATTTCGCGGCGCTGGGCTTGCCGGGCCGGGCCCAGTGCCGCGACTCAGTTCAGCATGACCATGTAGAGAAGCACCTCGCCCTGCATCATATCAGCGAAGATCATCAGGTTCTCGGGGCTCACGAGCGTCCCCTTTTCCAGATAGGGCAGCGCGCCCAGGCCCTGGATCCACGCCGCGACGTCGATCGGGCGCGGATCGGTGAACAGGCGGGATACGTTGACGCCGGCGTCGTCACCCAGCCAGACGTAGGGCGCCAGGCGGGTGCCGGTCAGCAGCGCCTCGGCGTCGGACAGCACGCCTTGCCAGACGGTGCCGGTATCCGGCGGCAGGGTAAAGCCAAGCGCGGTGGTCTGCCTGTCGTTCGGGATCCATTCGTTCGCATTGTCGGTTTCGACGGCGACGCGACGCCAGAAGGTGCGGTTGTCGGCGATCATTGCCAGCCAGTCCGTCCGGGCCCGTGCGGCCAGGTCGGCGTCGGGTGCCTGGTCCAGCGCACGCAACACGATGGCCGCAATGTCCACGAACTCTTCCATCCCCGCCAGCATCAGGTCGTTGCGCGGCGGGCCACGCAAGGCGTCGATCTCGGCGCGGGCGGTGGTGACTTCGGTGATCGCGACCGTCGGATCATAGGCGAGCAGCACATTGCCGAAGCCTGCGAGGAAATGGCTGTAGGCCGACAGCCAGGCCGCGTCCGCCGCATCGAACCGGATCACCGGGGCGGCCGTGGCCGGATCGCGCTGATCCCAGCGCCAACCCAGCAGCATCGGCCCGATCACCGCCAGCGCGTCCTCGCCCGGCGCCCGGGTGCCGTTGCTGTCGATGTCGAACCACAGATCCGCCAGGTCGATCTCCAGCCCGAAGGCGGAACTGTCGGCGATCTCGGCCAACGGAGCTGAAACGCCGGTCATCCGGTCGGTGATGTCGCGAAACAGGGTGGCGACCATCGCGGGCTGGAAGGGCTGTGCCTGCGGGTTCTCAGGGATCGGCAGGCGGAAAACCGGAAGGCCCGACAGGCTGGGTGTCAGCCCGACCGACCAGCGCATCTGCAGCGCGTCCTCGACCGCGCCCAGAAACCGCACGCCGGCCAGCGCGAACCGCTCTTCATCCGTCGCGGCGGGCAGGGCGGCCAACCGCGCCTCGGTCGCGGCAAGGCCCGTGCTACCGATCTCGTCCGAAATCGTCTGGGCGGCGGCCGGCAGGCCAAGGGTCAACGACAGCAGCAGGGCAGGGATCAGGGTGCGCATCGGCGGTCTCCATCGGGATCACCTGCCCACAAAAACAGAATGCGCGCCCGAGGGCACGCATTCCTTGCAGTCGGTGCCAAGAAACGGACCAATCAGGCCAGCGAAGGGTCGATCGCCTTGCAGGCCTCGAGCAGGCCTTTTACCGCCTCGACCGATTTCTGGAACATCGCGCCTTCGTCCTTGTTCAGCTTGATGTCGACGACCTTTTCGATCCCGCCCGCCCCGATGATCGTGGGCACACCCACATACATGCCGGTCAGCCCGAAGGCTCCATCACACCAGGCGGCGCAGGGCAGCAGACGCTTTTGATCCTTGAGGTAGGCTTCGGCCATCTCGATCGCGCTTTGGGCCGGTGCATAAAACGCCGAACCGGTCTTGAGCAGGCCGACGATCTCGGCCCCGCCATCGCGGGTGCGCTGGATGATCGCATCCAGCTTTTCCTGCGTCGTCCAGCCCATCTGCACCAAGTCGGGCAGCGGGATACCGGCAACGGTGGAATAGCGCGCAAGCGGCACCATCGTGTCGCCGTGCCCGCCCAGCACAAAGCCCGTCACATCGCGCATCGAGACGCCGAATTCGACCGACAGGAAATGCCGGAAGCGGGCCGCATCGAGCACGCCCGCCATGCCGACGACCTTTTCATGCGGCAGGCCCGAGAATTCGCGCAGCGCCCAGACCATCGCATCAAGCGGGTTGGTGATGCAGATGACGAAGGCGTTGGGGGCGTGTTTGGCGATGCCCTCGCCCACCGATTTCATGACCTTCAGGTTGATGCCCAGCAGGTCGTCCCGGCTCATCCCCGGTTTGCGCGGCACGCCAGCGGTGACGATGCACACGTCGGCGCCGGCAATGTCGGCATAGTCGTTCGCGCCCTTCAGCGCGGCGTCGAACCCGGCCGATGGCCCGGACTGCGCAATGTCGAGCGCCTTGCCTTGCGGCGTGCCTTCGGCGATGTCGAACAGGATGACATCACCCAGTTCCTTGATCGCCACGAGGTGGGCGAGCGTGCCACCGATCTGTCCCGCGCCGATCAGCGCGATCCTGGGTCTGGCCATTGTTCCGTACTCCGCGTCGGGTTGCATGACGCTGGGATGGGTAGTCTCTTGGCGCGTGCGGCGCAAGTATGCTGCACTGCGGCGGGTGCTGCGGCCTGTCTTGTCAGCGGTGTTTGCGCTAAAGGCGCCGGCCGCGGGCAGGCCAGGGGGGCCGCGTCAAGGCGCAGGTGATTCGCGGCAGGGGGACGGGCGTCGATGATGGAAGGGCCGGCTTTCTGGGCGGCGGCGCTGGTCGCGGCGGCGCTGGTGGGGATGAGCAAGGGCGGCTTGCCGGTGGTCGGAATGCTGGGTGTTCCGGTGCTGGCGCTGACCATTTCGCCCGTTGCGGCGGCGGGCCTTCTGCTGCCGGTCTTCGTGCTGTCCGATCTGTTCGGGCTTTACGCCTATCGCCGCGCCTTCGACCGGCGGGTGCTGGCCATCATGGTGCCGGCCACGACGATCGGGGTCGGGCTGGGCTGGCTGACGGCCAGTCTGGTGCCAGAGCGGCTGGTTGGGGGTGTCGTGGGCCTTGTCGGCGCAACCTTTGCCCTGAGCCTGATCCTGCGACGTGGCAAGGATGCGCCCGCGCGCCCGGCGCGGCCGGG
>JBGSQL010000087.1:0-5515 GCA_041738105.1 Rhodobacter sp. | reverse complement strand
AGGATTTCTTCCGTAATTTCGGTCCCGCCACGCGCAGACCGGCATCAGCCGCGCCAGATCCTGCAAGGTGGCGGGCAGCGTGCCGCGTCCGCCAAAAGGCACGCCGGTGGCAAAGATCGCCTCGATCATCCGCCCGCGCCCCGAGACCCGGATCCGGCTTTCGTTCAGCCAGGCGCCGGCGCCCTTCTCGGCCACGAACATCTCGTCCTTGGCCGCGTCAAAGATCACGCCGGCCACGATCTCGCCCTTGTGCTCCAGCGCGATCGACACCGCCCAGTGCGGCAAGCCATGCAGAAAGTTCGTCGTGCCGTCCAGCGGATCGACGATCCAGCGCCGCGTCGGGTCCACCCCGTCGGCGCTGCCGGTTTCTTCGCCCAGCCAGCCATAAGTCGGCCGCCCGGCCATCAACTCGTCGTGGATGATGCGTTCGGCGTCGCGATCCGCCTTGGTCACGAAATCGCCCGGCCCCTTGGCCGAAACCTGCAGGTTTTCGACCTCGCGGAAGTCCTTGACCAGGCTACGCCCCGCCTTGCGGGCCGCCTTGATCATCAGGTTCAGGTTCGCGCTGCCTTGCATCGGGCTCTCCAGATATTCAGCGCGTGCGTATAGGCGCGATGGCGCGCGAAGGAAAGGGGGCAGGGCCGTGCTCGATCGGCGCCGATCCGCCCCGGCTTTGCGAAACTGGGGCCGCGACGCACGACAGACCTGCACAACGGCGCGGAACTGTCGTAAACGATCCCAAATCAACCCAAGGAGATTCCTATGAGAGCCGCATTTCTGATCGCCCCCGTCCTCCTCGTCGCGCTTGCGGGCTGCGTGCCCAGCACGACCGGCACCACCCAGGGCAACGTCGTCAGCCAGGCCCAGACGCTGAACGGAACCATCGTCAGCGTGCGCTACGTGACCGTCAACAACAACACCGACCGGATCGCCGGTGGTGTGGCCGGCGCCGTGGTTGGTGGCCTTGTCGGTAACCAGATTGGCGGCGGAAGCGGCCGCGATATCGCCACGGCCGTTGGCGTTCTCGGTGGCGCGGCAGCCGGCAGCCAGCTGGCGGCGGGCGCCAATGCAACGACCTCGCCGGAATGGACCGTGCGGCTCGAGGATGGCCGGACCGTGTCCGTGGTGCAGAACACCAACTTCCAGATCGGTCAGCGCGTCCGCGTGGTCGTTCAGGGCAACAACGTCCGGCTTGAGGGCTGATCCACCACGCCGGCAGACGCCAGCGGGTCGGGGCGTTCGCCGCTCCGGCCCGCCACCAGCCAACCTGCCGGCACCCCCCCGATGATCCGCTCGGTCAACTCGCGCAGCAGCTTGCGCCGGATCGCCCGTGGGAAATCCCGCGGGCTGTCCGCGATCTCGATGAACGCCCCCGGCCCGCGGATCACCTCTTCCCGATAGTAGCGCACCACGTCCCGCTCATAGGCCAGGATCGCCAGGCCGTTCACCCGCAACAGGCCGAAATCCTCTTGCGCATAGACCGTGGCCGGGGCCATGCCCGAGTTGTTCTGCCCGTCGCCCGAGACGTCGATCACCTGATCGGCGCAGTCGGGCGCGCGTGCCACCAGGGCCCGGCCGAAGCGCAGTGCCTCGCCCAGCGCGGTCGTGCCCGAGGCCGAAGAACGCTCGTGCGCCGCGATCCGTGCCCGAACGGCCGCAAGATCGGCGGCCGAGCGCACCTCGGTCCAATCCAGCACGATCACCTGATGGGTGTTGCGGCTCCACTCGTAGAGCGCCAGCGCGACGTGATCCTTCGGGTGCAAAAAAGCCGCGATCACCACCGGATCGGCCAGCGCCGCCAACAGCCCCTCGCGCTGGATCGCATAGTCCCGCGCGCTGACCGAACGCGACACGTCGAACGCCAGCGCCAGGGCCAGCCGGCACTCTGCCTGTGCCGCCCCCGCAAGGCCCAGCGCCAGCACCGGCCCCAATGCCAACACGCCCGTTCTTGGCCAGCGCCCCATCGCGCCCCTCCACCCGGTTCCGCACCAAGGATACACCGGTATCCGCGTCACGCCCGCAACAATCCTCTGCACAAGACCGCAAGGGGCGGGGCGGTGCCGCCACGCGGCGAAGCGTCGGCTTGGGGTCAGGTGGAAACCGCCCCCGGCAGGCGGCAAAAGGCGTGAAGAATCCGTTAACGACAAACCCACTTGTCCAACGATTTCAACGAGTAGACAAAACGTCCGCCTGTGCGACATCCCGCCAATCGCGGATCATCCCCGTTGCAGCTTCACCGGTTCGGTCCGCCCCAGCCGCACGAAATGCGCCATGAACGGCTTGGACGCATCCTCGGTCCTTGTCGCCGCATAAAGCCGCTTCGTGATCACCCCCGGCCCCAGCGGCCGGGTCACATAATCCGAATTAGAGCGAACCTCGCGCAGCACCCAGTCGGGCAGCACCGAAACCCCCCGGTTCGCCGCCACCAGCATCAGGATCACCGCCGTCAGTTCCACCTGCCGCTGCCCCCGAGGTTCTACCCGCGCCGGGGTCAGCACCTCGGTGAACACGTCCAGCTTGTCGCGCGCCACCGGATAGGTGATCAGCAACTGATCGCGGAAATCCTCGGCCAGGATCACCTCTTTCGCCGCCAGCGGGTTGACCGCCGCCGCCACGAACATCGGATGATAGTCGAACAGCGGATTGAACGTGACACCTTCCATCTTCACCGGATCAGACGAGATCACCAGATCCACCTCCTCGCGGTTCAGCGCCGGCAAAGCCTCGAACGCCAGCCCCGCCCGGATATCCACGTCGATCTCGGGCCAGGCCCGGCGAAACTGCTCCAGCACCGGAAACAGCCACTCGAAACAGGCGTGACATTCGATCGCGATATGCAGCCGCCCCGTCTTGCCCGACCGCAGCGCGGCAAATTCCTCGGCCAGCGCGTCAATCTCGGGCAGGATCCGCTCGGCCAGCTTCAACATCCGCAGCCCTGCAGCCGACAGCGTCATCGGCTTTGAACGGCGCACGAACAGCTCGATCCCCGACTGATCCTCCAACCCCTTGACCTGATGCGACAGCGCCGATTGCGTCATGTTCAGCATGTCCGCCGCCCGCGCCAACCCCCCCGCCTGATGGATCGCGCGGATCGTGCGCAGGTGTCGGAACTCAAGATGCATACCAGTATGATCCTCATGTAGATGATGAGTATTATGAATTTGTCTCACATCGCTCAATCTGGAACAAGGGGACAACACAAGGAGTCGGCCCATGTTCGTTCCGCGCATTTCGTTTGAATTCTTCCCGCCCCAGACGCTCGATGCGTCGTTCCGGCTGTGGGAAACGGTGCAGACCCTCGCCCCCCTGCGGCCCGGCTTCGTGTCTGTCACCTATGGCGCGGGCGGCGCGACGCGGAAACTGACGCATGACGCCGTCTCGACCATCCATCGCAACTATGGCCTGAAGGTCGCGGCCCACCTGACCTGCGTCGATGCAACCCGGGCCGAAACGCTTGAGATTGCGCAATCCTACGCCGAGGCCGGCGTGACCGAGATCGTGGCCCTGCGCGGTGACGCCCCCAAGGGCGACCAGCGATTTGTGCCACATCCCGAGGGGTTTGCCGACTCGGTCGAGTTGATCGAGGCGCTGGCCGCCACCGGGCGCTTTACGTTGCGCGTCGGCGCCTACCCTGAACGGCACCCCGATGCCGCCGATCAAAAGGCCGATGTGCGCTGGCTCAAGCGCAAGATCGACGCGGGGGCGTCCAGCGCGATCACCCAGTTCTTCTTCGAGGCCGAGACCTTCCTGCGGTTTCGCGATGCCTGCGCGGCCGAAGGCATCACCGCCCCGATCATCCCCGGCATCCTGCCGATCACCAGCTGGGAAGGCGCGCGTCGCTTTGCCGCGCGCTGCGGCACGCATGTGCCCGGGCGCCTGAATGAGGCCTTCGAGACTGCCGCCCGTGACGGGCGCGAGGATTTGCTGGCCCTGACCCATTGCACCACGCTGTGCACCCGACTGATCGAGGAGGGGGTGCAGGATCTGCATTTCTACACCCTCAACCGCCCGCATCTGACCCGCGATGTGTGCCACACCCTTGGCGTCACCGCCCCTGTCGTGCTGGAAAAGGTCGCCTGAACCAGGTGCAGGACCGGCCCGACGGGATGGCTTGTCCGTCCCCGTGGATCGGGTATCGTCACCGCATGTTCTGAAAGGACACGCGTGTGCCAAAACCGATCCTGATCCTGAATGGCCCCAACCTCAATCTGCTGGGGCTGCGCCAGCCCGAGGTCTATGGCGACGCCACGCTGGCCGATGTCGAACAGTCCTGCACCGTGCTGGCGCACGAGCTTGGGCTGACCGTCGGCTTCCACCAGTCCAACCACGAAGGCCAGATCATCGACTGGATTCACGAGGCACGGGAAACGGCGGCGGGCCTTATCCTCAATCCCGGCGCTTTCACACATACGTCCATTGCCATCCTCGACGCATTGAATGCGTTTGACGGCCCGGTGCTGGAAGTTCACATCTCGAACATCCACCGGCGCGAGGCGTTTCGCCACCACTCCTACGTCTCGCTGCGCGCCGATGGCGTGATCGCGGGCTTCGGGACCGAGGGCTACACGCTTGCCCTGCGCCGCATGGCGACGCTGACCGGAGGAATGTGATGCAATTGACCATCAACCGCTTCAAGCAGGCACTGGCCGAGGGGCGCCAGCAGATCGGCCTGTGGAACGCGATCCCCGGCCCGATCGTGGCCGAGGCCATCGCAACCGCCGGCTTCGACTGGATCGTGATCGACACCGAACATTCGCTGACGGACGTGCCCGACACGATCGTTTCGATGCAGGCGATGGCACCCTATCCGGTCACGCCCGTCGTGCGCGCGGCCTGGAACGACATGGTGCTGATCAAGCGGCTTCTGGATCTGGGCGCGCAAACCCTGCTGATCCCCTTCGTGCAGTCCGCGGACGAGGCGCGCGCCGCCGTCACCGCCATGCGCTATGCGCCGCGCGGCTTGCGCGGCGTGGCCGGGATGACGCGGGCCAACCGCTTTGGGTCGGTCGTCGATTACATGGCGCGGGCCGAAGATCAGCTTTGCCTGCTGGTGCAGGTGGAAACCGCGCTGGCCCTGTCGCGGATCGAAGAAATAGCGGCCGTCGATGGGGTCGACGGGCTGTTCATCGGCCCGAACGATCTTGCGGCCAGCATGGGACACCCCGGCCAGATGATGCACCCCGAAGTGCAGTTGGCCATCGAGGATGCCATCCGGCGCATCACGGCCACCGGCAAGGCCGCCGGCATCCTGACCTTTGACCACGCCTTCGCCCGCAACTGCATGGCCTGGGGCACCCGGTTCACCGCTGTCGGCATGGATCTTTCCCTGCTGACCCACGCCGCGCGCAAGCTTGCCTCCGACTTCCGCGAGGACTGAGGGCGCGCGCATGGATCCGCGCTTTTGTTGGCACCCGGCAGCGCGCCTTTTCGGTCCCGACGGGGCCGAGCAATCGGTAACGGCGGCTGCAACCACGGGGATCGCGGACCGTCCCGGCCCCCATGCCCTCGCCCTGGC
>JBGSQL010000078.1:0-12159 GCA_041738105.1 Rhodobacter sp. | reverse complement strand
GTGTGGAAGTGGATCGGCAGGCCGACCTCTTCCTTCAGCGCCTTGATCAGCAGGTGGGCGGAGGCGGGTTTCAGCAGGCCCGCCATATCCTTTAGGCCAAGAATATGCGCACCGGCCGCCTTCAGTTCGCGGCCCCGCGAGACGTAGTAATGCAGGTCATACTTGGCGCGGGCCGGGTCGAGGATGTCGCCGGTATAGCAGACGGCGCCCTCGCAGACCTTGCCGGCCTCGACCACCGCATCCATCGCCACGCGCATGTTCTCGACCCAGTTCAGGCTGTCGAACACGCGGAACACATCGACCCCGGACTTCGCGGATTGCCGCACGAAGGCCTGAACGACATTGTCGGGATAATTGGTGTAGCCGACCCCGTTCGAGGCGCGCAGCAGCATCTGCGTCATCACATTGGGCATGGCGGCGCGCAGGTCACGCAGGCGCTGCCAGGGACATTCCTGCAAGAAGCGGTAGGCCACGTCAAAGGTGGCGCCGCCCCAGCATTCCACACTGAACAGGCCGGGCAGGTTCGCTGCGTAACTGGGCGCAACCTTGATCATGTCGATCGAACGCATCCGGGTGGCCAGCAGCGACTGGTGGCCATCGCGCATTGTCGTGTCGGTCAAAAGGACGCGGGTTTGCGCCGCCATCCAGTCGGCCACGGCCTGCGGCCCCTTTTCTTCCAGCAGATTGCGCGTGCCGGGCAGGGGCACGCCCTTGGGGGCGGGCGGCCTTGGGGTGCGCAGTTCGGTCGCGGGCACGGGGCGACCGGCGGTTTCCGGATGCCCGTTCACCGTGATGTCGGCGATATAGGTCAGGATCTTGGTGGCCCTGTCCTGACGCTTCTTGAACAGGAAAAGCTCTGGCGTCGTGTCGATGAACTTGGTGGTGTAGGTGTTGTTCAGAAAGGTGGGGTGTTTCAGCAGGTTGATCACGAAGTCGATGTTCGTGCTGACGCCCCGGATCCGAAACTCGCGCAGCGCCCGGTCCATCCGGGCGATCGCCAGATCCGGTGTCTGCGCCCAGGCGGTGACCTTGACCAGCAACGAGTCGTAATAGCGGGTGATAACGCCGCCGGCATAGGCGGTGCCGCCATCCAGCCGGATGCCCATGCCGGTGGCGGACCGATAGGCTGTCAGGCGACCATAATCGGGGATGAAGTTGTTCTGCGGATCTTCGGTGGTGACGCGGCATTGCAGGGCATGTCCGTGCAGGCGGATATCCTCTTGCCGGGCCATTCCCGTGGCTTGCGCAAGGGTCTTGCCCTCTTCGATCAGGATCTGCGCCTGCACGATGTCGATGCCGGTCACGGCCTCGGTGACGGTATGCTCGACCTGGATCCGCGGGTTGACCTCGATGAAGTAGAACTTGCCCGTGTCCATATCCATCAGGAATTCGACCGTGCCCGCACATTCGTAGCCGACATGGGCGCAGATGCGGCGGCCAAGGTCGCAGACCTCGGTGCGCTGTGCGTCGGTCAGGTAGGGGGCGGGCGCGCGTTCGACGACCTTCTGGTTGCGGCGTTGCACGGTGCAGTCGCGTTCGAACAGGTGATAGATGTTGCCGTGCTTGTCGCCCAGGATCTGCACTTCGACATGGCGGGCGCGCAGGATCATCTTTTCCAGATAGCCCTCGCCGTTGCCGAAGGCGGCTTCGGCCTCGCGACGCCCCTCACGCACCTTGTCGGCCAGCTCTTCGGGGCCGTTGATCGGGCGCATGCCCCGGCCGCCGCCACCCCAGGACGCCTTGAGCATCAGCGGATAGCCCACTTCAGCCGCCTGACGCGCAACCTTGTCCATGTCGTCGCCCAGCACGTCAGTGGCGGGGATCACCGGCACGCCCGCCTCGATCGCTACGCGCCGGGCACTTGCCTTGTCGCCAAGGGCGCGCATCGTGGCAGAGGTTGGCCCGATGAAGATGATCCCTTCGGCCTCGCAGGCATCGACGAAATCGGGGTTCTCGGACAACAGGCCGTAGCCGGGATGGATCGCGTCGGCGCCGCTCAGCTTTGCGACCCGGATGATCTCGGGGATCGAGAGATAGGCCGCGACCGGCCCCAGCCCCTCGCCGATTCTGTAGGCCTCGTCGGCCTTGAAGCGGTGCAGGCCAAGCTTGTCTTCCTCGGCAAAGACCGCGACCGTCTTCTTGCCCATCTCGTTTGCAGCCCGCATCACGCGGATGGCGATCTCGCCCCGGTTGGCGACGAGGATCTTCTTGAACTCGGGCATCGGTGCGCTCTCCGGTTGGCGGCAAGACGCGCTCACTCTAGGGCTGCTGCGGTGCAGCGCAAGGGCCGGCTGCGGCGAGATGTGACAGTTTTGCGATGAAAACAGGCAACGGCCCCCGCGCACCCTGTGAAAATGCCCACCCGACAGGCGCTTCGCCGGCTCAGGCCACCGCAGCCGGGCGCGGATCAGACAGGTGCGGGCAATTCCGTTCGACAGCGGCGATCAGATCACAATGGCCGCCGTAGACGAAACTCCAGCAAATGCGGTCGCCTGTCCGGTCCTCGACATGCCAGTTTCCCAGCGCATCCTTGCCAAGGCCGATGACGTCGGCCCAGGCGATGAAATCGCGCCCTTGGCCAAAGGGAAGTAACCAGGTCGAGGCTGGGCCTTCAAGCCCGTCCTCGTTCCATTCGATCTCGTGGTCCGGCAGCAGGCCCATCGCCGCAAGCAGCACCAGTCCCAGCCCGCCGATCCCGACCAGCACGGCAAAGACGCGGTAGGGCTGGGTTGCCGTCATGTTGAGGGCAATGCACGCCAGACCGAGACCGACGAGGGCGGCGGTCAGGATCAAGGGTCGATCGGGGGCGATGTGACCCCGTTCAGCCCCCATCTGCCGATTGCCGCGACGCAAGAGACAGTGCGACAGCACGAGGATCGCGGCGGTGACGGCGATGCCGATTGTCAGGATTTGCAAGTGCGCATTTTCGAACATGGATGACATTCAGTATAACTTTTGACACAGGCAGCGTGATGTCCCATCGCGGCCAAATCGCGGCCCGGATTTGACGAAAGATGAAATCTGCGCGAACATTACGGGAACAGTTCTTTAACTCCTGGATCGGGCGCGCTAGGATCATGCGGATGAGCAGTTTCGACGAGACCGATGCCTTTGAGGCGGCCGTGCCGCTGTCGCGCCGGGCCATGGCTGCGCGGCCGGCGCCGTATCTGGACGACCTGAACCCCGCGCAGCGCGCGGCGGTCGAGGCGCTGGACGGCCCTGTGCTGATGCTGGCGGGGGCAGGAACCGGCAAGACCAAGGCCCTGACCGCGCGCATCGTGCATCTGCTGACCACCGGGCGCGCCCGCCCGAATGAGATCCTGGCCGTGACCTTTACCAACAAGGCCGCGCGCGAGATGAAGGATCGTGTCGGGCGCATGTTGGGCGATCATATCGAAGGGATGCCCTGGATGGGCACCTTCCACTCGATTTCCGTCAAGATCCTGCGTCGCCATGCGGAGCTTGCCGGGCTGAAGTCGAACTTCACCATCCTTGATACCGATGATCAGCTGCGCCTGCTCAAGCAATTGGTTGCCGCCGCCGATATCGACGACAAACGCTGGCCTGCCCGGATGTTGGCGGGGCTGATCGACGGCTGGAAAAACCGGGCGCTGACCCCATCGCGGGTGCCCTCGGCCGAGGCGGGTGCGTTCAACAATCGTGGCACCGAGCTGTATGAGCAGTACCAGAACCGCCTGCGCACGCTGAACGCAGTCGATTTCGGGGACTTGCTTTTGCACGTCGTGACGATCTTTCAGGCCCATCCCGACGTGCTGGCGCAGTATCAGCGCTGGCTGCCCTACATTCTGGTGGATGAGTATCAGGACACGAACGTGGCGCAGTATCTGTGGCTGCGGCTTTTGGCGCAGGCGCATCGCAACATCTGCTGCGTCGGCGACGACGACCAGTCGATCTACGGCTGGCGCGGGGCCGAGGTGGGCAACATCCTGCGGTTCGAGCAGGATTTTCCCGGTGCGACCGTGATCCGGCTGGAACAGAACTATCGGTCCACCCCACATATTCTTGCTGCGGCCTCTGGCGTGATCGCGGCCAATGCAGGGCGGCTGGGCAAGACGTTGTGGACCGAGGCGCGCGAGGGCGAGAAGGTGCGTCTGATCGGCCATTGGGATGGCGAGGAAGAAGCGCGCTGGATCGGGGAAGAGGTTGATGCCCTGTCGAAAGGGCGCCGGGGGCTGCCCGATGTCGGCCTCGACGACATGGCCATCCTCGTGCGCGCCAGCCACCAGATGCGCGCCTTTGAAGACCGCTTCCTGACGATTGGCCTGCCCTACCGGGTGATCGGCGGTCCGCGGTTCTACGAACGTCTCGAAGTGCGTGACGCGATGGCCTACTTCCGGCTGGCGGTTTCCCCCGAGGACGACCTTGCCTTCGAGCGGGTGGTCAATACGCCCAAGCGGGGTCTGGGCGACAAGGCGCAGCAAACGATCCAGCGATTGGCCCGCGGCAACGGGCTGAGCCTGCATGAAGGCGCGCGGATGCTGCTGGCCGAGGGTGGCATCGGCGGCAAGGGGGCGGGGCAGTTGCGCGCCTTTGTCGAGGGGATCGATCGCTGGCACGCGCTGACGCGGCAATCGGGCCGCAACCATATCGAACTGGCCGAGATGATCCTGGACGCGTCCGGCTATACCGCCATGTGGCAGCAGGACAAGACGCCCGAGGCGCCGGGGCGGCTGGAGAACCTGAAAGAACTGGTCAAGGCGCTGGAGCAGTTCGAGAACCTGCAGGGGTTCTTGGAACACGTGGCGCTGATCATGGACAACGAGACGGAAGAGGCGGCCGAGAAGGTCAGCATCATGACGCTGCACGCGGCAAAGGGGCTGGAGTTTCCGGTGGTATTCCTGCCGGGGTGGGAAGACGGGCTTTTCCCCAGCCAGCGGTCGATGGATGAAAGCGGGTTGAAGGGATTGGAGGAAGAGCGCCGTCTTGCCTATGTCGGGATCACCCGCGCCGAGCGGCTTTGCACCATTTCCTTTGCGGCCAATCGTCGGGTCTACGGTCAGTGGCAATCGGCGCTGCCGTCACGGTTCATCGACGAGCTGCCCGAGGCGCATGTGGATGTGCTGACCCCGCCCGGGCTTTATGGCGGCGGCTTTGGCGCGGCAGGGATGGCTTCGAGCATCGAGGCCAAGGTTGCCAGCGCCGATGTCTACAACTCGCCCGGCTGGCGGCGGATGCAGGAACGCGCGGGCAACCGGCCCGTGGCGCAACCGCGCGAAGCCAAGGGCATGGTGATCGACGCCACTGCAGTGTCGTCCTTTGCGATGGGCGACAGGGCGTTTCACGACAAGTTCGGCTATGGCACGGTGGTCGGGATCGAAGGCGACAAGCTTGATATCAATTTCGACAAGGCCGGGATCAAGAAGATCGTCGCGCGCTTCGTGCGCAGCGCCGAAGCGGCCGACGACGTGCCGTTCTGAGACGGCCCTGCGGGCGTTGCTGCACCTGTCGGAATGACTGCGGATTGCAGTCTGTGACTCCCTGACCTCGGGGCATATCCTCTCGCGGACGACACGCAACATCCCTTCCGGGCGTCCTGGACGCCTGCCTTGTGACGCGGACAGAACCCCGATGCCCTGCGCTGTCGCGCAGCCCCCAAAATAGAAACGGCGGCGCTTCCGGGAGGAGAAGCACCGCCGCCCAAGACGCCGGACCCCAACAGGGAGGAGTGGGTCCGTCTGGTCCTACGGGGCCGAAGCCCCAGATGGCGGCGACGGACCCCAGGGAGGAGAGGGGGATCCGCCGCCTTGCACGCCCGGCCCGAGGGAGGAGAAAGAGCCGTTCGTATCGGTTGTGACCATACGCAAGCGCCAGGTCGGGAAATCGATGTGCGGCGACCCCAGGGAGGAGGGAGGGGTCGCCGCTGGTTCGATCAACCCCGGGAGGAGGTGGGGCCGCTCAAACATCGTGTCGAAGCCTTGGCTTCGGAAGAAAGGGCGGCGGCACCAGGGAGGAGGAGAAGTGCCGCCGCTTTTGCTACGAACGCCCCCGGGAGGAGGTAGGGACGTCCCGCAAGAAACTCATTTGCCGTAGGCCGCTTCCGCTGCGATACGGCTGATCATGGACCGGCTGATGCCGAGGTCCAACAACTCACGTTCGGTAAGCGCATTCAACTCGCGCAGCGTCTGGCTGTATTTCTGACGACGGACGATGGCCGCCCTTACGGATGCCAGGACAATGTTGAACCGGTCTGCTATGCCGCTGGTCGCGGCGCGGGTGCTGTTCACATAAGCCATATGCTTCGCCTCATCTTGCTGTCGGCCTGATCCATCGAGCGTCAAACCGTTATCGCAAACATATCCCCATGCTGCAGATGCACAATGGTTGGCTTGGTCAATGCTGCCATGCAGCATATGCATGGCTAATTTCATGAAAAATTCACGTATTTACAGCCTCTTCGCCCGAATTTTGAGCATTTGGTAAACTGGCTCTTGCCGGTCGCCTTGCAAAAGACAACCTATGCCCAAACGGAAGGCAAAGGAGAAACCCATGCCCGTCGATCGCGAAGCTGTCCTTCAGGCGCTGTCCGGCATTGCGGTGCCATCTGGCGGCGATCTTGTTTCGCGCGATCTGATTCGTGCGTTGATGATCGAGGAGGGGCTGGTTCGATTCGTGATCGAGGCCGCCGATCCGGATCAGGCGCGCGGCCTGGAACCCGCGCGCGCCGCTGCCGAGGCAGCCCTTCGGGCGCTGCCCGGTGTGACGCAGGTCCAGGTGGTGACGACCGCGCACGGGCCGGCGCCCAAAACGGCCGCACCCAGTTTGAAGATCGGCCAGCATCCGACGCCGCAGCAGGGCGGACCGCAGCGTGTGACAGGCGTGGACCGGATCATCGCCATTGCGTCGGGCAAGGGGGGGGTGGGCAAATCGACCGTATCCTCGAACCTTGCCGTTGCGCTCGCCCGGCAGGGCCGGCGGGTTGGCCTGCTTGACGCCGATATCTACGGGCCCTCGCAGCCCCGGATGATGGGCGTTTCAAAACGCCCTGCTTCGCCCGATGGCAAGACGATCATCCCCTTGCAGGCGCATGGCGTCACGATGATGTCGATCGGGTTGATGCTGAAAGAGAATGAGGCGGTGGTCTGGCGCGGCCCGATGATCATGGGGGCGTTGCAGCAACTCATCACCCAGGTGGATTGGGGCAAGCTTGATGTGCTGATCGTCGATCTGCCGCCGGGCACGGGCGACATTCAACTGACCCTGTGCCAGCGCACCCACCTGACCGGGGCGATCGTTGTCTCGACGCCGCAGGACGTGGCTTTGCTCGATGCGCGCAAGGCACTCGACATGTTCCAGAAGCTGAAGACGCCGGTTCTGGGGCTGATCGAGAACATGTCGAGCTATGTCTGCCCCAATTGCGGGCACGAGGCGCATATCTTCGGGCACGGCGGGGTTCGGGCCGAAGCCACCCGGCTGGGCCTGCCGTTCCTTGGCGAGTTGCCGCTAAGTCTGGATGTCCGGGTGGCCGGCGATGCGGGCACGCCCGTGGCCCTGGGTGACGGGCCCACGGCGCAGGCCTATGCGGCACTGGCGTCGCGGCTGGTGGCGGGTGGGATGGCCTGAGCGGGTTCGTACCGCCCGGGATTTCATGGAATCACAGCAGCCAAGCGGCCCCGAACGGGGCCGCTTTTGTCGAATCATGGCGATGAACGCCCCGTTGCCGTGACGAATCTCTGATGATTGGCGGATAAATTCGTTGTTTGTTCTCACCGTTTCCAATTCCATTGAGCTCTGGGCATAGATAATTGGGAAAACATGGGATCAGTCGATCTGATCGGAGTTTCATCCATATATGGTGCTGATTTCACGGGCCGTCGCAATTTGTGCGACCGCTTAGGGTCGATGGAAGGCGAATTCCCTATCCCACAGCGAAGAATCGAACCAATCCCGACTGGAGTGACACAACAAATCCATTGCATCCCATAGAATCCCATGGCATCCCTTTGTCATCGAAAGCAGCGGAACACGACAAGAGGGGCGGAACAAAGACCCCGAACAGGCGAAGTCAGGTTTCATACAGGCACCCGCCGCTTTCGAAACATGAGAGATCCGGCGCGCTCGCGAGCAGACATCCCCCCAGGTGGCGCGCGTAGCTGGACGGACCCAGAGATGGGACGAGGGCGGCGGATCGGGAATGGCAGCTTCCCGATCCGCCGTTGTTCGTTTCAGGGCTCGGAACGGAACACAGTGAGGGAGCCGCAAGGCCCATGGCGGAGACGTTCAGAGGCGAGGTCAACCAGAAGGTTGACGCCAAGGCCCGGGTTTCGATCCCGGCGGCCTTCCGCCGCGTCCTCGAGGCCGGCGATCCGTCATATCCCGATACCCCCCGCCCCAAGCTTGTCATGGTCTATGGTGATGAGCGGCGCCGGTTCGTCGAGTGCTACTCGATCCAGGAAATGCAACGGGTCGAGGCGCTGATTGCACGGCTGCCCAAAGGGTCGCCCAAGCGCAGGTTCCTCGAACGCAACCTGATCACCCTTTCCGTCACGGTCGAGGTCGATGACGATGGCCGGATCGTGCTGCCGCAGAAGGTGCGCGAAAAGATCGGGATCGCGGCCGAGCACCTGTCGGCGGGAGTCGAGGCGACCTTTGCAGGGGCGCTTGAAACCTTCCAGTTGTGGAAGCGGGATGTCTATGAGACTGAAATTGCATCGCAATCCACTGTTGACTTCGTAGAACTCGACGGCGGGCTCGACATGCTCGCGCTGCTGCCCGATCCGGAGGCATAGGGCATGGCGATGCGCGGTCCGGCAGAAGATCGCCCGCCGCACGTTCCGGTGCTGTTGCGGCCATTGCTGGCGGCCGTCGCGCCGGTCTCGGGGGTCTGGCTGGATGGCACCTTTGGGGCTGGCGGCTATGCGCGCGGGTTGCTGGATGCCGGCGCGCAGCGCGTGATCGGTGTCGACCGGGATCCACTGGCGCTGGAGATGGCGGCGCCCTGGGCGGGTAGCTATGGCGACCGGCTACGGTTGGTTGCGGGCACATTCTCGCAGCTCGACACGCTGGCGGGCGAGCCGTTGGACGGGGTCGTGCTGGATCTTGGCGTGTCGTCGATGCAACTTGATCGGCCCGAGCGGGGCTTTTCCTTTGCCAAGGACGGCCCGCTTGACATGCGGATGAGCCAGTCCGGCGACAGTGCCGCCGATCTGGTGAACACGGCCCCGGAAGAGGTGCTGGCGAACATCCTTTACCAGTATGGCGAAGAGCGTGCCTCGCGCCGCATCGCGCGGGCGATCGTGGCCGCACGCACTGTCGCCCCGATCGAGACGACGCTGCAACTGGCCGAGATCGTCGCACGCTGTCTGCCACGCCCCAAGCCGGGGCAAATCCACCCGGCGACGCGCAGCTTTCAGGCCATCCGGATTGCCGTAAACGCTGAATTTGGCGAGCTCGCCGAGGGTCTGATGGCGGCGGAACGGGCGCTGAAGGCGGGGGGCAAGCTGGCCGTCGTTACCTTTCATTCGCTGGAGGATCGGATCGTGAAGCGGTTCTTCCAGATCCGCTCGGGTGGCGCGGCGCAGGCCAATCGCTATGCACCCGAGACCGAGGCCGACGTGGCGCGCTTCACGCTTGTCAGCAAACGCGCAATCGCGCCGGACGCAGCCGAGCTTGCGGACAATCCGCGCGCGCGGTCGGCCAAGCTGCGGGTTGCGATCCGCACCGATGCCCCTGCCGGAGCGGTCGATCCGGCCGCGCTGGACGTGCCGATCATTCCCCAAAAAGGACGCCGCTGATGCGCACCGTGCTATATGCGCTTTCCTTCCTTGCCGTGATGGGCCTTGCGTTCTGGGCCTATCGCGAGAACTACGCCACGCAAAAGACGCTGAACACGGTCGAAGCGCTTCAAGCCGAGATTGCCGGCCTGCGTGAGGCGCTGGCGGTGCAGCGGGCCGAATGGGCCTATCTCAACCGCCCCGACCGGTTGCGCGAACTGGCCACGATCAATTTCGATCGCCTTGGCCTGTTGCCGTTCGAGCCCGAACAGTTCGGCCAGCCCGATCAGGTGGCCTATCCCGCGCCGCCGGCGCTATTCATCACCGGCGCGGTGGATGTCATCGGCGTGACCGACCTGATGGGGGCAGCCGAACCTGCCGAAATCGTTCCGACGCATGAGGAGCAAGTTCCGTGATCCGCACGCCGCTACGTCCCCTGGCCCGTATCCTGCCTGCGCGGGCACGCGGCGAGAACCCCGACACGATCGAGCGCGAAAACATCCGGTTGCGGCAGGAACAGACCCGCGACCGTGCCCGCGCGCGCGCCGAGGGGCGCCTTTTGCTGTTGGGTCTTGCCTTCGCGATGGCCTTCACCGTGATCGGCGGGCGCATGGGGTTGATGGCGGCGACGCAGCCGGTCGAGCCGAAGAGCGCCGCCTCGGGCGCCCAGATCCTGGCAGGGCGCGCCGATCTGACCGACCGCAATGGCCGGATGCTGGCGACCAACCTTGTCACCCATTCGCTCTATGCCCAGCCCAAGGACATGGTCGATCCGGCAAAGGTTGCGACCGAACTTGCCCGCATCTTTCCGGACCTTGACGCAAACCAGCTGCTCGCGCGGTTTACCGACGGGCGCAGTTTTCTGTGGGTGCGCAAGAAGTTGAGCCCCGAGCAGATGCAGCAGGTACATGACATCGGTGATCCGGGGCTGTTGTTCGGGCCGCGCGAGATGCGGCTCTATCCCAACGGGCGCCTGGCGGCGCATGTCCTGGGAGGCGCATCTTTCGGTGCGGAAGGGGTGCACTCGGCCGAGGTCATCGGCGTGGCCGGGATCGAGAAGGCGCTGGATGCGCAGTTGCGCGACCCGGCCCTGGCAGGCAAGCCGGTTGCTCTTTCGCTTGACCTGACGATCCAGGCGACGACGCAGGAAGTGCTCGAGGCGGGCATGAAGATGATGAACGCCAAGGGTGCGGCCGCGATCCTGATGGACGTGGCAACGGGTGAAATCATCAGCATGGTGTCGCTGCCTGATTTCGATCCGAATGACCGGCCGCAACCGCTGGTCCGGGGCGATCCGGGCGACAGCCCGTTGTTCAACCGTGCCGTACAGGGGGTCTATGAACTGGGCTCGACGTTCAAGATCTTCGCGGTGGCGCAGGCGATGGAGCTGGGGTTGGTCAACCCCGACACCATGGTTGACGCGAACGCGCCGATGTACTGGGGCAAGCACAAGATCAAGGAGTTCCACAACAAGAACTACGGGCCGCTCTTGTCTGTCAGCGACGTGATCGTGAAATCTTCGAACGTCGGCACCGCGCATATCGCCTTGCAGATCGGGGCCGTCCGGCAGCAGGCTTTCCTCAAATCACTGGGCTTCTTCGAGCCGACGCCGCTGGAACTGGTCGAGGCGCCGGGCGCAAAACCGCTGATCCCGCGGCGTTGGGCCGATATCGTCACCATCACCACATCCTATGGGCATGGCATGTCGGCAAGCCCGATGCACCTTGCTTCCGCCTATGCCGCGATCGCCAATGGTGGCGTCGCGGTGCGGCCAACGCTGCTGAGGACGGATGGCGCTGTGACTGGCACCCGCGTGATGTCCGAACAGACGGCCAACAACGCCGTGGCCATGCTGCGCGGGGTCGTCACCCACGGAACTGCGAGCCTGGGCGAGGTAAAAGGCTATGCCGTTGCCGGCAAGACCGGCACCGCAGACAAACCCAAGATCGGCGGCGGATATCACAAGGACAAGGTGATCAACACCTTCGCCAGCATGTTCCCGGCGACGGACCCGAAGTACGTCTTGCTCGTGACGCTGGATGAGCCGGTCGAAACCACGGGATCGGAACCGCGCCGCACCGCCGGGTGGACAAGCGTCCCCGTCGCGGCCGAGATCATCCGCCGCGTGGCGCCGCTTCTGGGATTGCGACCCGTCGTTGAACCTTCTGCCACCGATGCGCTAACACTCGTGCAAAACTGAGCACCAGAAGGGTGGGGGACATGACAGGCCGGACCACATCGCTGGCGGCGCTGGGACTGACGGCGAAGGCGGGGCGCGATCCACAGATCGCAGGCCTGGCCGTCGACAGCCGTTCGGTGCGGCCGGGGTTCCTGTTTGCGGCCTTGCCGGGTGCCAGCCAGCATGGCGCGGCCCATGTTCAGGCGGCCTTGCGCCAGGGGGCGGTCGCTGTCTTGACGGATGCACAGG
>JBGSQL010000022.1:0-3481 GCA_041738105.1 Rhodobacter sp. | reverse complement strand
GGCGGTGGGACGACGCTGCTTTGCACGCCGGGTGACGGCAGCGTTGCCGCCCTTGCCCTGCCAAAGCGCCGCTCCACCGTCGCCCCTGTCGTGGCTCGGGCCGCACAGCCCGCACCCCTACCGGCCGAACTTCTGGAACCGGTCGTGCCCAAGGGATACAAGCTGGCGTGGAAGGATGACCGCCTGAACCCGAACCGGGCGCGGGGCACGGCAGCGGGCCAAAGCCAGCAGGATCTGGTCTGGACGCGCGAGGTTCCGGCAAACCTGGTCAGCCGGAAAGAGCGTCAGGCGATGCTTGCAGGCAACGAGGTCCGCGTTTCGACCAAGGGCAAGCCAGCGCACGGTGCGCACTATGTCCAGGTTGGCAGCTTTGCGCAGCCCGCAAATGCCGCCCAGGCGGGACAGCGGTTGGCGGCGCTTGGGTTTCCAGTTGCCCAGCGGGTCAGTTCGCAAGGCGGGCGCCAACTGAAGACCATTCTCGCGGGGCCGTTCGAGACGGTGAACGAGGCATCGGCAGCGCTTGGCGTGGCACGCCGGGCCGGGTTCCCGGATGCAATTCTAAGGTAAACAACCGGTCGGGCAGGACCAAACTCGCGCCTCCGCCGCACCAGCGACGGAGGCGCCTTTCATTCCGCCTCGCAGATGGCCTGCAGGCTGATCCAGTCGCCGTCTGGCAGCAGGGGCGGCGGGGCCCTGTCTCGAAACGGATCGGCCTCGATCAGCCCGAGGACGCTTTCGCCCGTTGGGTCGAGGGCATAGGCATAGGGTGACGAGGCGAGCGACGCAGCCTCGAATTCTGCCAGCAGACGCTCATCGCGAACTGGCTCCTGCGGCAGGGTCAACGCCGCTTCGGCGTAGCCGCTGACCGATCCTTCGGGCAAGGTTCCCGAAGTCAGCAGGCGAAGGGTCGCAATCAGGCCGGCGTGGCGCAAAATTGGGATCAGCGGGTCGGCGGATGTCGCGCGCATCCGCTCGGCCAAGGCAAAACCAGCCGCGACCTCTGGGCCATCGTGATCCTCGACAAGGCTGTGGGACAGCAGAATGAAGCCGCCGGGCACATGTGTGGCGCTGGTCAGACCGTCCCGCAAAAACAGGATCGTGCCATTGCCCGCGCCCAGCACGCGTTCTGCAAGGCGTCCGGCTGCCTTCACCCCCAAGGGATCGGCACAGGGCATCCCCGTCAGCCTGGTCAGATCGGCAAGGGCCATGCGCCCGATCTCGAGCCGCTTCGAGGCAGGCACCATCGAGGCGGTTTGCGCGATCAGGGCCTGCGGCAACCAGAACACTGCCAGCAGGCCAATTGCCAGGATGCCGCCGCCCAGGACGACCCCGCGCAACCGGCCAGGGCGCGCCCGCGCCTTGTCGATCGCGCCCCGTACCGTCTCGATCGCGCCGATCAGCGTGGCATCTTCCAATTCGAGTGTTTCGGTCATCGACCCGGTCTCGGGGGCAAAGACCGCTGGCTCTTCGCCAGGGTTGATCCGCCGCACCGCTGCCAGCGACCAGTGCGACAGCGCGCTGCCCGTTTTGGGGTCGCTGAGGACCAGCGAGGCATCGCCAAAAGCCACCACCACCTCACGGCGTTGCGCCTCGGCCGTTTCCCGCCAAAGGCCAGGACCTTCAAGTTTCTGATATTTCTTTAGCGCCGTCATGGGCGGATGGGGCCTTGCCCTTGCACTGTCCTGGCTGACGATAGCGAAGCGATCGCCCGCTCACAATCACCCGTTGTCTGACGTGTCTCGCCGACCTGTTGCAGGCACGTCCAGGGCGTGCCTGCTTTCTGTGCATGGTGTCGCTTTCTGGCGCGCACAGCTTTGCTTGACGGGCGAACTGAAGGGCATGATGTGCCGGGATTGACATGCCAAACCACGATCGCACCTTGGCTGCTGCGGGGGCCATCCTTGTCTATGCGACGATCATCGGGTTCACCGACAACTTCGTTCGCGTGATCGCGGCCGAAGCGGGGCTATGGCAGTTTCACGCGGTGCGTTCTGCCATGGCGCTGGTGATCTTGGCGGGGCTGGCGGTGCCCCTGCGGTTGCGCCTGCGCCCGGTCAGCCCAATGGCGGTGCTGGGTCGAAGCACGATCCATGGCGCGGCGATGTTGCTCTACTTCGGCAGTCTGGCGTTTCTGCCGGTGGCACAAGTTGCGGCCGGGCTGTTCACGGCGCCGATCTTCGTGCTGCTGATCTCGCGCTTTGCCTATGGGCATCCAATTGGTCCCGCTCGGATAATTGCGGTCGCCATGGGGTTCTTCGGCGTTGTGCTTGTGCTGGGCCCGAGTGCGATGCAGGGGGCCTCGCTGGCGGCCGGGCTGCCGGTCCTGGCGGGGGCACTTTACGCAATGGGCAACATCGCGACCCGCGAATGGTGCGCGCGGGAAAGCGCCGAGACGCTGCTGGCGGGTTTCTTTGGCGCCTTGGGGGTGCTGGGCGTCATCGGTCTGATTGTGTTGGCGGTCTTGCCCCTTGCGGCGCCAGACGGTCCGGAAGGGTTCATCTTGCGCGGTTGGGTCGCCCCCTCGGGCACGTTCCTGTTCTGGGTTTTAGTCCAGGCGACAGGGTCGCTGCTGGCAGTCGGCCTGATGATCCGGGCCTATCAGATTGCAGAAGCCAGCCGCGTGTCGGTTTTCGAGTACATGATCCTGCCCGCTTCGGCGCTGTGGGGTTGGTTGATCTGGGCCGAACGGCTGACCCCGCCAGCGGTCCTGGGGATGTGTCTGATCGCCGCGGCGGGCATGGTGATCGCGCTGCGCGCGCGTCAGGCGGTGGTTCCGACCGCTTCGCACCAGTGACGGCGGCACAGGGACACATAGGTTTCGTTGCCGCCGATCTGCACCTGCGCGCCATCTCGCAGCGCGGTGCCATCCGCCCCCTTGCGCACGACCATCGTGGCATTCTTGCCGCAATGGCAGATGGTGCGCACTTCGCGCATTTTGTCGGCAAGGGCCAGAAGTGCCGCTGATCCGGGAAAGAGTTCGCCGCGGAAGTCGACCCGCAAGCCATAGCACATCACCGGCACGCCCAGATCATCAACCACATGGGCCAGTTGCCAGACCTGATCGCGCGACAGGAACTGCGCTTCGTCGAGGAAGACGCAGGCGATTTCACCCAAGCCCAGTCTCGCACGGATCTTGGCAAACAGATCCTCACCGGCTGCGAAGGTATCGGCGGCCCCGCTGATGCCGATCCGGCTTGCGATGCGCCCTTCGCCCGCGCGCCGGTCCAGCTGCGCGGTGACAAGGAATGTCTCCATCCCCCGCTCGCGATAATTGTGCGATGCTTGCAAAAGCGCGGTCGACTTGCCCGCGTTCATTGTCGAGTAGTGGAAATAGAGCTTGGCCATGCACGGCTGTTAATCGAGCGTTGCAACGGGTTCAAGGCGGTGTCGCAGCCCCTCGAGCGGGGCTGCAACAGGTGTGTCTCAGCGCTGGCCGCTGCCTGCGCCCCTGCGTCCCGCCCCTTCGGCGCGCCGCGGCGCG
>JBGSQL010000008.1:0-5145 GCA_041738105.1 Rhodobacter sp. | reverse complement strand
GCGGTGGGCCAGGTCGTTGCCGACGCGCCTGTCGCAGGTGCGGTCATCGGCGGCACCGTGGGCGCGGTCAGCAACTGACCTGAAGGCGCGGGGCCGTCTGCCCCACGCCCGATCCTCAGTGTGCGTTCACCGGCGCCAGATCGTTCTGGCGGGCCAAGGCGAAAGCCAACCCGCGCTCGCGTACCAGCGCCAGACGCTCGCCATTCGGGCGATGAACGGCATAGAGCGTGTCGATCCCCTCTGCCTGCTCGCGGATCTCGTCGGGCAGATCCGCCACGGCCACCGGCAGGATATAGACGATCCGTTCCCCTTCGTCCGGGAGGGCGTTGTATCTCGTGTTCATGTCCGTTCTCCTTCTCCACGTCCGATCCGGATCGTCTGCACCACGGTTTCCGGCGCCGATCGGCGCAGGTCGATGTGCAACAGGCCGTTCTCCATCAAGGCACCGGCCACCTCAACCCCTTCAGCCAGCACGAAGCTGCGCTGAAAAGCCCGCGCGGCAATGCCCCGGTGAAGGAACACACGGGTGCTGTCATCTTCCCCTTGCCGGCCCCGGATCACCAGCTGCCGGTCCTCGACAGTGATCGCAAGATCCTCCTCGCGAAACCCGGCGACAGCCAGCGTGATACGGTAGGCGTTGTCCGACACCGCCTCGATGTTGAACGGAGGATAGCCCTCGGAGGCGGTCTTGGCGGTGCGCTCGACCAGCCGTTCCAGCTGCTCGAACCCCAGAAGATGGGGGTGCGCCCCAAAGGTCAGTTTCGTCATCTCGGATGCCCTCAGATGCAAGCGACATTCACCCGGAACCCCGCAACCGGCAGCCCCGATACCGAATATGGGTCGGGACGAGGCCTTGCACAAGACCCGCCGCACCCCCAGATTTCTTCCCGCAAGCCCCGAAAATCGCTATATTCGGATCGACAAGCAAGCAACGACTCAGGAACTGAGCAAAGCCAGATGAACGCACCCAGCGAGTTGAACTTTGAAGAGATGCTGCGGATCCGGCTCGAGGTGATGCGCCGCGAACACCGCGATCTCGATGATGCGATCCACGCGCTCGCCACCGGCGGGCGCGCCGATCAGTTGACCCTGCAACGGCTCAAGCGCCAGAAGCTTGCGCTCAAGGATCAGATCGTGCGGATCGAGGATCAGCTGATCCCCGACATCATCGCCTGAGACAGCGCGCCTCGCGGCGCAGTTGCCGGCCTTGCCCCCTACCCCGTCCCGGCTATAGTGCCCAGCTTCTGACGAGGCGGAGCGGTGGAATGGACAAACAGGTGGGGATCGTCATGGGCAGCCAGTCCGACTGGCCCACGATGAAGGAAGCGGCCCGCGTGCTGGATGATCTCGGCGTCGGATGGGAAGCGCGGATCGTGTCGGCCCACCGTACCCCTGACCGGCTCTGGTCCTACGGCACCACGGCGATCGAACGCGGCCTGCGCGTGATCATCGCGGGGGCTGGCGGCGCGGCACATCTGCCCGGCATGATGGCCTCGAAAACCCGGCTTCCCGTCATCGGCGTGCCGATCCTCACCAAGGCGCTCTCGGGCCTCGACAGCCTTTACTCCATCGTCCAGATGCCCAAGGGCTACCCGGTCGCCACCATGGCAATCGGCGGGGCGGGCGCGGTCAACGCGGGCCTCATGGCCGCGGCCATTCTGGCGCTGCAAGATCCCGATCTGGCCCAGCGCCTTGAGGATTGGCGCGCCGATCTCTCGGCCTCGATCCCCGAGGAACCGCAAGATGACTAGCCCCCTCGGACCCGGCGCCACCATCGGCATCCTTGGCGGTGGCCAGCTCGGCCGGATGCTGTCGGTCGCGGCCGCGCGGCTGGGCTTGCGCAGCCACATCCTTGATCCCTCTGCCGCACCGCCCGCCGCCGACGTGGCCCATGCCCTGACAACAGCCCGCTACGACGATCCGATCGCGCTGGCCGCCTTCGCCGCCTCGGTCGATGTCATCACCTATGAATTCGAGAACATCCCCACCGCCGCGCTCGACCTGCTCGAGGCAACCCGCCCGATCCGGCCGGGCCGGCGCGCCCTTGCCATCAGCCAGGACCGCCTTGCCGAAAAGTCTTTCCTGCAAGGCATCGGCCTCCCGGTCGCCCCCTACGCCGCCGTGACCACCGCGTCAGATCTGGCGGCGGCCCTTGCCCGCATCGGCACGCCCGCAATCCTCAAGACAACCCGCTTGGGCTATGACGGCAAGGGGCAGGTGCGGCTGGCGCATGCGTCGGAGGCGGCGGCGGCCTTTGCAGCGCTTGGGGGCCGGGACCTGATTGCCGAGGGATTTGTGCGGTTTGCGGCTGAATTCTCGATCATCGTGGCGCGCGGGTTGGACGGGTCCGAGCAGCATTATCCGGCCATCGTGAATCGGCATGTGGGGGGAATATTGTCGGAAAGCCGGGTGCCGGCGGAGGGGATTTCGCCGTCGCATGTGGCAGCGGCGACCGCGCTGGTGGTGCAGATTGCGGACGCGCTTAGCTATGTGGGGGTTTTGACTTGCGAGTTCTTTGCTTGCGAATCCGGGCCGGTTTTCAACGAGATGGCGCCTAGGGTGCACAACAGCGGGCACTGGACCATCGAAGGTGCTGCGACCTCGCAATTCGAGCAGCATGTTCGGGCGATCTGCGGGCTGCCGCTGGGGGATGTGGGGCTGCTGGCGCCGCGGGTGATGATGCGCAACCTGCTGGGGGATGATGTGCATGGCTGGGCCGGGCTTCTGGCGGAGCCGGGTGCGCGGCTGCATCTATATGGCAAATCGGCAGCGGAGCCGGGCCGCAAGATGGGGCATGTCACCTATTTGCAGGGGTGAAAGGCCGCACTGGCGAACCGCGCTGGATGTGATATCATTAGGAATGGGGGATGGAGGAGCATGATATGCATCCGATTGGCATCCGATTGGCCCTTTTCCTGGGTCTTTGTGCCGCTGCAGCGCCTGCAGCGGCTGCGGTAAGCATTCTTGGCGGCGGCTATGGCCGCGACTGTTTCCTGGCAGCAGAGACGAAGCGCAGCACGGCGGCAGCGCTCGATGTGTGCAACCGGGCGCTGGAAGAGGAGTCGCTCAGCCGGCGCGACCGGGGGGCGACGCTGGTGAACCGCGGCATCATCCGAATGCAGGCGCGCGAGCTGGACAAGGCGATTGCTGACTATGACGCCGCGATCAAGGTCGATTCGCGCATTGCCGAGGCGCATGTCAACCGGGGAATTGCCCTGTTGCATCGCGGCGGCCGTGACAAGGAGGCGATTGCGGCCCTGACAAAGGGGCTGGAGATGAACCCGTCGCGGCCTGAGGTCGCCTATTACAGCCGGGCCGTGGCGCATGAGCTGGCGGGCAACACGCGCGAGGCCTATGAGGATTATCAGGCGGCGGCTGCGCTGAAGCCCGACTGGAGCGATCCGGTGGAGCAGCTGAAGCGCTTCTCGGTGGAGCGCAAGCCGGTCGGGCGAGGGTAGACTCTGCGGCCCCTATCCGCGACCGGTCTCTGCGGAATGCTACTAAGGCTACATCAGGAATCGGGTTTTGCCCCGATTTCAAACTCCGTCCTTCGTATTTTGACAGGTCAGTTCGCGGCCGGTGAATCCGGCTCCAGCAGGCGGTGGAGGTGGACGACCACATATTTCATCGCCGCATCATCGACAGTGCGCTGGGCTTCGCTGCGCCAGGCGGACTCGGCGGTGGCGAAATCCGGGAAGATTCCGACCACATGCAGGTCGGCTGGATCGATGAACTCCATTCCACGCGGATCTTTCACGCGGCCACCGAAGACAAGGTGAAGTTTGCTCATGCGGGCACCTGCTGCTGTTGGAATTCGGACGTGATACGGGCCATTTCGCTGGCAAGCCAGCTTTCGAAGTCGTGGCCTTCCCAGGCGCGGTGATCGCCTTCGGCATAGGCGAGCGCGTTGCGGTGATAGAAGGCGGCGTTGAGCCGGTTGGCAATCCAGCTGTTGGCCGAGCGGATGACTTTTGCCGGGCTGCCGACCACGATGCTGTTGGCCGGCACGATGGTGCCGTCCTTCACATAGGCATGCTGGCCGACGATCGAATTGTCGCCGATATGGCTGCCGCCGTAGATGGTCGCGTTGATCCCAACCAGCACATTGCTGCCGATGCTGCTGCCGTGAATGGTGGCGTGATGGGTGATGGAGCAATGCGAGCCGATGACGACCGGGCGGCCGGGATCGGTGTGGACCATCACAAAGTCCTGGATGTTGGTGAAGGCGCCGATTTCGACATGGGCGGCTTCCGAGCGGATGACCGCGTTGCACCAGATGGAGGCGCCTTCGTGCGCCACAACCTTGCCATAGACGCAGGCGGACGGATGAACGAAGGCGGCGCGGGACAGGTCGACGAGGCTCATGGCCCAGTGCGTCTATGTGGCCTTGCGCATGAAGTCCACCAGCGCATCGAACCCATTCTTTTCGATATAGGCGGTGAAGTCGGCTTCCTGGGTGAGAGCGACATTGACGCCGTTGACCGTGACGTTGGAGATGAGCGGCTTGGGGCCAGCCATTTTCACGGTCCAGATGGTGTCGATGGGCTTGCCGCCCTTGGGATCGGAAATTCTGGAATAGACATCGACATCGCCGCGGCTGCCGCGCGGGGCTGTGCGGATGACGGTGACATCGGCGTTGGCGAAGTCATAGAGCCGGTCTGAATAGGTGTTGACGATGAAGTCGGGGAGGGCGGCGCGGTAAGCGCTGAGCTGGGCCGGCGTGAGGCTTGCGCGCTGGCGACGAATCAGCCGCAAACCTGCTTCGTCGACCGCGAAATTGGCCTTGAGCAGGGTACGGAACTTGGCTTTGGCCGCATCACGGCCGGCTGACTTGTCACGCAGGATGGCGAACGCCTGGTTGGCGAGCTGGTCAACAAAGACTCCGGCGGTCTGCATTTGTGCAGGCGTTGCGACCGCCGCCACATCCTGTGCAAAGGCGTGGGATGCGGGGCTTGCAAGCGCAAGCATGGCAACGGCGGCGTGGGCGGCGAGTGGGAATTTCATCAAGGGTTCCGGATGGTTGTGGCGATCTGTTGGTCCAGCGCCAAGGCCCCGCCTCTTGGGCGAGGCCCGGTGAACCGGTGTTGAATGACGGATCAGGCGCGCGTGCGCAGCCGGCTCGCGGCAGCGGCGGTGGCGTCTGCC
>JBGSQL010000471.1:0-6074 GCA_041738105.1 Rhodobacter sp. | reverse complement strand
GGAGCGCGGGGCGGGCCGCTGAACCCGCGGCTGGTCGCACGGGCGATGGAAACCGCGCGCATGCAGCTTGGCCTGCCTGCGAGCGCAACACCGCACGCGCTGCGCCATTCCTTCGCCACCCACCTGCTTTCGGCCGGTGGCGATCTGCGGGCAATCCAGGAATTGCTTGGCCACGCCTCGCTTTCCACCACCCAGGCCTACACGGCGGTGGATGCAGCGCGGTTGATGGAAGTCTACGAAAAAGCTCACCCCCGCGCCTGACCCATTGCGGCAGGATCGCTTTGCGCTATGACGGTAAAATGCTGACGCCCCGCCTCAAGGCCCTTTCCGTTCACCTTCTGACCGCAACCGGGGCGGTCCTGGCGATGCTGGCGATGCTGGCGGCGGTGGAAAGCAAGTGGAGCCTGATGTTCCTCTGGCTGGTCGTGGCGCTGGTGGTCGATGGCATCGACGGGCCGCTGGCACGACGCTTCGATGTCAAGACCAACTGGCCCACGTACGACGGCGTTCTGATGGATCTGATCATCGACTATCTGACCTATGTGTTCATTCCGGCCTTCGCGCTGTTCAAGTCGGGGCTGCTGACTGGCTGGACAGGCTGGCTGGTGATCTTTGCGATCGTCTACGGCAGCGTCATCTATTTCGCGGACACGCGGATGAAGACCAAGGACAATTCCTTTGCGGGCTTTCCGGCCTGCTGGAACATGGTCGTTCTGGTGATGTTCGCCCTGAAGCCAGGCGAGTGGACGATCCTTGCCATCGTCGTCTTTCTGACGATCGCCATGTTCACGAACCTGAAGTTCGTCCATCCGGTGCGCACCGACCGGTGGTATCTGATCTCGTTGCCGATGATCCTTGCCTGGACGTTCTTTGCCGGCTGGGCAGCTTGGGTGGATTTTCACCCCCAAAGCTGGGCGCATTGGGGGCTTGTGGTCACCTCGGTCTATCTGATCGGCGCAGGGGTGGTGCAGCAGATGGTGCCCGCGCGTGATGCCGGCGCAAGGCGCTTGCCCTAAGCGCCGGCAGGCACTAGACGTGATCGGGTCGCCTGCGGGCGAAAGACGGGTGACCGGGCCCCTCTGGTGAAAGTCTGCGGCGCTTTCACGATGTCGGCACCTTGAACGAAGCCTGCCGTGCAAAGCACAGCCTGATGATCCGAACTGCTTGCAAGACTGGCGGCACGCGTGCCTGCCGCAGTGCCCTGTCCAAGGTATGCTGATGCAGGGCACGGTCGCACATTCCACAGCCAGCTATTTTCGCTGGCCCGTGATCGTCACGATTGTCGGGCTTGTCCTTGGGGCGTTGCTTGGCTGGCAGACCACCGGCACCATCGGCGGCACGGCAACCGTGTTCTTCATCGTTGCGGTCCTCGCGGTGCTCGAAATATCGCTCAGCTTTGACAATGCGATCGTGAATGCGAACAAGCTGAAGGACATGACGCCCAAGTGGCAGCATCGCTTCCTGACTTGGGGCATCGTGATCGCGGTGTTCGGGATGCGGGTCATCTTCCCGCTTCTGATCGTGGTGATCGCGGCCAAGATCGGGCCGATCGACGCGCTGATCCTGGCCGCGGCACGGCCCGAGGAATACGCCCGCATCATGCACGACGCGCATCTGCCGATTGCAGCCTTTGGCGGCACCTTCCTGATGATGGTGGGTCTGACCTACTTCTTCGATCACGAAAAGGACGTCCACTGGGTGCGGTGGATCGAGGCGAAGATGGCCCAGTTCGCGACGGTTCGCGGCATCGAGGTGGCTTTCGTGCTGTTGCTGCTCTTGGCCTTTTCCAGCCTGTTGCCACCGGCCGAGGCAGAGGTCTTCTTCCGGTCGGCCATCTATGGATTGCTGACGTTCCTTCTGGTCGAAGTGCTGGGCGGGGTGCTGGATGCGTCCCAGCAAGCGCTGCAAACCGCCGCCAAGGGCGGGCTTGGCGCGTTTCTCTATCTCGAAGTGCTCGATGCGTCCTTTTCGTTCGACGGTGTGATCGGCGCCTTCGCGCTCAGCCAGAACCTGTTCATCATCGCCATCGGTCTCGGGATCGGCGCGATGTATGTGCGGGCCATGACGATCATGCTGGTGGAACGCGGAACGCTGGCACAATACCGCTTTCTGGAACACGGCGCGTTCTATGCGATCCTGATCCTGTCGGTCATCATGTATGCCCAATCCATGGTCCACATCCCCGAGGTCATCACCGGGCTTGGCGGGGCGGGGTTGATCGGCATCTCGCTGTGGTCCTCGATCCGCTGGAACCGGGCCCACGCCGCGATGGAACCCGAAAACGGCGCCTGAGGTCGGCCCCGCTCCGCAGGTCGCGCAGCCGCACCCAGAGGAACGGCGGGGATATGATCGCCCCGCCGCCGCCCGTTTTACCCGAGGGCCGCGTTGCAGCGCGCGCAGACATGCGGGTGCGCATGGGTGCCGACGTCGGGCAGGATCTTCCAGCAACGCTGGCACTTTTCGCCCTCGGCCAGTTCAAAGACCACACCAACACCCGGCACATCGGGCAGGCGGAACGCTTCCTGTGGCGCGGGATCTGCGGTCAGCAGCAGGCCCGATGTGATGCACAGATCGGCGAAGTCCACCGATTTCAGCGCCGCCAGTGTGGCGCCATCCTCGACATGCACCACCGGCGCCGCTTCCAGCGAGGCGCCGATGACCTTGGCCGTGCGCTGCACTTCAAGCGCGGCCGTCACCACACGGCGCACTTGGCGCAATAGCGCCCACTTGGCCGCCAGAGCGTCGTCCAGCCAGGCCTCGGGTGTTGCCGGCATGTCCTGCAAATGCACCGAACTGTCCTCATCCGGAAAGCGCGACAGCCAGACATCCTCGGTCGTGAACACCAGGATCGGCGCCAGCCAGGTCGTCAGCCGGTGGAACAGCAGATCCAGCACCGTGCGCGCCGCGCGCCGGGTCGGGCTGGTGGCCGCATCGCAATAGAGGCTGTCCTTGCGGATATCGAAATAGACCGCCGACAGGTCGACCGTGCAAAACTGGAACAGCTTCTGGAACACACCCTGGAAGTCATAGGCGCCGTAGCCCCGGCGCACTTCGCCGTCCAGTTCCGCCAGCCGGTGCAGCACCCAACGCTCCAGCTCCGGCATGTCCTGCGCCGCGATCCGTTCGTCGTCCGAGAACCCGGCGAGGTTGCCCAGCAAGAAGCGCAGCGTGTTGCGTAGGCGGCGATAGCTGTCGGCGGTGCCCTTGAGGATCTCTTTGCCGATCCGCAGATCGGCCGTGTAATCCGACTGCGCGACCCACAGGCGCAGAATGTCCGCGCCGTATTCGTCGATCACCTGTTGCGGCGCCACCGTGTTGCCCAGCGACTTGGACATCTTCATGCCCTTCTCGTCGAGCGTGAAGCCATGCGTCAGCACCCCGCGATAGGGCGCCCGGCCCAGCGTGCCACAAGCCTGCAACATCGAGGAATGGAACCATCCCCGGTGCTGGTCGGTACCTTCCAGATAAAGGTCGGCGATCCCGTCCGCCGATCCGTCCGGCCGGTCGCGCAGCACAAAGGCATGGGTCGAGCCTGAATCGAACCACACGTCCAGAACGTCAAAGATCTGATCATAGGCGTCCGGATCGTGCAGCCCCGCCAGGATCCGTTCCTTGAAGCCCGGCACATACCACACATCCGCACCGTCAGCCTCGAAGGCCGCCGTGATCCGCGCGTTCACCGCCGCATCGCGCAACAGGAAATCGGGGTCAGTGGGCTTGGCACCCTTCTTGACAAAACAGGTCAGCGGCACGCCCCAGGCGCGCTGGCGCGACAGCACCCAGTCGGGTCGCGCCTCGATCATGGAATACAGGCGGTTGCGCCCGGTCTGCGGCGTCCACTGCACCAGCTTGTCGATGCTGGTCAGCGCGCGCGCCCGGATCGTGTCGCCATAGGTGCCCTTGCCATCGTCGAGCACCTTGTCGATCGCCACGAACCACTGCGGCGTGTTGCGATAGATCAGCGGCGCCTTGGACCGCCACGAGTGGGGATAGCTGTGACGCAGCTTGGCCTTGGCGAACAGCGCACCCGAGTAGGCCAGTTGCTTGATGACGCTGACGTTCGCCGGACCTTCCTTGCCATCGGGCAGAATGATGTGCTGCCCGCCGAACAGCGGCAGATCGGCACGAAAGCTGCCATCGGGCTCGACATTGTAGGTCATCGGCAGGCCGAACTTCTGGCCCAGCTGATAGTCGTCATCGCCATGGCTCGGCGCGGTATGGACAAACCCGGTGCCCGCATCGTCGGTGACATGATCGCCCGGCAGCAGGGGAACATCGTACTCCCACTCGCCGTTGCCGTTCTCGACGCCGCGGAAGGGATGGGCGAGGGTCAATCCCTCTGGGTTAAAGCGACAAATGCGCTTGACGTCCGCTTCATCGACTTTTGCCGCACTGAATACAGCAGCCGCAAGCTTGTCAGCGAGAATCACTCGCTCGCGGCGCACCGACCCGTCCTCTGTCGTCTGCGTGATCTCGTAAAGCGCGTAATCAATCGCCGGGCTGAACGCCACAGCGCGGTTCTGCGGTATCGTCCACGGAGTGGTCGTCCAGATGACTACGAAAAGCGGAACCTCGCCCCGCTCAAGGACAGCCCCTGCTGCAAGATCGGCACCTTCAAGGTAGGCTTTTCCGTCCTCTTCGGGCATCAGCTCGCCCGCAGAAGGTTCATAGCCCACGACTGGAAACCGCACCCACACCTGATGGCTGGTGTGGTCGTGATACTCCACCTCCGCCTCGGCCAGCGCGGTCTTTTCCACCGGCGACCACATCACCGGCTTCGAGCCCTGGTAAAGCGAGCCGTTCATCAGGAAGGTCATGAACTCGTCCGCGATCACCGCCTCGGCATGATACGCCATCGTCAGATAGGGATCGGCCCAGTTGCCGGTCACGCCCAGGCGCTTGAATTCTTCGCGCTGGATGTCCACCCAGCCTTCGGCAAAGCGGCGGCATTCCTGGCGAAAGGCCACCACATCCACGTCGTCCTTGTTCAGCCCCTTGGCGCGATACTGTTCCTCGATCTTCCATTCGATCGGCAGGCCATGGCAATCCCAGCCCGGCACATAGCGCGCGTCGCGCCCCATCATCTGCTGGCTGCGCACCACCATGTCCTTCAACACCTTGTTCAGCGCGTGACCGATGTGCAGATGCCCGTTGGCATAGGGCGGGCCGTCATGCAGCGTGAAGGGCGCGCGGGCGCCGTCCGCCTTGGCCGCCTTTTCGCGCAGGCGGCCATAGACGCCGATCCGCTGCCACCGCGCCAGCCAGTCAGGTTCGCGCTGCGGCAGCCCCCCGCGCATCGGAAAATCGGTTTCCGGCAGGAAAACTGTCTCGCGGTAGTCGGGCGTGGTCGGGCTGGCGGTATCGGCGCACATCGGATGCGGTCCTTGAAATCAAAGAAACTTGCGGGGTGTCAGGGGCGGTGCGAGCGGTTCAGGCACCTTGTCCCGGCGTCTGAACGATCAGAGCGCCGGGCCGGTAATTCGCAGCGTCGGATTGGGGCGGCAAGACATGCGCGGCGTTATAGGCCGCACCGTGGCGCAGGTAAAGGGCGCCGCCCGCACACAGCCCGCCGCAACAGCGGATACCGGTTCATCCCGGTGTTCCCTTGGACTCCTGCTCGGCAAAAAGGCCGGCCAGCCCGCGCGAGACAAGGTTGGTCGTCTTTGGCCGCGGCAGCGCGCGGAACGGCAAGGGGCGGCACACCTCCATCGCAGCGACCCCCACGCGGGCGGTCAGCGCCCCGTTGACCACACCCTCGCCAAAGCGGCGCGAAATGCGCGACAGAACGCCCCCGCCTGCCACGGACTGGATCATGTCGTCGCCCACCGCCAGCGCGCCGGTGGCGGCCAGATGGCCAACCACGCCCCGCATCAGACGCAAAGACCCAAGCGTGCCCGAACGCCCGCCGTAGATTGCAGCGATGCGCCGGATCATCCGCATGTTGGCGTAAAGCGCCGTCGCCACATCGGCCAACGCCAGCGGCACCAGCGCCGTCACCGTGGCAACCTGCCGCGCCGCCGCCTCGATCTCGCGCCGCGCCAACTGGTCAAGTGGCCCCATCACCTCGGCCTCGG
>JBGSQL010000467.1:0-13491 GCA_041738105.1 Rhodobacter sp. | reverse complement strand
GCCGGCCTGCATGGGTGGCCAGGCGCACCGCCTCGCCCTGCGCGCCAAGGTCAAAGCACCAGACGGGCAGGCCCGTCGCCTGCGCCTCGTGCGTCGTGTAGGAGAATGTCTCGGGCCAGACCGACGGGATCAGCCAGCGGTCGATGCCATGGCGCGCTATCAGAGCTGGGATGTCTTCGCGCCGGTAGCTGCCGTGGATGCGGGCGGGGGACGCCAGCGAGAAGGCCGGATCGAGCGTGCCGATCAGCACCAGCGTTGCCTCCTTGCTGACGGCCAGCCGGCGGGAAAGCGCCTGAAGCACGTCTGCCCCCTTGGGCGCGCCGATGTTGCCCAGCACGCCGATGACCGGGTGCGGTCCGTTCGGGACGGGGCAGGGCGGCAGCTTGACAAGCGGCGTGTGCGGTCGCAGCCGGATCACCCGCGCCGCCTGCGGGTAGGCGCCGAGCACCAACCGGCGGCTGTCTTGCGAGAATACGGTAACCGCATCTGCGGCCGCGATCAGCCGGCCCCAGGCGCGCTGCCAGACGGCCAAGCTCTGCCCGTTGTGGCGATGTGCCTGATCTGCGTCTTGCGGATCGGGCAGGCCACGATGCCGGCCGTCAGCATCGATGAGAGTGTAAGACGGACTGATTGGAAAGTAGTCATGAAATAGTACTTCCAATTGGTCCTGCGGCCCTCTTTTCAGGGCGATCAGATGCTCAGGCAGGCGGCTTGGCTCGTGGTCGCCCACGCCGCAGTTGTAGATGATCTTGCGCGCGTTGACCGGTTCCAGCAGGCGGTGCAGGAAGGCTGGATCGTCAGTCGCTCCGCGCGTCGCGCCTTCTGGCACATGCAACTCCGCTTGCCAGCGCAGTTCGCCGCCGACGCGCAGCACGATGGCCGCACCCGCCCCTTCGGCCGACAGATCAGCCCTCATGCGGGCGCAGAGATAATCCTCGGCCCCGCCACCAAGGCTGTGCGCCAGGTAGATCGGCATTCGACCGCGCACACGACGCGCAGCAAGGGCGATACCAAGGGCCAGGCGCGGCGTTGCCAACGGATCGCGCGCAATGAACTGCTGTACTTCGGCGTCAAAGCCGGGGTAACGGCGGCTGACAATTGCGTTGTTGGTGGCGATCAGGCGCTTTTTTTGCGCGGACCCGAAGGAACTGCCGCCGCGATGCTCGACAAACAGGTTTGCCAGCGCAAGATGGCGCCCGCCAAGGGCGCGCACCTTGCGGCACCAGTCGACTTCCTCGCCATAGCCGCGGCCAAAGATGGGATCGAGTTGTGACACGCGCCGCAACCAGGCCGCGCTGATTGCCATGCAAAAGCCAACGCCCGTCGGCGCCTCGGCCAGAGCGGCATCGGGGTGAAACCGTCTTGCCAGGTCGTCCAACGCCTCGGCATCACCGGGGCGCAGGTCGGTGCGCCGGCAGATCACCGGCACCGTCAGGATTTCCGCATCGTTCGACACCGGCGTGACCGTGGCCACGTCGTCATGCGTCAAGAACGGCCGCATCAGGCGCGAGGCCCAGTCTGGCGGCACGAAGGCATCGGAATTCAACAAGATCGCGTCGCCACCCCGGTCGATGGCCACGGTCAGTCCACGGTTGGCTGATCGGATGAAGCCTTCGTTCTGCGGGTTTTCGATCAGGGTAACGCGGCTAGGGACAGACTCGTTTTGCACGGCTGCCCAGGCGCGCAGCCAGGGCCGCAAGGATGGATCGCTGGACGCGTCCTCGATCACAACCAGATGCCACGGTAGGTCCGTGTTGCGGGTCACCCGGTCCAGCACTTCGGGCAGCAGATCGAAGGCATTGAAAACCGGCAGAATGATCGTGATGGGGCGCTGTGATAGCGCTGCCGGGGTCAGCCGGATGCGTTCGGCCGGACGCGCTGCGGCAGGCAGGGCAGCCAGGCTGTCCTCGGTGAAAAGGAGCCGCTGCATGCCTTGCGGCGGCGCTTCGTCGATGAGCCGCAGATGGCGTTTGACGCGAGAGCGACAGGCCGGATCGCGTGTGGCGGCCCAGCGCAAAAGCGCCGGCAGGGCCTGTGTCAGATCACCCAGAAAAATGGGTACCAGCCGCAAATGCGCGCGCCGCAGATCGCGCGGGTGCGGCGGGGAAATCGGGTAGATCATCCGGTGATCGGCAAAGCTGAGGCTGATCGTTGCCGGCCCGGGTTCATAGGGCAGATCGGCTGCAAAGCCTGGTCTCGCAACGCCAAGGTTGGGGTGTTCGATGGCCACATCCGGGTGGGGCCGGTCTGGCCTGACCTCCAGCCGGGCCGCCCCCTGATGCAGCACGACGGCGGGCGCCGCTGCCCAGCCTTCCACTCTCAGGCGCCCTTGGCACAATCGCATCCGGTCAATCTGGCCGATCGTCCGACCAGCCTCATCGACAAACGGCTGGCCAGCCAGGTTCAGAGACAGGTGCTGCGCTGCGTAGCGGTTGAAGAGTGAGACAATCCTTCTGGCGGGCATTGGCGGGATCCTGCTGTTCGACAAAGGGACAAGAGGGAGCGTGTCGTCGGTGTTCCGGCCATGCGGGCAGAGTTCCCTGGCCGGGACGAAAGGCGGGCAAGTCAGTTCGAGTGGGCGAGGGTCAGGCCCGAGGATGGGTCATTTGTCCTTTTTGTATCGGGCGTTTTGCTTAAGACATGGTTACGCGCCGCGTGGAATCCGCCTATAGCCATGGGGGTTTTCGGCCCTTGGCCGACCGTGGGCCTTGCCCACTGCGGGCTGGCAGATCGGCGTCCTGCGTGGGGCGGCAGTGAAGGAGTATCAGGATCGTGAGCAGGCATGTGCTGGTAACGGGCGGGGCGGGCTACATTGGGTCGCACGCGTGCAAGGTTCTGAAAGAGAACGGCTTTGTTCCCGTGACCTTCGACAACCTGACAACCGGCTGGCACGAAGCGGTGCGCTTTGGCCCCTTCGTGCAGGGCGACCTGCTGGACCGGCCCGCTTTGGATGCAGCCTTTGCTACTTACCGGCCAGTGGCGGTTCTGCATTTCGCGGCGCTGTCGCTGGTCGGCGAATCAATGACCGATCCGGGGCGCTACTGGCGGGTGAACGTGAACGGCTCGCTCAACCTGATCGAGGCAGCGCTGGCAGCGGACTGTCGCAAGCTTGTCTTTTCCTCGACCTGCGCGACCTATGGCGATCCCGATGGTCTGGTGCTGGACGAAGACACGCCACAGCACCCCATCAACGCCTATGGCGCCTCGAAACTGGCGATCGAGCAAATGCTGGGCAATTTCCGTGCAAGCCACGGGCTTGAACCGGTGATCTTTCGGTATTTCAACGTGGCCGGCGCTGATCCCGATGGCGAGGTTGGTGAACAGCACATCCCCGAAACGCACCTGATCCCGCTGTTACTGGAAGCCATTGCTGGGCGACGCCCGGCGCTGACGGTGCATGGCCGTGACTATGACACGCCTGATGGAACCTGCGTCCGCGACTATGTGCATGTGATGGATCTGGCCGAAGCGCATGTGCTCGGGCTGCGTCGGCTGCTGGAGGGAGGCGGGCCGGGCGTGTTCTGCCTGGGCACTGGCACGGGGTTCTCGGTGCGCGAAGTCATTGCCCATGCGGGTCTTGTCACCAATCGCACTGTGCCCGTGGTCGAGGGGGCGCGGCGGCCTGGCGATGCAGCGCGGCTCGTCTGCGGGTCTGCCCGCGCGACAGACGAACTTGGCTGGGCTCCCCGGCGTTCGACCCTGCCACAGATGATCGCGGACGCCTGGCGTTGGTCGACCGGAAAGGGCTACGCCGACTGAAGCCGGGTTTCGCCGGCGGCGCGCAGCAGCTAGGCTGACGGGAAGCAAATGGAGGATGGCGATGTTTCGGGCCCTGTTGGTAGAAAAGGACGAGGCGGGCAAGACCCACGCTTCGGTGCAAGACCTTGACGAGGCACGCCTGCCCGAAGGTGATGTGACAGTTGCGATTGAGTACTCCACCCTCAACTACAAGGATGGGCTCTGTCTTGGATCAGGTGGCGGGTTGGTTCGGGCCTGGCCGCATGTGCCGGGGATAGACTTTGCCGGCACGGTCGAACGGTCGGACGATCAACGATACCAGCCTGGCGACAAGGTTGTTCTGACCGGTTGGCGGGTGGGTGAGACGCATTGGGGCGGCTATGCCACGCGTGCGCGCGTCCGGGCCGACTGGCTGGTGCCGCTGGCAAAGGGTCTGACCACGCGGCAGGCGATGGCGGTGGGCACGGCCGGCTTCACCGCGATGCTGGCGGTAACTGCTCTGGAGGATCACGGGCTGACCCCGGACAAGGGCGAGGTTCTTGTGACCGGCGCATCGGGCGGTGTTGGCTCGATCGCAACGGCGATCCTTGCCAAGCTGGGCTATCAGGTTGCGGCCGTGACAGGACGCCCCGAGACAGAGCCCTATCTGCGCGATCTTGGCGCCGCGCGGATCGTGCCGCGCGCCGACCTGGCCGAGACGGTCAAGCGGCCGCTGGAAACGGAAACCTGGGCTGGCTGCGTCGATGCCGTCGGCGGGGCGATGCTGGCGCGTGTGCTGGGACAACTGAAGATGAACGCCTCGGCTGCGGCTGTGGGCCTGGCTGGGGGGGCGGATCTGCCGGCCTCGACGGTGCCTTTCCTGCTGCGGGGCGTCAACCTCTTGGGGATCAACAGCGTCTTCGTGCCCTATGACCAGCGTGTGCGCGCCTGGGCGCGGATCGCATCGGACCTGCCGCTTGACAAGCTGGAGGCGACGATCCGGATGGCTGGTCTGGGCGATCTGCCTGACCTTGGCCAGGCAATCCTGCAAGGGCAGGTGCGGGGCCGGGTCGTGGTCGATGTACACCGCTGAGGTCGCTGCGCGCGGCGACGAAGCCTTGACGGCGCGCATGGTTGCACGCGGCGTTGCACGCTATGCTATAGACAGGCGGCGCTTTTCGGAGCGAGGGAATGGACGAAACGGTCTTCCGTTTGGGCATCGCGACGGCGATCGGCCTGCTGGTCGGTATCGAGCGGGGCTGGAAGGAACGCAACGAGCCTGACGGCGGGCGTACTGCCGGCATCCGCACGTTCGCGCTTTTCGGACTGCTGGGCGGCACTTTCGCCGCTGTTGCTGTCGCGCTGAGTGCGCCGATCATTCTGGCCGCTGGATTTCTGGGATTTGCCGGCGTTCTTGGCTGGTTCGAGATGCAGCGTGCGCAAAGCCGCAACAACCTCAGCATGACCACGGCCGTTGCGGGGTTGCTCGTCTTCGCGCTGGGGGGGCTTGCCGTGGGCGGTGATCACTTTGCCGCCATGGCCGGGGCGGCTGGGCTGGCTGCCCTGCTGGCCAGCCGCGAGGTGCTGCACGACCGGCTGAAGCGGCTGAGCTGGATCGAATTGCGCTCGGCGCTGTTGCTGGCCGTCATGACCCTGATCGTGCTGCCTTTGCTGCCCGATCGCACGATCGACCCCTGGGGCGGGCTGAACCCAAGTGAAGTCTGGGTCTTTACCGTGCTGACGGCGTCAATCTCGTTCTTCGGCTATATCGCAGTCAAGGTTCTTGGCCCCGGGCGCGGCTTGATAGTCAGCGGCATGGCGGGGGCTGTCATCTCGTCCACGGCCGTGACTGTAGCCTTTGGGCGCATGGCGAAGACCGGGGGCAACAACCTGCCACTTGCGGGGGCCGCAGCGCTGGCTGCTGCCGTATCATTGCTGCGCACGACCGCGATCGTTCTGGTCCTGCAACCAAAGCTTCTGGTCTTGATTGCACCGGTCACGCTAGTGGCGGCCGCCGTGTTTTGGGCGGTAGGCCTTGCCCTGCTGTCCTTCGGGCAGAATCTTGCAGCCGAGTCCACGCCCCTGCGCCATCCCTTTGATCTGGCGCCATTGCTGGGCTTCGCTTTGTTCTTCGCGATGGTTTCAACCATCAGTGCCGCCGTTGTCGGTCAATTTGGCGAGAGCAGCGCCATCGTGACTTCGGCGTTGTCCGGCGCATTCGATTCGGATGTGGCGGTCCTGTCTTCGCTGCGGTTGCTCGAAACCGCAGTTCCTGTCTCGGTTGTGGCGCAGGCTGCACTGGCGGGCGTTGGTTCGAACACGTTCGGTCGGCTGTTCATGGCAGCACTGGTTGGGCCGCCGGCCTACTGGTTGCCACTTGCCGGGGCGTCGCTCGCCGCGCTGGTGGCCGGCGGTGCTGTCTGCCTCGCCATTGGTTTGGTCTGACACCGGCGTCACAGCGTGGTGCCATGCCGTCCGGCAATGGGCGTGGAAACGATCACGTGCTGGTGCGCCAGCCGCCACGCCATGGCCCTGGGCGCAGGGTCCGTCCATCAGTCGCTGTTGGCCACTTCGACACCGCCTGCCACATGCCGCGCGGCTGCTGCGGCGGCCATGGCGCAAGCCTGCCGAAACCCGACACCAGACAGGAGCGCGGCTGCAAAGGCACCCAGAAAGGCGTCGCCCGCGCCGTGCGAGCTGACAACGGCGACCTCATGGGCGGGCAGCTGGAACGCCCCATCGTTGGCAGTCCGGGCGGCCAGGCCCATTGCCCCTGCTGTTACGATGACGGCATCGAACGTCTGGGCCAGGTCTTGTGCCGCGTCGGCCGCATTGAGAAGGCTGCAGATTGGCTGCGCCCCCATCATCTCGGCCTCGACCGCATTGACCACCAGAACATCAACCAGTGCCGAGAATCGGCGCGACAACGCACGAAAGGGGGCGGCATTCAGAATGACAGGAACGTCCCGGCGCCGCGCCTCGGTCGCCGCTGCCAAGTTGACGGATTCGGGCACCTCGTTTTGCAACAGCAAAAGGCCCACCCCGCGCCAGATCGCCTCGTCCGTCAGCCAGTCCGGCGAGATCTGCAAATTGGCCCCCGACACGATGGTGGCCGCGTAGTCGCCGTCCGTATCCACGATCGCGACGCTCATCCCCGATAAGGCGTCGTCGAGGGTGCGGACGTGGCGCGCGTCTACGCCGGCAGTCTCCAGCCCGGCCCGCAGGAACCGTCCGAAGTCATCCCGCCCGATGGCCCCGACCATCTGTGTCGCAACGCCAGCACGGGCGCAGGCCACAGCCTGGTTGCCGCCTTTGCCACCAAACTTGGGATACCAGCGACGGCCCACAGCGGTTTCGTCCTTGCGGGGCAGATGGTCGGTCTCGACCACGATGTCATAGTGAAGGCTGCCAACCACCAGAACGATTTTGCGAGCTTCCGACATGCTGGACCTCAAGTTTCCATTTCGATTGCAAGGGGCGCATCACCTCGTCCTCGTTGGCATCCGATCTCCGAGGGCCTGGTTGTTCCACGGACACGAACAGAACACCCGGGCAGGTCAGTTGCGCAAGGCGGATTGTTGCGGTGTCACCCGCCCGTTTGACGAGGTGGGTTTTGTACTTGGTCAGCCCTAAAAGACCGACTTTGGCAGATCCACACCGCTGCTGTGCGGTCACCTCATCAAGGCCCAGGCTGGCCATCGTGTTCAAGCACCGGTCGACCCACGCGTTCGCTTGCCTAGGGAGAAGATCTGTTCGTTGCCCCGCTCATGATGTTTCCCCTGCACAGGAGTTGGCGCTTCTGGCAAACCGGCGCTGTTCAAGGCGCCATGCCGTCTTGTGTCTCAGCGGTGATCACGTTCGCCGGCGGTCTGGTAGAGATCGATGAAGGCGAGAAGCAGGGTCAGCACGACCACCACGGCAAGGTCGAGCCGGGGTACGAACCAAAGGAGGATGCCCAGAAATCCGGTCAGCATCAGGAAAGCGAGGATGGCTACGGTGCGGTTGATCATTGGCGCGCTCCTTCATTGGGCAGGCGGTCGAGGTGCGAGGTCAGCCATCGGGCGGTGCGCAGCAGTCGCGCGTCGTCTCCGAGGCGTCCGATCAGTTGCAATCCCATGGGCAGCCCATTTTCTGCATGGAACAGTGGCAGGGTGATCGCCGGAGTTCCACATAGTGTCCACAGACCGTTGAAGATGGCGCTGCCGGTGCTTTCCAGCCCAAGCGGGGCTGGGCCGGGGGTTGCAGGGCAGAGCAGGGCATCGCAACGATCGAAGATGGCGTCGAGAGCCGCGTTCAGGATCGGGCGGCGGTCGAGGGCCGACAGATAGTCCCGCGCAAGCGTTGCCTTGCCCTCGTCAATAGCGGCAGCCAGAACCGGTGACAGAAGGGCGCGGCCCCGCCGTTCAAGATGATGATAGCACTTGGCCATCTCGGCAAAGTTGATCAGCTGGCGAATGTCCGCGGCCTCGTCAAAGATCTCGGGAAGCGTCAGGGAAAAACACTGATCGCCAAGCGCCTCCGTCAGTTCAGCCATCGCAGCGATCATCTGATCATCGGCCAGGTCCTGCTTTGGCAGCCGTACGATGGCAAAGGTCGGTGTTACCGGCGCACGCGACATGGCCGTTGCAAGAAGTCGCGGGGTGGGCATGGGCTGTGTCGCGGGATCGGCGGGGTCGTAGCCAGCCAGAACCTCGGCCAGAAGCGCTGCATCCTCGATCGTGCGGGCAAAGACACCGACCGTGTCAAGGAAAGGGGACTGTGGCAGGATGCCGGTCCGCGAGATCATCCCATAGCTCGGTTTGAATCCTACGACGCCGCAATAGGCGGCGGGGCGGATCACGGAGCCGCCAGTCTGTGTTCCGACCGCAAGCGGCACCATCCCTGCCGCGACCGCCGCTGCCGATCCCGAAGACGATCCACCCGGCGTGTGGGCCGGATTCTGGGGGTTGCGCGTTTTCCCCGGGTGCAGGAAGGCACCCTCCGTGCAAACGGTCTTGCCCAAGATGATGGCACCCGCCGCCCTGAGGCGTGCAACGAGGGTCGCATCCTCACGCGGGACGCGGCCGGCGTCGATGGGCGTCCCGTTTTCGGTCGGGATGCCTTTCGTGTCTATGACGTCTTTCAGCGCCACCGGAACCCCATGCAGAGGGCCGATCACTGCCCCCGATTGGCGTCGCGCATCCAGCGCACGAGCCTGCGCGACGGCATAGTCACCGTCAAGCCACGCCCAGGCCTGAACCTGCGGTTCCACTTCGGCAATACGGTCAAGGTAGGCCTGCACGCAATCGACGGCGTGCATCGCCCCCGAGGCCAACCGGTCGCGCAGCTCGACCACGCCGAGCGACAGTGCCGGAGCAGGACCGGCTGCGGATCTAGCGCGAGGGGCCATAGGCCAGCTCCGGCAGGTAGAACACGATCTGCGGATAGGTGTACATCAACGTCATACACACAAAGACCATCCCCACGTAGGGCATCACGCCCGAAAAGATCTGCGTTAGCCTTATATGTGGTGGGGCAATCCCTTTCAGATAGTAGGCCGACATGGCCATGGGGGGAGTCAGGAACGAAGTTTGCAGGTTTAGTGCCACCAGCACCCCGAAGAACAGCGGATCGATGCCGAACTGCGGCAGAAGCGGCAGAAAGATCGGCACGAAAATGATGATGATCTCGGACCATTCCAGCGGCCAGCCAAGCAGGAAGATAATCAGTTGCGCCATGATCAGGAACTGGAACGGCGTCAGATCAAAGCTTTGGACGAATTCCGCGATCACCGCTTCGCCGCCAAGGTACGAAAAAACAGCCGAGAAGGTGTAGGATCCCACGAACAGCCAGCAGACCATCGCCGTCGTGCGCACCGTCAGATAGACGCTTTCGCGCAACCGCTGGAAGGTCATTGATCCGTAGCCGAGCGCCAGCAGCATACCGCCCAGCGCACCAATGGCAGCAGCCTCGGTCGGCGTCGCAAGACCCAGCAGGATCGATCCGAGAACCGACAGGATCAGGAAGGCGAGAGGAAAAAATGACGTCAACAGCAGCCATACCAGCGTGTGGAACGGAACGTCGGGCACCTCTTCCTTGGTCGGTTTCGGAGCGAGGCTTGGGTTCAGGATCGCGCGCCCGATGATGTAGACAAGATAGAGGCCCACCAGCGTCAGACCGGGAAGCAACGCCGCCGCATATAGGCGGACGATCGACACTCCTGAAGAGGCTGCATAGACGATCAGCATGATTGAGGGCGGGATCAGGATGCCAAGCGTGCCTCCTGCACAGATGATGCCCGCCGCAAAACTTTCATTATAGCGCGCCTTCAACATCGCGGGCAGCGCCAGCAGGCCCATCAGGGTCACGACGGCCCCGACGATGCCAGTGGCGGTGGCAAAGAGCGCGCAGGTGATCAGCGCGGCCACGCCCATGGAGCCGGGGACGTTGCGCGTTGCGATGGCTAGCGTGTCGAAGAGGCGGCCGACGATATTCGCGCGTTCCACCACGTACCCCATGAACAGGAATAGCGGGATCGCCGTCAGCACCTCGTTCGACATGACCGTGTAGGTCTGGTTTACGAACAGGTCGAAGATGCGGTTGTTGTAGAACCCCTCAATCCAGAGCACGGTGCTGTCCCACCAGCCGGCATCTTCGGTCAGCCGATTGAAGGTCCGCCACATGCGATCCGGTTCGAAATAGGCGTAGTAGCCAAAGCCGATGCCCAGCGCCATCAGCGTGAAGGCAATCGGAAAACCGAGAAAAACAAGCGAGATGAAGATACCAAGCATCATCAGGGCGACTTGGGGGTCTGTCACGTTTTCTGCTCCGCCTTGGGCCTTGAAGGCCGCATCAGTTCAACGCCATCACTGCGCCTGTTCGGCACGCTGCCGGATCAGGATAGCTTCAGTTTCCTCGACATCTTCTTCGGCCGTACGCCAATAGCCTTCGCGGATGCAAAGGATGCAGCGACAAACCTGTGCGAAGCCCTGAACTAGAAGAAGAACTCCTGCCAGAACCATGATCGACTTGAACTGAAAGATCGGAATACCGGCCGGGCTGTTGATCGAAACTTCGGTATAGCCCCACGACCGCGACGAGTACTTCCAACCGGTAACAACCAACGCAAGAATGCCGGGGAAGAAAAACAGGATATAAAGCACGAGGTCGATCCGCGCCTGCGTCCGCGGCGACCAGGTGCGATAGAGAAAATCGCCCCTCACATGTCCTCCCCGAGAAAGAGTGTAGGCGCCACCGACCATGAAGATCGTCCCGTACATGATGAACGAGACATCCAGCGACCAGGGTGTTGGTGCGTTGAACACATACCGCACGAGCACCTCGTAGCTTGTACCGAGGGTCATCAGCACGATCAGCCAGCCGAACATCTTGCCGAACCACGCTGACAGCCGGTCGGCAAATCGAATGAACCCGAGCATGGGGCTACTCCGTTGTGAAACACCCGCCCCGAGACGCAGCAGCGCCGGGACGGGTGAAGGATGCAGGTGTGGTCGGAAGGCTCAGAGCTTCAGCTTGCCGGGGAAGTAGTGTTCGTAGGCGAGCCCGAGGTCGGCCGAGTTCATCAGCTCGTAATAGGCCACCTGTTCGACCCAGGCGCGCTGGCTGTCCATCACGCGTTTGGAGAACGAGTCGGTTTCCAGATCGACGATCAGCTTGTCCCAGGCATCTAGCTGCGCAGCGAGGATCTCTTTCGAGGTCCGATGCACGGTCACGCCGCTTTCAGTCTGCAGCTTGGCAAGGTCGGCCGAGTATTCCTTCATCGCAAGCGCGAGGTTGGCGGTGGCCGAGGCTTCCACTGCATACTTCAGGATCGCCTGAAGATCTGGCGGAAGATCATCCATGAAATCCTTGTTGAAGAGGAACTCGAAGGATTCCGAGGCTTGGTGATACGACGAAAGATAATAGTTCTTGGCCACGTCCTGTGCGCCGAACCGGCTGTCCGACGAGGGGTTGTTGAACTCGAAGGCATCAATCACGCCGCGTTCCATCGCGGGCACGATCTCGCCCCCCGGCAGCTGCGCCACGGACATTCCCATGCCCTGCAACAGATCGGCGGCAAGGCCGACTGTCCGATACTTGAAGCCCTGCAGGTCGGCCACGGTGTTGACCTCGACCTTGAACCACCCAAAGGGTTGGGCCGGCATCGGCATGCCCATGTATCCGTAGACGTTCAGTCCAAGGATATCTTGGGTGAGTTCCCGGTAAAGTTCGGCACCTCCGCCCTGGTAGAACCAGCCAAGCATCGTTGAAGCTGACCCACCGAACACGGGGCCGGTGCCAAAGAACGAGGCCGCCTTGGACTTGCCGTACCAGTAAACCGGCACGGTATGGGCCGCATCGATCACGCCGTCATTGACAGCATCCATTACCTGGAAGGCGCCGACGACAGCCCCGGCGGGCAGCAGATCGATCTTGAGCCGCTCGCCCGACATCTGTTCGACGCGCAAGATGTACTCTCGCGCAAAGTCCATCCAGATGTCAGACGCCGGCCAGGACGTTTGCATCTTCACAACAAGTGGTGCCTGAGCAAGCACCGCCGGTGCAGCCAGAACTGTTCCGGCGACAGCGCCCCCGCCAGCCAATGCACCACGGCGCAGAAATGAACGGCGCGAAAGCGCCTTCGTGTCGGTTTTTGTCATGTCATCCTCCCAGATGGTCCTTGCCGCAGTCCGAAAACCACGCCAGCCGACAGTTTTGATGCCGGGAACAAATATTTCAATGTTTCATTCTGCGTTTCCGCGATTCTTTTTGCCCCTTCGCCTCGCAGATCAGAGACGCAGCCCGATGGCGGTGGAAGGTCGGCCATCGCGAACGAGCCAAGAGACTGGAACGCGACGTCGGTCTTCTGGCTCTCGGCTATCGGGGGTGGCCCGAGCCGGCGGGGCTCCAGTCACATGACCTGGCCCTACCATCTGCCCAAGGAAGGCGGCATCATCGACCCTGAAGCCTCTGTTTTTCAATCTCTTATGCAGAGTCGCCTCTTGGCATCCTTCCACCGCCTTCCATGTGGGCGAAGATCTACCCCAAGGCATTGGGAGTAAAATGGAGTGCCTTGAAGGACGAGGGGAAAGCAACTTGTGCTAGCCACACCAACCGCTGGGCGGCCGAACACGCCGGTCGAGGACATGGGACCACCCAGGAAGCCGGGAACCCTAGACCCCATGATCGGGCTCTGAACTGACTGGGTCAGTGGCCTCTCCCGCGGCATTCTCCGTTCGAGGGTTGCGCCCGGTTGGCGGGCGCCGAGCCTCAGGAATGGAGGAGAGACCACATGCAGAATAGCACGTTCATTGGGCTGGATGTCCACAAGGCGACGATCTCGGTTGCGATCGCGCAGGGGAAACGCGGCGGCGAGGTCCGCCACTGGGGAACGGTGCCGCACGGGTCAGGTCATGTGCGCAAGCTGGTCGAGAAGCTGGGGGCTGGCGGAACGCGGCTGCATTTCTGCTATTAGGCGGGCCCTCGCGGCTATGGCCTCCATCGCCAGATTGTCGAGATGGGGCATGACTGCATCGTGGTCGCGCCGTCGTTGATTCCGGTGAGGGCGGGCGATCGGGTGAAGACGGACCGTCGCGACGCCGTGATGCTTGCGAAGTTGCACCGTGCCGGAGTACTGACGGCCGTCTGGGTGCCGGATGCCGCACATGAAGCGATGCGCGATCTGGTCCGGGCGCGGGCCACGGCGATGCGGGTGGCGAGCAAGGCGCGACAACACCCGCAATGCTTTCTGTTGCGGCATGGCCGGATCTATCCCGGCAAGAAGGGCTGGACAGG
>JBGSQL010000437.1:0-3134 GCA_041738105.1 Rhodobacter sp. | reverse complement strand
CCGAGGCGCCTCGTCCGCCTCCCCCGCGGCCTCGTGCTGCGCCGCGAGCGCACGCCCCAGGGCTGGACCCTCCACCTCACCGGCCCCGAGGCCTCCACCGCCCTGATCGAAACCCTGATCGCCGAGGTGGAACGAATGGTGGGGGCGTGAGGGGCGAAGATGCACCGATCGACCCTAAATGCGGTTTCCTTTCGCAAAACATGGGTGCAACAAAAAAAAGGTTGGGCTCAAGCAGCAACCGGTGAACAGCCGCATGAGCTGCACCTTGCAGACAAGGCGTCTCACGACAGAAAGTGCTACCAGAACCGACCGATTTCGGTTACCATTTTTAGATAATCAAACATTTGGGGGGGACGAAAGTGAGACATACTTTCTTGGTCGGCATCGGATGCCTGACGGCGCTCTCTGCTTGTGGTGACGCGGGCAAGCAAGTTCGCATCGACTGCGGTACGACAGATGTGATCCTGTCAGAGGAACAGTCGGCTGACATGATGTCACAGTCGGGCGGCAGAGCGACCGCCACCGATATCTGTGCGGTCGCCAACTTGATTGATATCTCGGGAATAAGTGGGCCAACGCCGTATGACGTGACAATGCCTTCCGGCCAGACATACAGCGTTACCTTGGCTCCGTCCGCCATCTAGTCGGCTCGGATTGTATTCCGCTATCATCCTTGGGTTGCGCGGCCTTGTCTGAATCGTGCTGTGCAACCCAGACCACGTTCGCCTTGGAAGTTTGCGAAAAGGCTCTTTCTGAGTAAGGAATCCGACCTGATCTCGCAGTAAGGGTTGGACGGTGCTTGCCAAGTTCACGGCGATTTATCCGTGAAGTTTTGACTTGCAATCAACGAAATCAAACGCTCACGAGGATTATCTTGGCGGGCGTGGGGAATACAGTGAAACCACCAGTCGCTCGGCGGGTAACCATGCACGGGTCGGTCATGGCAATTCTACCGCTGGTTCCTCATGGAAGTTCTTGTCCGACCAAGTTGAAGGTGGTTTCGCCTCTGTCTCTATGTTCGCCGAACAATAGAGCAATTGAAGGTTTTCGACTCGTTTGCGTGACGGGCGAGAGTGTCGACTGCCTCGGCACCTGAAAAGGCGGCATCGCGTTGCTCTCCGCCCTCGAGTCTGATGTAGATACGGACTCCAGCCAATCGCACAGCGCACTCCACCGCGCACCACCCGGTAGGGCGGGGTTCACCCCGCCAATCCCTCACCGCCAATGCCTCACCGCCACCCCCCAAACCACTCCCACCCGCCCATCGCCACACCCCTGTCACCGGCGCGGTTTCCCCGCCAAACCCTTAACATTCCCCTAACAAAAATCGCCTTTCCCAACAAAAACAATCCCTTGGTCAGCGTTACACCTGTGCGACATCTCTGCTATCCTGCGTCCATGCCCAGCCTGTGCCGCGACTGTCTTACCCCCTTTCCCCACGGCGCGCGCTGCCCCGCCTGCCGCAGCCCCCGCGTGGTGTCCCACCCCGAGCTTGACACCCTTTCGATCGCCCACATGGATTGCGACGCCTTCTATGCCAGCGTCGAGAAACGCGACAATCCCGCCCTGCGTGACCAGCCCGTGATCGTCGGCGGCGGCACCCGTGGCGTCGTCTCCACCTGCTGCTACATCGCCCGGATCAGCGGCGTCCGCTCAGCCATGCCGATGTTTCAGGCGCTCAAACTCTGCCCGCAAGCCGTGGTCGTGAAGCCCCGGATCGAGGTCTACGCCGCCGTCTCGCGCCAGATCCGCGCCCTGATGGAGGCGCTGACCCCCGCGATCGAGCCGCTCTCGCTCGACGAGGCCTTCCTTGACCTGACCGGCACCACCCGCCTGCACGGCGCCCCCCCCGCCGTGATGCTGGCCCGCCTGCTGAAACAGATCGAGGATCAGCTCGGCATCACCGGCTCGGTCGGCCTGTCCCACAACAAGTTCCTCGCCAAGATCGCCTCCGATCTCGACAAGCCGCGCGGCTACTCGGTGATCGGCCGCGCCGAAACCGCCGACTTCCTGCGCCCCAAACCCGTCCGCATCCTCTGGGGCGTGGGCGAGGCCAGCCAGTCCGCGCTGGCAAACGCCGGCATCCGCACCATCGCCGACCTCTTGCGCTGGGATCGCCAGGACCTGACCGCCCGCTTCGGCCAGACCGGCGACCGCCTTTGGCACCTTGCCCGCGGGCAGGACACCCGCCGCGTGACCCGCGACGAAAAGATGAAGTCGATCTCGGCCGAAACCACCTTCGACGAGGATACCGGCGACCCCGACATCCTCGATGGCCACCTCTGGCGCCTGTCCGAGCGCGTGGCAGACCGGGCGAAGGCCAGGGATCTTGCCGGCCGCACCGTCACGCTGAAACTCCGGCGCGCCGATTTCCGCATCGTGACCCGCCGCCACACCCTGCCCGACGCCACCCAGACCGCCGACCGCCTGTATCGCGAGGCGCGCGCCCTTTATGACGCCGCGCGCGATCCCGGCCCGTTCCGCCTGATCGGCGTCGGACTTGGCGATCTTGCCGAAGCCGACGAGGCCGATCGCATGTCAGATCTACTCGATCCCGACGCCGCCCGCCGCCGCGCAGCCGAGCGCGCCACCGATGCAATCCGCCGCCGTTTCGGCAAGGCCGCCATCATCAAGGGCCGCGCGCTGCGCTAGTCGATGAAAGCCCGAACCGCGCTGCGGGTCGAGCGGCCCTGCCCCCGGCTGTCGGCCACGATGACGAGATGATCCTTCATCAGATCGGCAACCTGCGCCGACCAGATGTCGGCATTGCCCAGACCCCATGGATCAGCAGGACCGGATCGCCCGCGTCTCAGGTGACCTACTACATCCTTTTCTTCGGACAGCAGCCAAAGCGGCGACGGACTTCTCTGACGTCAATCGACTCATTCCGCGGCGAGTGGAATGGCCTGCCGCCCGATCTCTGCAAGCCGCGCGACCACGCCCGTCATCAGCGCCTGAAACGCCGGGAAGTCGGCGCGGGGCAAGACCTGCGCCTCATCCATGTAAAGCGCCCGGTCGATCTCGACCTGCACGACGTGCTGCCCGCGCGAGGGCCGCCCGTAGGCCTGCGCGATGTAGGCCCCTGCAAAGGGCGAGTTGCGGGCCACCCGTAGCCCGGCCTCGGCGAACGCGGC
>JBGSQL010000425.1:0-6203 GCA_041738105.1 Rhodobacter sp. | reverse complement strand
ACGAGGCGCTCGAGGCCGCTGGCACGGTGCCCCCCGCCGCGACCGAGGCCGAAGTTGCCGCAGCACTGGCCGCCCACAGCTTCTTTGAGGTCTATGCCGAACCCTCCGCCGCCGTCACCGATGCGGCAAGGGCCGCGCTCCGTGCGATCGAGTTGCGCATTGCGCTGAACCAGGCGGCAGACCTGGCCCTCGACGCCCTCTCGCTGGCCTCGATCTACTTCCTCGCGGCGATCGGCCTTGCGATCACGTTCGGCGTGATGCGCGTGATCAACATGGCGCATGGCGAATTCATCATGATGGGCGCCTACACCGGCTACGTCGTGCAGCTTTTCGTGTCCAACTACACGGCCTCCATCCTGGTGGCCTTGCCGCTTGCCTTTGCGGTCACCTTCGCCGCCGGAGTGGCGATGGAACGGCTGGTGATCCGCCACCTCTACCACCGGCCGCTCGAAACCCTGCTCGCAACATTCGGCATCTCGATCGCGCTCCAGCAACTCGCCAAGACGATCTTCGGCACCCAGGCGCGCCCGCTGACTTCGCCCGCCTGGCTCGACGGCGCCCTGGTGTTCAACGACATCGTCTCGATCAGCTACATCCGCATCGCGATCTTCGTGCTGGCGCTGATCTTCCTCGGTTTCTTTCTTTTCCTCATGAAGCGCACGCGCCTCGGGCTCGAGGTGCGCGCCGTTACCCAAAACCCGCGCATGGCGGCGTCGATGGGCATCAACCCCGATCGGATCAACATGCTCACCTTCGGCCTGGGCTCCGGCATCGCCGGCGTCGCGGGTGTCGCCATCGGCCTTTTCGCCAAGGTCACGTCCGAACTCGGGTCGGACTACATCGTGCAAAGCTTCATGACCGTCGTCGTGGGCGGTGTGGGCAACATCTGGGGCACGCTGCTGGGGGCCGCGATGATCGGCTTCCTGCAAAAGGGCATCGAGTTCCTGAATCCCTCGAACACCCTTGCCGCCCAGACCTACATGATCATCTTCATCATCATCTTCATCCAGTTCCGCCCGCGCGGCATCATCGCCCTCAAGGGCCGCGCGGCAGGAGATTGACGCGATGACCCTATCCCCTTCTTCTGTTCACAAGTATCCCGGGGGTCCGGGGGCAGCGCCCCCGACCCGTCCGATGGGGCAGCCGCCCCGCATCCCGTTCGTGCGCCGCCACCCCTCGGTCCTGATCTTTCTCGGCGTTCTCGCCGTCTTCGTTCTCGCCGTCACCCTCTTGTCCGAGGCTTATGGCCCCGGACTGATCTCGACGTCTTTCGTCAAGACGCTGGGCAAGACGCTGTGCCTGTGCCTGATCGCGCTCGCGATGGATCTGGTCTGGGGCTACACCGGCATCCTCAGCTTGGGACATTTCGCCTTCTTCGGCCTGGGCGGCTACATGATCGGCATGTGGCTGATGTATGCGCGGACCGAAGCCATCGTGGTGGCCAGCCTGGCAAACGCCGAACTGCCCGCCACGCCGGAAGAGATTGCGACCGGCATCGCGACGCAGATCTTCGGTGTGGTCGGCGCCAGCGAGCTTCCCCCGATCTGGGCCTTTGCCCACAGCTTCTGGGCGCAGATGGCGCTGGTCGTGCTGGTGCCGGGTCTGCTGGCGCTGGTGTTCGGATGGCTGGCCTTCCGTAGCCGCGTCACCGGGGTCTATCTCTCGATCTTGACCCAGGCGATGACGCTTGCGCTCGCGCTCTACCTCTTTCAGAACGACAGCGGCTTGCGCGGCAACAATGGCCTGTCCGGCCTGCAAAACCTGCCCGGCGCCGATGCGATCGCGCAATCAGACCTCTCGATCTGGTTCTTCTGGGCCTCGGCCGCCGCGCTCGGGGCGGGCTACGGGCTGTGCTACTGGATCACCTCGGGCAAGTTCGGCTCGGTCCTGCGCGGCATCCGCGATGACGAGGCGCGCGTGCGCTTCCTTGGCTATCCGGTCGAAGGCTTCAAGCTGTTCGTCTTTACCCTGACGGCGGTGATCGCGGGCCTGGCAGGCGCGCTTTACTATCCGCAAGCCGGCATCATCAACCCGGCCGAGGTTGCCCCGATCGCGTCGGTCTATCTGGCGGTCTGGGTCGCCATCGGGGGGCGCGGGCGGCTCTATGGCGCGGTCATCGGCGCGGCCTTCGTCAGCCTGGTGTCCAGCTGGTTCACCGGGGGACGTGCGCCGGACGTGAACCTTGGGGTCTATACGATCAAATGGGTGGACTGGTGGCTGGTCCTGCTTGGCCTGTCGTTCGTCGCCGTCACGATCCTTGCTCCCAAGGGCATCGGCGGCCTCTTTGACTACCTTCAGGGTTTGCGCGCGCCCGACCGCAAGGGCGCGCCGCTTGGCCCCGATGATGGCGCCCTGCAAGAGAAAGAGGCGCTCGAATGAACGGCGCATTGCTTGAAGTGTCCGGTGTTTCCGTCACCTTCGACGGCTTCCGCGCGATCAACAACCTGTCCTTCAACATCGGCCCCGCCGAGATGCGCGCGATCATCGGCCCGAATGGCGCGGGCAAGACCACCTTCATGGATATCGTCACCGGCAAGACCCGGCCCGACAGCGGCAAGGTGCTGTGGGGCGAACGCTCGATCTCGCTGCTCAAGCTGTCCGAAAGCCAGATCGCGCAGGCCGGCGTGGGCCGCAAGTTTCAGCGCCCGACCGTGTTCGAGGATCAGCGTGTCAGCGAAAACCTGATGATGGCGCTGAAACGTCCACGCAACCCGCTGGCCGTTCTATTCTTTCGCCCCTCGGCGGAAGATCATGCGCGCGTGGCCAAACTGGCGGGTGAAATCGGCCTGGCCGAGCAGCTTGACCGCAAGGCAGGCGAGCTGAGCCATGGCCAGAAGCAATGGCTGGAAATCGGCATGTTGCTGGCGCAGGAACCACGCCTGTTGCTGGTCGATGAACCCGCCGCCGGCATGACACTGGCAGAACGCGAACACACGACGGCGCTTCTGGTGGAAGCCGCCAAGACGCGCGCGGTCGTGGTGGTCGAGCATGACATGGATTTTGTCCGCCGCCTGAACTGTCGCGTCACGGTGTTGCACGAAGGCTCGGTGCTGGCCGAGGGCAGCCTCGATTTCGTGACGCAGAACCCGCAAGTGATCGAGGTGTATCTTGGCCGCTGATGCAATGCTGAGGGTCGAGAACCTGACCCTGCACTATGGCGGCTCGCAGATCCTGAACGGGATCAGCATGGAGGCGGCGGTGGGCCAGGTCACCTGTCTGGTCGGCACCAACGGTGTCGGCAAGACCTCGCTTCTCAAGGCAATTTCCGGCACGCATATCCGCTCGGGCGGCACGCTGACGCTGGATGGCGAGGCGATCGGCCGGGTGCCGCCGCAGGCCATGGCGCGCCGTGGCCTGGGCTATGTGCCGCAAGGCCGCATGATCTTCCCGCTTCTGACCGTGCGCGAGAACCTCGAAACCGGCTTTGCCTGCCTGCCGCGATCCGAACACCGCATCCCGGACGAGATCTTCGATCTGTTTCCGGTTCTGAAAGAGATGCAGCACCGTCGCGGCGGCGATCTGTCGGGCGGCCAGCAGCAACAGCTTGCCATCGGGCGCGCCATGATCATGAAGCCCAAGCTTCTGTTGCTTGACGAGCCGACCGAAGGCATCCAGCCGAACATCATCCAGCAGATCGGTCGTGTCATCGAGTATCTGCGGGGCAGGGGCGACATGGCGATCGTCCTGGTCGAGCAGTACTTCGACTTTGCCTACGCGCTGGCCGACCGCTTCTATGTGCTTAAGCGTGGTGCGGTCGCGCTCTCGGGCACCAAGGCCGAGATCCCGGAAGCCACCTTGCGCCAGGCGGTTTCGGTCTAGCCGGCCTTCTGCATCACGGGCTGGTCCACAAGGAACCGCTGCGCCAGCGGGATCGCCGCCCCGCCCAGCGCGCGCGCCTGCGGCCCGATCGTCCCCTCGCGGATCGCAGCCGGCGTGATGCCCGCATGGTCCAGCAGGTCAAATGCCGTCCGCGTCGCCGTGACCAGCCGCGCCCGAACCGCCGCCGGCATCCAGCCGTCAATCAGCACGGTGTCGATCTCGACCAGTGTTGCCGCACTCAGTGTCGCGCTCGCCAGCCCCCCGGCCGCGCTCTCGATCCAGTGCGACAGGACTGCGTCGCTCACGCTCCACGGCTCGGGGCTTTCCCACAGCTGGTCCGACGCCTCGCCCGCCGCGTCCATTGCCTCGGCCAGCGTGGAAAGCGAGGCAACCGTCATCAGCCGGCGCATCCGGCCATCCGGCCCCGGAACCGGCATCGGCCCGACACCCGCCGCATTGCCCGTGCGCCCAGTAAACAGCCGGCCGTTCAGCACCAGCCCGCCGCCGATGAAGAAACCGACGTAAAAGTACAGGAAGTCCTGCGGCCGGTCCCCGGTGCCGAACATCAGTTCCGCCCCGCAGGCGGCTGTCGCGTCATTCTGCATCGTCACCGGCAGGTCGCACAGCGCCGAAAGCTCGGCCGCAATGTCCCGGTCGCGCCAGGCGTCCATCGCGCCGGGCGGGGCATCAATGAACTGCACCCAGTTCCACAGCTGGAACGGCATCGCAATGCCAAGCCCCCCGATCCGGTCGCGCAGCGCAGCGGGCAGCGCAGCGCTCAGCGCCGGCAGCGCGTCCTGCACAAAGCGCACGACGGTTTCCGGGGTCGGATAGCGGTAGGTCTGGCGCCGAAACCCCACCGGCTGCCCCACCAGGTTCACCAGCACCAGATCGACCGACCGCCGCCCGATCTTCAGGCCAAAGAAGAACGCCCCATCCGCCGCCAGCGACATCGGCACCGAAGGCTGTCCGATCCTGCCCCGGATCGGCTCGCCCCGCGCCAGCAGTCCGTCGGCCTCCAGCCCGCGCATGATGACGGACACGGTTTGCGCTGACAGCCCGGTGATCCGCGCGATGTCGGACTTTGCCAGCGCCCCGTCGCGCCGCACCAGGCTCAGCACCAGGCGTTCATTATGTGCACGCATCCCGCTCTGATTCGACCCGCGCAGACTTGCGGCCTCGGCCGCCAACCGGTCTGTCGCCATGTCATTTGCCTGCGTCACGCACGTCTCCCCCGCCGGCAAACCCAACGCGGCAGCCCTGATTAGGGCGTGGCCGAGGCGTCCTGTCAATAATAAATCAGAGTGAATTAATTATATTGACCCCCCGCCGGAATCAGTGTCATCTGTGCGCGCAGCAGGCGAACGGGCCTGTCGCACAGCGGTTCACCCAAGGGGTGGCCGCGTCAATCATTCGGGAGGACTACCGTGATCAAGATGAACAAGCTCACCGGCCTCGTGCTGGGTGCGGCCACCGCCGCCCTGATGGCCGGATCGGCCTCGGCGCAGGGCGTCAGCGCCTGCCTTATCACCAAGACAGACACCAACCCCTTCTTCGTCAAGATGAAGGAAGGCGCCGAAGCCAAGGCCGCCGAACTCGGCGTGAACCTGAAATCCTACGCCGGCAAGATCGACGGCGATCATGAAAGCCAGGTCGCGGCGATCGAAGCCTGCATCGCCGATGGCGCCAAGGGCATCCTGATCACCGCCTCTGACACCAAGGCCATAGTCGACTCGGTCAAGGCCGCCCGCGACGCCGGCGTGCTGGTGATCGCGCTCGACACCCCGCTCGACCCGATCGACGCCGCCGATGCAACCTTCGCGACCGACAACTTCCAAGCCGGCCTGCTGATCGGCAAATGGGCCAAGGCCACGCTTGGCGATGCGGCGGCAACCGCCAAGATCGCCCTTCTCGACCTGGCGATCAGCCAGCCGTCGGTCGATGTTCTGCGCGATCAGGGCTTCCTGACCGGCATGGAAATCGACACCGCCGACATCAACAAATGGGGCGACGAGACGGACCCCCGCATCGTCGGCAACGAAGTGACCGCCGGCAACGAAGAGGGTGGCCTGAAGGCGATGGAAGCGCTTCTGGCCAAGGATCCGGACATCAACGTGGTCTACACGATCAACGAACCCTCGGCGGCAGGTGCCTATGAGGCGCTCAAGGCGGTCGGGCGTGAAAATGACGTGCTGATCGTGTCGGTCGATGGCGGCTGCCCCGGCGTGCAGAACGTCAAGGACGGTGTCATCGGCGCCACCTCGCAGCAGTATCCGCTGCTGATGGCATCGAAAGGCATCGAAGCGATCGTGGCCTTCGCCAAGGACGGAACCAAGCCCACGGTCACCGAAGGCCTGTCCTTCTTCAACACCGGCGTGAACCTG
>JBGSQL010000404.1:0-2943 GCA_041738105.1 Rhodobacter sp. | reverse complement strand
AAAGCCGCACGCGCCAGCCACGCGCCAGCATCGCCTCGGCCAGCGCCTGGGCGGGAAACATGTGCCCGCCCGTGCCCCCGGCCGCAATCAGCAGCAAGGGCGCCACCCTCAGCGCCCCCGCTTGAACAGGATATCGCCGATCTGGCCCTGAGGCCGGACCCGCGTGAAGGCCAGCAGCATCCCCACCGTGATTCCGGCGGCGATCACCGACGATCCGCCATAGCTGACAAAGGGCAGGGTCATCCCCTTGGCCGGCAGCAACCGCACCGCCACCCCCATGTTGATCATCGCCTGCACGCCGAAGATGCAGGCCAGCCCGGTGCCCGCCAGCCGGATGAAGGGATCGCGCTCTTTCATCAGCCGGAACAGCGACCGCACGGTAACGGTCGCGTAAAGCGCGATGACCACCAGAACCAGAACCAGCCCGTATTCCTCGGCCGCCACGGCAATGATGAAATCGGTATGCGCATCGGGAAGCGACCATTTCACCTGGCCCTCGCCCACGCCCACGCCAAAGAATCCACCTTCCTGGATCGCGTTCGCGGCATAGCCAAGCTGCGTGCGCGGATCGACATCGGGGGTCAGGAACCCGTCGATCCGGCGCGCGAAATGCTCGGAACTGCCATAGGCCAGCATCGCGCCGCCCCCCACCAGCCCCAGCACCACAACAATCAGCAGGAATGGCGCGCCGGCCACGAAATACATCACCCCCCAGCCGAACAGCACCAGCGCCGCCTGGCCGAAATCCGGCTGAAGCGCCAGAAAGCCGACGATCACCAGCGCGATGGCAAAGGAAATCGTCTTGCCGGGAGGTCCGTTCAGGTCATGGCTTGCCGCGATCAGCCAGGCACAGAGGATCACGAAGAACGGCTTGAGGAATTCTGACGGCTGGACCGAGGCGAAGCCCATCGAGAACCAGCGCACCGCGCCCTTGCCGAAATCCGTGCCAAAGAACGGCAACAGCGCCAGCGCCCCAAAGGCCGCGAGGAACCCCAGCACCCCCAACCGCCGCACCAGTTGCGGCGACATCATCGAGACGCCCAGCATCGCCGTGATGGCCAGCCCGCCGAACACCGCCTGACGCTGCACGTAATAAAACGGATCAAGCCCGTTGCGGCTGGCCAGCGGCACCGAGGCCGCGAGCCCCAGCAGCATCCCGATCCCGAACAGCACGAGGATGCAGGTCATCGACCACTTGTCGATCGTGCGCCACCAACGCGGAAGAACCGGCTCGCCCACCTTGGCGGGCATGGAGCCATAGACCATCTCAGTCATGGATATTCGCCTGCTCTGTCTTGTCCACCGGGCACGTTCACCCGGTCGCCTGCCTCGATCCGCCCGGGTTCACCCGGGTCTGTCCGAAAGAGTAGCCGAGTTTCGCCGATGTGGCTAGGGGCGGCGCTTCTGACAATCGCAGAAAACCCATCGCGTCACGCAGGTTGGCGCCGGCCGTCAGGCCGATCTCGCGCCTGGGCCAAGCGCGATCAGACAGGGCAAGGCGTATGCGCCGGCACCACGCCCCGCCCCCACCCCCGAGAAATCGGGCCGAGCCCTGCGCGTATCGGCCCCGCACAGCGTCCGAAATCCCTCCAGAGTCCTAAAAATCGGTTAACAAAAATCGCGAAATCTCAAGAAATCAAAGGCTTGGTCAGCGTTACACCTGTGCGACATTGCCTCCGTCCGGCGTCTTCAAAAGCTTGCGCACCTCAGCGGTGAAATCCTCGCCCCGCTTCTCGAAATTGGGATACTGATCGAAACTCGCCGCCGCCGGCGCCAGCAGCACCACCTCTCCCGAAACCGCCTCCTGCGCCGCCCGCGCCACGGCGCGCGCCATCGTTTCACAGATCTCGTGCTGCGTGTCGCCCAGTTCCAGCGCGAAATCGCGGGCCGAATGGCCGATCAGATAGGCTTTCGAGACCGCCCCAAGATAGGGCACCAACCCGGCGATCCCGCCCTCCTTGCCCAGCCCCCCCGCGATCCAGCGGATCCGCGGGAACGCCTGCAACGCCTTCGCCGCCGCGTCCACATTGGTGGCCTTGCTGTCGTTCACGAACCGGATGCCATCACGCTCGCCCACCAGTTGGCTGCGGTGCGGCAGCCCGGCAAAGCTGTGCAGCGCCGCCTCGATCAGCTTCGGCGCCAGCCCCAGCGTCCGCACCGCCGCATAGGCCGCGCAGGCATTCTGATGATTGTGCGCCCCCGGCAATCCCTTGATGTCGCGCAGATCGATCGACGCAACCTGCCGCCCCTTGCGCCATTCGGCCAGAAACCCCTTGCGGGCAAAGACCGTCCAGCCCTGCCCGTCCAGCTTCTGCCCCGACGAGATCCGGATCACCCGGTCATCCTGCACGCCTTCCGCGATCTGGTTTGCCAGATACCGCCCTTCCACCTCATCCACCCCGATCACCGCCCGATCCGGCCCACCTTCGGCAAAAAGACGACGCTTGGCCGCAAAGTATCCGCCCATCCCGCCATGCCGGTCCAGATGATCCGGCGACAGGTTGGTGAAAACCGCCACATCAGGCGTCAGCGCGCGCGCCAGATCCGTCTGATAGCTGGACAACTCTAGCACGATCACTTCGCCATCCTGCGCCGGATCAAGATCGAGCACGCCCCGCCCGATGTTCCCGGCCATCTGGGTCGGACGGCCGGCAACCTGAAGAATGTGATGGATCAGCGCCGTTGTGGTGGACTTGCCGTTCGATCCGGTGATGGCGACCACGCGCGGCGGCTGGTCGAACCCGTCCCACTCGGCGGTGGCGAACGACCGGAAGAACAGCCCGATATCATTGTCCACCGGCACGCCCGCCTCCAGCGCGCGGGCGATGACCGGATGCGGCCGCGGATAAAGGTGGGGGATCCCCGGGCTGACGATCAGCGCCGACACCTCGTCCAGCGCTCCGGCGCGCGTCAGATCCGTGGGCGCGAAGCCGGCCGCCTCGG
>JBGSQL010000395.1:0-16122 GCA_041738105.1 Rhodobacter sp. | reverse complement strand
GCGAGGCGGCTGTTCTCGCGCGGATCACGGCGCCGATGCCGCTGGGGACCGCCCTTGGCTCGCGGCTAGAGGTGGCGGCGCTGGAGCGGTTGGTGGCGCGGGGGCTGGTGATGATCTGTGGCGTCACGCCATCGGATGCCAGCCATGTTCTGGGCCGGCTTGATGCCTGGGACGGGGCGGCGGCAGGGATGGCGCTCGACCTCATGGCGCGGCGGCGCAACGGCCGGGGCGACAGGTTTGCGCCGGATGGCGCGGCGCTGGCCCGGATGATCGTGGATCAACTGACGGCGCAGACCGTCGATTGCCTGCTCGAGGCGGCGCTGGGCGAGGACCCGGCCTTTGCCGGGCAGGCGCCCGAGACTCTGGCCCGCCACCCCCTCATGGTGGCGGGGCTGGACGGGCACTCTGGCGTCGTTCAACTGTCGGCGCGGCTGGGCGTGCCGGTGATCGGGCTGGGTGCATCGGCCCCATCCTACTACGGGGCGGTCGGTGCGCGTCTGGGCACCCGGATGATCCTGCCCGAGCATGCCGGCGTGGCGAATGCGATCGGCGCTGTCGTGGGACAGGTGGCACAACGCGCAACTGGGCTGGTCAGCAGCCCCGGTGAAGGCCGTTTCACCGCGCATCTGCCCGACGGGTTGGCCGTCTTTGCCGATCGGGACGCAGCACTTGCAGCGATGGAAGCAGCGATGGTGGCCGAGGCAAGCGCGCGGGCGCGCCGTGCGGGCGCCGCCGAAGTGTCGGTCGTCGTCACCCGAGACATCCGCGAGGCCGAGGTCGAGGGGCACGCGATGTTCATCGAAGCGACGGTGTGTGCAACCGCGAGCGGCCGCCCCCGCATCGCCCGGGGCTGACCCAAGCACCCCGTCTGGCACAAGCACCGCGTCCGTTTTCCGCTTGACGGCTGCGGGGGCGCTGACTACACCCCGGCCACCTTGGCGAGGTAGCTCAGCTGGTTAGAGCACGCGACTCATAATCGCGGGGTCGGGGGTTCAAGTCCCCCCCTCGCCACCAGGTTCTGCTTCATTCCTTCTACGATCATCGCGTGCTGATCCACGCGCCAGAATCCGGGCGATACGGGAACATTCGAAGCTTGCTGGAACGCTATTGCTCGGCGCGCGCCCCGCCGTCGTCACAGGACTGCCGGATACAACCATCGGCAGTATTGTAAAAGATCCACACCCTGATACCGTTTTCCTGTTCTGGATGTTGGCCTGTCACGTGGCGATGCCGGCAGAGTATGTCAGGTGGCGTGTGGTTGCGTGTAATCTGGCAAATCGTGCCGCCGAGTTGGACGTATCTGGGTGAATGCCAGGGGGTGTGTGTTGCTCTGCCCAAGCTGTGCGACGGAGAATCCTCTTCAGGCAAAGTTCTGCCAGGAATGTGGAACGAAGCTCCCAAGGACTTGTGCCGTTTGCGGTGAAGTTTCGACGCCGGACGCCAAGTTCTGCACCAATTGCGGAGAGTCGCTGGCGCGCGGCCCGACGCCTGGCTTGCCCGCCGCCCCAGCATCGGTTGCCAAGCCGCCGTCGGCCGAGCCTGTCCATCCTGACGCCGAAGACAACAGCGCCGAGCGGCGTCAGGTGACGGTGTTATTTGGCGATCTGGTTGGGTCCACCGCCATTTCCGAGCTGCTTGATCCGGAAGACTACCGCGACCTGATCGCACATTACCGGGTCGTGGTCGTCGATATTGTCGAAAGATACGATGGGTGTGTCGCGAATTTCGTGGGCGACGGGGTGGTGGTGTATTTCGGCTATCCGGCCGCACACGAAAGCAGCGCCTACGCAGCTGCACTCGCTGGGCTGGAGATTGTCGAGGCAGCACCTGGGATCGCGGATCGCTTCAAGACCCACAACCTTCAAACCGAGGTGCGGGTCGGTTTGCACACCGGCTTTGTCGTCATTGGAAGCACAGGCACTGGCAGCCACGCCGAGAAACGGTCGCTGTTTGGCGATACGCCCAACATTGCCGCCCGGATACAGTCTTATGCCCAGGCCGGGCAGGTAGTGACGTCTGCGTCAACACGGCGGATGATTGGATCGCAACTTGTGTTCAAGTCGCTTGGTCCGCAAATGTTGAACGGGGTGCGCGAGCCAATCGAGTTGTTTCAGACCTTCAGTCCGACATCGGCATCGGATCTGGCGGAGCGTCGCAACATACACCCGATAACACCGATGATCGGACGCAAGGCCGAGATTGCCCTTGTCACAACCCGCTGGGATGAGGCGATTGAGGGTGATGGACAGGTGATGGTGATCTCTGGCGAAGCGGGGATAGGCAAGTCTCGGATCGCTTTCGCACTGGATCAGGACCTGGTGGACGGCACGGCCAACCGACTGTCGTTATTCGGATCGGTGATTCACAAGAATAGCGCGTTCTACTCGGTCAAATCAGCATTCGAGGCGCTGCTGGCCTTGGTGGAGTCTGACACCAATGAGATGAAGCGCGACAAGCTCGAGACGTACCTTGACGGGATCGGGCTTGATGCAGGATTGATCGGTCCGCCGATGTTCGCATTGCTGGGATTTGCCGATGGCATGGGCATTTCCCAGACACCGGCTTTTCCAGAACGCGAAAAAGAAAACATCATCAATGCGCTGTTACAGATTTGTGCCGCGATGTCAGACCAGAAGCCGCTGTTGATGCTGGTTGACGACGCCCATTGGATCGATCCCTCGACGCTGGAGTTTCTGTCGCGCTGGATCGCGGCGTTACCCCTGCGGCGCTGCCTGATGCTGATAACGGCACGCCCCGAGTTCGAGTCACCATGGAAAAATCTGGCGCATGTCACATCGCTGGAATTGAATCGGCTTGGACGACGTGAGGCGATCAAGCTGATCGAAAGCATCGCAGGAAACCGCCCGTCCGAAGATCTGTTGCGGCAGATCGTTTCACGAACCGACGGCGTGCCGCTGTTCATCGAAGAACTGACCAAGATGATCGTCGAAGCCGGCTTGCTGAACGGAGAGGCCGATTTCAAGGGCGATCTGGCTCATGCCATCCCTGAATCGCTGCAAGCCTCGCTGCTGGCTCGGCTTGACCGGATGTCGGAAGTCAAGGAGGTGGCGCAGGTCGCGGCCGCGATTGGCCGGACCTTTCAACGCGCGCTGTTGGCGCGGGTTCAGGGCGGGAGCGATGCGGTCATCCATACGGCGCTGACCAAGCTGATCGATGCCGATCTTGTTTTGCCGGTTGGTGGCGCTGGTGACGATCACACCTACAGATTTCGTCATGCGCTGGTCCAGGAGGCTGCCTATCAATCCATGTTGCGCGTTTCACAAGTCAAATGGCATGCCAAGATCGCCCAGGTGCTGGAGCGGGATTTTCCTGAAACAGTCGAACGCGAGCCGGAATTGCTGGCGCACCATTTTACGCTCGCCCGCGGTTATCCTCATGCCGAGAAATACTGGTTCGTGGCCGCGCGCGTGGCCATGTCTCGGTCGGCCAGCCTGGAAGCAATTGAACATCTGCGGCAGGCGCTTGCCTGTCTGGAGCAGACCCCGGTATCGGCAGAGCGCGATCGGCGTGAACTGGACCTGCAGATTGCAATCGCCGTTCCGCTGGCCTCGGTACATGGCTATGCGCAGGACAGCGTCCGGATGGCCTATGCCCGGGCGCGCGAACTTTGCGGGCTGTATGGCGAATCCGAACGATTGTTCATGGTCGTCTATGGCCAGTTCCGGTCGGCATTGATCGGCGGTGAATATGCCAATGCACTGGAAAACGCCGAGCTTCTGGCGTCAATCGTGGACGGTCTCGACGATCCGGTGCTGACTGCGGCGTCTCTGCGCTCGCTGGGTTCGGTGCTGCTTTACATGGGGCAACCACATGAAGCCCTGAAATACCTACAACGTGGTCTGGATATTGATCTGACAACGGATGATCGGCAACGGAGCCTAGCCTTTGACGTTGTTGATCTGCCTGTTGCACTGCATGCCTATTCCGCGTTGGGGCACTGGCTATGTGGTTCCGCCAGTGCAGCGCGGGCTGCGATCAACACTGCGCTGGAGTTGGCCCATGAAACAGATCATCCGTTTTCAGTTTCTTTTTCCCTGGCCTTCGCCAGTTGGGTCTACCAATTCCTGGGAGATGGGACGGCACTGAAGCAAAGCTCTGCCAGATTGATCATGCTTGCAGAGGCCAACACGTTTCACTTCTGGCTCGGCTGGGGACGGGTGATGAACGGATGGGCCAGGCGTGAAGAACTGGGCGAGAAAACACTCGCGACGATCGAGCAGGGACTCGACGAATGGCGCAGCACGGCGTCGGGAGTTGGGTCAAGCTACTTTACATATCTCCATGCTGATGCAGCACTGCAGCTTGGGCAGTTGGACAAGGCGAGCCTGTTGGTTGAAAAGGCGCAAGCCTTCGAGAAAGCAAGCGGTGAGGCCTTCTGGCGGCCGGAATTGATCCGACTGAGTGGCGAGATTGCAAACCTGCGCGGTGACCTCGCTGCCGGCGACGCTCTGCTGCATGAGGCGTATGCCTTGGCCAGCAAGGCCAGAATGCGCCTGCCGCAGCTTCGAGCGGCAGTCAGCCTGGCGCACGCCGCGCGTGACACGCCAAGCCGTGTCAGCGCGGGCGAACTTCTGCAAGAGGCGCTCTTGGGAATGGAGAAGGACAGTCAGGTTGCAAGTGACGCCGAGGCGATTCTGCGGGAAATAGGCCAAGGCGGAAACTGAGGGATCTGGTTTTTTCAGCTTTGGGTTTCTTTTCAAGCTGTGCAATGAATAGGGTGATGTGTCGATTCCTTGTCGACTCTTCCGCGTGGCGACGGATGCTATAAACAGGAGACGGCGGTGACGGATGCACGGAAAACGACACCCGACTGCAAACAAATCCCGATGGTCGGCGTCATGCCGCAACTGCCAAAGGAGTTCAGTTCGTTTCCGTTCTATTACGCCTCGCTCCAATGCCAGTGGGTCTATTGGTACACGACGATTGAGGCGGCAGAACCCTTTGTCAAGGGCACTGGGTTGTGCGTTGCCCGCTTTCCGGTCAGGAATGAAAGCGGCGAGGAAGAGGATAAAGCTGTCCTTGTTCTGAACTTTCAGCGATATACTTCACATTATAGCAATTCCCTCGGTGTTACCAATGAAGTTGAATTCAATCTCTTGACATTTCCGGCAAACCGTACCCCTGGCGTTCCCAAAATGCCGCTTTGGGAGTACCTGCATGGCAATGATCAGACAGAGGCAATCGGACATTTGCGTCTTCATGTGGCGGCCGACAATAAAATTGCAGTCGAGGCGGGGCGAGAGGTATTTGGAGAGCCAAAGTTCTATGGCGTCTTCAACTATGAGGTTCCATCGCTGAACGCACCAATGTCGGACACTATTCCGCCTACTCAGGTGCAGAAGTGGCGGATCCAGCTGGTCAGCCCGGACGATCCGGACGATTTTGTATATCGTTTGCGATCAGATTTCACTGGATATCAATGGACCAGAACAGACTCCACACCCATACCTGAATTCGCGACTGGGTTGGGACGGACGGTTTGGACCCGCTGGACAATCGTGGGACTGTTTGACACGGCCATGCTGACACAAGCGCAGGCGGCCAGCATCAAGCTGGAGATCGGCACGAACGATTTTCCGATGACGAAAGATATGCGGGCGTTGTTTACCGATTTCACGCCGGTCGCGGCACAGATCTTTGAAAGCCCCCCAGCCTGCATCGAGCCGCGCGGATTCTATGTAGATACCATTGACCGAGATCGCCATGATGACAGCCAGTGAACCTGACGTTGGGGAAGAAGAATTTGTTGCGATCAGTGTGGTGCTGACTGGTTATTCGAGGGCCGAACTTTATGGCACCGGTTGTGTGTCTGAGTACTGGCATCATTTCCGTCAGGTGACGCCTGATCCTATTCTGGCTGAATTTCTGACCGATGCGGTGGAATTGGAAAGGGCTTTCGCCGGTGATCGAAAGACAGTCGAGCGCGGCGTCAGGTTGCGATATCTTTCAAGTGAAAAGCTCGGACCGCTGGCACGCAGTCTTATTCAGCTTTGGTATCTTGGACAGTGGGTACCGTTGCCGCAAGCCTGGCGGCGGAGCTTTGGGGCCTCGCGGTTTGATGTGTCACGGATCATCTCAGCGCTCGCCTACAAGGAAGGGCTGGTCTGGGACGCCATCGGTGCCCATCCGATGGGCGCAAAGCAGCAAGGATTTGGGTCATGGGCGGCTGCACCACCGAAGAACGGGGATAAGCCATGAAGAACCCCCTCGATGATGAAGAAACCTACGACGTTGTGATTGTCGGCGCCGGAGTTGTCGGCGGCATTCTATCAAAGCAGTTGCTGGCGAATGGCCGGCGTGTTCTGATTTTAGAGGCCGGCGCTGACCATGGTGAGGATTGGAAAACCTATCGTGCCTATCTCGATCAGTTTTATCTGACTATAGCAAAGACACCCAATTCACCCTATCCTGATTTACCGACCGCACCTTCACCCTCGGTGTTGGATATCACGTCCGTTCACGGCACAACGCCAGACACAAACGGCTATTATGTGCAGCGTGGCCCCATGCCATTTGGCAGCAATTATTTGCGTGCCTACGGCGGCACCACGCTGCATTGGCTTGGAACGTCGCTGCGGATGTTGCCGGCGGACTTTGAGATGGCCAGCCGGTTCGGGCAAGGGATTGATTGGCCGATCGGTTATCAGGATCTGCGGCCATACTATGAAAAGGCCGAGTGGGAGATTGGAGTTTCGGCCGAGGTTGATCAGCAGACGCCGGAGGCGCTGGGTATCCATCTGTCACGTCCAAACGACGGCGAGGGTTACTTTTCCAAAGTTTACCAGTACCCGATGCATGCGATCCCGAACTCCTACAGTGATAATTACATCGCTCAGGGCGCAGACGGTACGCCGATAGCCACTGGTTACAGGGCCGATTTCGAGGGCAGGTTCGAAGCCGGTCTTGATTTTGTGAAAATCAAAGTCTCCAACACGCCGCAGGGCCGCAACTCAACGCCACGCGCGCCTCTCGAAGAGGGGGGGCGATTTTGTGTTGGTGGCGAGCTGGTTGAACCGTTTAAACCGCGTGGTGCAACCGGATCATTTGCGTTCATCGGACAACGTTGCGAAGGCAATTCAGCTTGTATCCCGATTTGTCCAATTCAGGCCAAGTACAATGCCATGAAAACTCTTGCTGATGCCACAGCTCTTGCTGCAACTGAAGCAAACCAACGCGGGACGGACAAGGTTGCTGCAAGCGCTGCAGATATAGAGAAGATGTTCAAGATCCGGACGCAGGCTATTGCGTCACGGGTGGAACTGAACGCCGATAATCGCGTAAGTGGGATTGTCTATAAAAGCTATCTGTTTCCAGGGGCCCCGCAATACGAACTGCGCCGTGCGCGTGGCAAGATTTATGTTCTGGCGGGTGGAGCCATCGAGAATAGCACGTTGGCGCTTGCCTCCGGATTGTGCCAATCGAGTCAAGAGCTGGGTCGCAACCTGATGGACCATCCCTATATGATGGCCTGGGGACTGGCGCGCGATCCTGTTGGCGCATTCCGCGGCCCTGGTTCGACTGCCGGGATCGAGTCGTTCCGGGATGGGGCATTCCGAGACCAGAAAGCAGCGTTCCGGCTGGAAATCGGCAACTCTGGCTGGGATTTTGCCGCAGGTTCACCCTATTCAGACGTCAAGCAACTGGTCGAGCAAGACAATCTGTTTGGACCAGAGCTGCGCCAGAAACTGTATCACAATGTGCAACGTCAGGTTCGCATTGGCGTGCTGGTGGAGCAGTTGCCGCACGCCTCAAATCAAGTGACAATTGATCCAGCCTATATGGATGCGATGGGCGAATTCCGACCTGTCATCAGTTATGATATCTCGGACTATTCGCGGGCGGGTCTGGCGTTGGGGCATGACGCTTGTATGCAGGTCTTTCAGCGGCTGGGTGTGAAGAATTATACGGCCTACAACCCTTCGGACAACGGCTATCTGACATATGACGGCAGTGGATACACAGTCTATGGTGCGGGGCATCTTGTGGGCACCCATCGCATTGGGAACAATGCCAAAACATCAGTGACCCGAACGGATATGCGCACCCATGATCATGACAATCTCTGGATGGTTGGATGCGGGTCGATGCCGACGGCTGCAACCTCGAACCCAACCATGACGATGGCCGCTATGGCGTTTCAGGCGGCAGAAGCGATAAACGGGGCGCTTTGATGAACAGCGACAACTCACTCGATCAGGACCGCCGCGAACTTCGTGATCTGTTGCAGGTCGCGCTGATGCTGGAGCTTTCGACCATTCCGCCCTATGCGACCGCATGTTATTCGATCAAGGAGCAGGGTCAGTATGACCGGAGTTCACCTCAGATCGTGAATGCAGAGCCAATTGAGGTCATCCGCCAGGTTATGGTCGAGGAAATGCTGCATATCGTACTGGTTGCAAATGTGCTGAACGCCATCGGTTTTTCTCCGGTGATGAATGATCCGGATCAATTGCCCAGATATCCGCGCAAGTTGTTGGGTGACAGGGGCCCAGAGGTAAGGTTGCGCCGCTTTGATCCTGATCAGGTCAAAGCGTTTCGCGAAATCGAACGTGGGGTTGAGGATCCACAGAAGGCACGAGAGGGAGATTACTCGACCATAGGCGGTTTTTATATTTTTGTGCAGAAGAGGCTTGTCGACGCAGGCTCAAAATGGGGAGAAGACAAGATATTCATCGGCCAGTGTGATCTCCAGATTGGAAAGGGTGACTATTATGGTGCTGGCGGCGAAGTCATAAAGGTTGTTGATCTTTCTACTGCATGCCAAGCTATCTCGAAAATCATGGAAGAAGGCGAAGGCGCCACGTTGGGCCATAGGGCCGGTGATGGAGACCGTATCCCTGGACCGATAAGCGAAGAGCGTGAGGATATTGCGCATTACTTCAAGTTCAACGAAATTCTGCACAGCCGCTACTATCGATCCATGGACCTTGTCGACGATGCGCCAAGTGGGGGTGACATGGTCGTCGATTGGAATGCTGTTTGCCCGATGCGCGACGATCCCAAGGGGTCAGACTATTCAGGCCTGCCCGACATCAAGGAGATTTCAGACAGCTTCAATGCGGCCTACAGCGCGCTGTTGGACGGGCTGAACGCAGCCTTCAAGGGCGACAAGGGCGAATTGGCGAAGCTGGTCCCGGTGATGTATCAGTTGCGTGATCGGGCACAAAAGCTCATGCGTGTTCCGCTGCCGAACGTGGTTCCGATGCTAACGGCCGGTCCGACTTGGGAGTATGTGGTGACTCCGCCGTCGAGGTGTGGGGATTCGGCCCCCTGATCGTGGTGTGAGTTGACGGGGTTTGCGGCCTCTCTTCCGACGTCCAACGTTCCGGGGTTGTTGCGGATCAAACCTCAAGAGTCCTCCGTTGAACAACATTCAGGCTGCTATGGCGATCTGGTTGGGTCGACGCGCTCTGGATGGTGACAACAATCCGGGCAAGCCAATCCCTGAGGTGGGCCGGGACCATTCGGATGTTGTGGCCGCAGGCCCAGAGCATGGCAAGGAGTTCGCACTGAACATGTTCATGCCATTGACTTTGCGTTGATACGTTGTGCTTTGTCTCGCCCCAGCCTGCAGGCCGGGGCAGCAAAAGGCCGCGACGTTTCATCCCAAAAGCACCAACATAGGAGCCGCTCAAGGCAATCCAACAAACAAAGGAATCATAAGCTCCACCGGAGGCAAGGCCCACCTTGGAGGACCTTTTTCTTCAGCCGGCGCGCCGCCGATCCAGCAGTTCCGCGTGCAGCCCTGGCGCGGCCGCGATCACGCCGGGTGCCAGTGGATGCTGCGCGTTGAACCTGATCTTTGCTCCGCCGCGGTCCGTGACGATGGCCCCGGCCCGTTCCGCGATCAGCACCCCCGCTGCAATGTCCCATTCCCAGGCATCGCGCAGGGTCAGCATACCATCGAACCTGCCCTCTGCGACAAGGCAAAGCCGATAGGCGAGCGAGGCACGAAAGCTGCGCTGGACGCGGGGCACGCCGCCCGGCCAGTGCTCTGGCGCCAGGTTGGGTTGCGTGGTCAAAAGGCTTGCACCTTCAAGGGCGCTGCGCTTGCTGGCCGTGATCGGCACACCGTCGCATAGTGCAGGGCCGTGGCTGCCTGCGGTGTAAAGACGGTCGAGTGCGGGCAGGTAGACAACTGCCGCCTTAATCAGCCCGTTTTCGGCCACGGCCAGCGAATGGGCAAAGGTTTCCTCGCCCGCAATGAAGGCACGGGTCCCGTCGATCGGATCAATGATAAATACGTGCGGGGTCTGTTGACGAGCACTTCCGTCCTCGGTCTCCTCGGACAGCCAACCATAGCCGGGGCGAGCCGCGCGCAGCACATCGCCGAGCATGTCATTCACCGCAAGGTCAGCCTCCGTCACCGGGCCAAGGCCACCCCCCTTGTCCCAGTACTTCGGCGTCTTCCTCCAGTAGTCCATCGCAATCACGCCAGCGCGCAGGGCGGCTTCGGTCAGCAGGGCAATGTCATGCGCCGGCAAGGGTCAGACCTTCGACCAGCAGACTTGGGACACGCGTGGACAGATGCGCGCGCGCGTCGTTCGCGGGCGTGATCCGTAGCAACATTTCACGCAGGTTTCCGGCCACGGTCACCTCGTTCACCGCATGGGTAATCTGTCCGTTTTCGACCCAGAAGCCGCTGGCGCCGCGCGAATAATCGCCGGTCGTCGGGTTGATCGAACTGCCGATCAGCGAGGTGATCAGAAGGCCGGTCCCCATCTGGGCAATCAGCGCGGCGAGGTCGACCGAGCCTGGCGTCAGGTCGATGTTCGTGGTCCCGGGCGAGGGCGGGGCCGAAGGCCCGCGCGAGGCGCTGGCCGTGCTGGGCATCCCCAGCTTGCGGCCGGTCGCAAGGTCCAGCGTCCAGCCGGTCAGAACGCCCTGATCGACGATCGCACGATGCCGTGTGGCCAGCCCCTCGGCGTCAAACGGACGGGATCCGGGGATGCGCGGGCGGTGCGGATCCTCGATGATCGAAAGATCCCGTGGCAGCACCTGCTTGCCCAGCAGGTCGCGCGCCCAACTGGCCCCTCGTGCGATGGCGCTGCCGTTCGTTGCGCTTAGCAGATGGCCGATCAGCGATGCGGCCACCCGTTCATCGAACAGCACCGGGTAGGCGCCGGTCTTTGGCTTGCGCGCGCCGCGGCGTTGCAGCGCGCGTTCCGCGGCCAATCGCCCGGACTCTGCGGGGGCGGGCAGGTCGGACTGGAAGACCCGACTTTCGGCGGCCCAGTCTCGCTCCATCCCGGTGCCTTCACCGCTGAAAGCAACTGCCGAGAACGAGCGCGAGGTTCGCGCGTAGCCGCCGGCAAAGCCATTGGAGGCGGCAAGGTGCATACGGCGCCGGCCATAGCCTGCGCTCGCCTCGACCTGCGTGATGCCCGCCACGGCCATGGCTGCGGCTTCGGCCTGACGCGCGTCCTGTTCCAACGTGCCCGCGTCGGGTTCGGGCGTCTCGTCAGCAAGTTCAAGCATTGCAACGTTCCAGTCGCGGGCCAGCTGATCAGGATCAGCCAGCCCGATCCACGGATCTTCCGGTGCCTCGCGCGCCATGGCGACGGCGCGCTCGGCGACGGCCGTGATCGTCGCCTGCGAAATGTCCGAGACAGAGACGCAGGCCTGCCGTTTCCCGACCAGCACGCGCAGGCCAAGCTCGATGCTTTCCGACCGTTCCGCCTGTTCCAGCGCGCCTGCGCGAATGTCGATCGACAGCGAGGTGCCTTCAATTGCGAGGGCATCTGCGGCATCGGCCCCGGCGCGCTTGGCGGCGCTGAGCAGCGCTTCGGTCAGGCTCTCGAGTGGTAGGGTCATCAGGCGCTCCTCTGCATTGGTGCCTGAGGTAGTCCGGCAGGCCCCAAGGTGCAAGCGCGCGCAAGGCAAAGGCGCCCTCCGATAGCGGAAGGCGCCCTGTTTGCGTCGTTGCTTGGGGTTATTGCAGGCGCTGGCCGTTGGCGTAGAAGCCCTTGTCCTTGAACTCCAGTGTCGAGGTCAGCGTATCCTCGCCCTCACCCGGTTTGGCGAAAAGACCCATCATCATCCGCGCGCCCATCGCCTGATCCTCGGGGACGAAACCCAGCTTGATCAGGTTGTCCAGCAAGCCATTGGCGCCGATGATCTTCAGGTCAAGCACCCCGGTTGGCGCCGGCATCCCCTGAAACGTGGTCAGATCCGTGTTGTCGAAGGTGAAGGCACCTTTGCCAGTCACTTCGGCCCCTGCCGCGCTTACCTTCACTTCCGTCAGATCCAGTGCGTGCAACTCGGCCGGGGGCGCGCCGGGGGCGACAGCCTCGGCTTGCGCCGGATCCATGATGTCCACAAGCCATCTCGCCTTGCCTTTGGCATCAAGGATGATCGTCGCCGGATCGCGCGGCAAAACCGCGCCCGGATCGAACATGGCCCAGACCTCGTCGTTGATCTTGAAATCGACCAGACGGGTAAGCAACGAAAAATCACCCGGCTCTTCAGTCTTGCTGACGGGCATCACCATGTTGAAGGCGGCTTCGGCGTAGCTTGTCGTCAACTCGGGGAAGGGCATGGCACTGCTTGCGACCGTCAGATTTACATCCTTGGCGCCCCCGCCGTAGTTCAGGCGATCGGCGTTCATCGCAAAGTTGATGTTTCCGCCGCCCGTCGTGGCATTTCCCTTGGCGGTCTGCGTTGCATCTGTTGTGTCGAACTCGAAGGCCCCGGTGCCATAGGTGAAGCTGCCATCTGTCGCAAACCCCGCCTTGAGCGCAGCCGACATGTTTGCCATGGCGGCCATGTCGAGCAGCGTTCCGGTCGAGGTTCCGGCGAGGGTCGAGACATTGCCCTTAAGGTTGAACTTGGCACCTGCATCGGGATCGGTCATCGCCAGTGTGATGCCGGCACTGTCGGCGGTCACATTCGAGGCGAGAGTAGTCGTCTCGCCCCGCGTCACGATGTAGTTGCCCCCAAGCACCGTCATGTCGACATCCAGCGCCAGATCACGCGCTTTGCCGTCGCTCACCAGATCGGACACGGCAACCTTGACCGACGGTGCGGTGAAGTCATAGCGCGTCTCCGTGTCCGTTCCGGCCGCGATGATGGCCAGATCCGGCTGACGGATCGTGACGTTGAAGGTGTTCACTTTACCGTCCGGGTCGGTCGATGAAACGGCCAGCGGATATTCCGGCGACATTGTTATTTCGACAGTGCCGTCACCGATTTCCCGAAAGTTCACGGTTTCGATCACACCACTGACAGATCCGCCTTCGAACGCAGAGGCGATCGACAGGCCCGATATAACCAGCGTGTCGCCCTGACGGGCTTCAGACGCGGCGGTCAGCGTCTGACCATAGCTGGCGCTGACATCGCGCCAGTTCTGCCAGACCTGATCGGCCGTCACTTCGGCGAACGCGGCGGTCGTGATCAAGAGCGCGGCAATGCCGCTGGAAACGCGCAAAAGGGGTCTGGTCATAACTCGGCCTTCCTGATGGAATGTCTTTCCGTGCATCCTTTCCGCGCCGCGCCGCAGGGTCAAGGGATTCCGTCCATAGCGGCGGCACGACCAGTGCAGATATCGACGATCGGGGAGGCGACGACATGCAAGGCAAGGTAGTGGTGATCACAGGGGCAAGTCGCGGGATTGGTGCCGCCGCGGCACAGGTCTTTGCGGCGGCAGGGGCGCGGGTCGTGCTGATTGCGCGCAGTGCCCGCGAGATCGGTGATCTGGCGGCAGCGATCGGCCCCCAGGCCCTGGCGCTGCCCTGTGACGTGGCGGATGCGGCGGGGGTTCAGAGGGCGGTGGCGCAGGCGGTGAGTTGGGGCGGGCGGCTTGACGTGCTGATCAACAATGCCGGTGTGATCGAGCCGATCGCGTTGCTGTCCGAGGCCGATCCGGCCGCTTTTGCACGTGCCATCGACATCAACCTGAGGGGTGTCTTTCACGGTCTGCGCGTCGCGATCCCGGTGATGCGGGCGCAAGGGGGCGGCACCATCCTGACCGTCTCGTCTGGGGCTGCGCACAACCCGCTGGAAGGATGGGGCGCCTATTGCAGCGCCAAGGCCGGTGCCGCGATGCTGACGCGGGTGGCCCATCTGGAAAACGGTCATGCTGGCGTGCGCGTCATGGGTCTGTCGCCCGGCACAGTCGCCACCGACATGCAGGTGAAGATCAAGGCAAGCGGGATAAACCCGGTCAGCCTGCTGGACCCGTCGGTGCACATCCCCGCTGACTGGCCCGCCCGCGCGCTGTTGTGGATGTGCGGCACCGAGGCCGATCCGTGGCTTGGACAGGAAATTGCCCTGCGGGACGAGGATATTCGCCGCCGGATCGGATTGATCGCATGATCGCGGTCGCGACGACCGGCGGGCTGTGGACGCTGACGCTGAACCGACCCGAAAAAGCCAATGCGCTGACCCGCGAGATGTTGCTGGCGTTGGACGACGCGGTGGCGCGCGCCGGCGCTGCAGGCGCGCGGGCGTTGGTGCTGACCGGCACCGGCCGGGTCTTTTCGGCGGGCGCCGATCTGGACCAGATGCAGCAATCGGCACTGGGAACAGATCCGGTCTGGGAGCGGCTTTCCGCCCGGATCGCGAGCTTGCCCGCGCTGACCATCGCCGCGCTGAACGGCACGCTTGCCGGGGGTGCGCTGGGGATGGCGTTGGCTTGCGACCTGCGCCTTGCCGTGCCGGGGGCGAAGATCTTTTACCCGGTGATGCGGCTGGGCTTTCTGCCGCAGCCTTCAGACCCCGCGCGACTTGCGGCCCTTGCCGGGCTGTCTCGTGCAACGCTGATCCTGATGGCGGGCGCGCGCGCAACGGTTGACGAGGCGATGGGTTGGGGTTTGATCGACCGGATCGTGGCGCCCGATCGCCTGCTGGACGAAGCGACAGCGCTGGCGGCGGATGTGCTGGCGGCGGACCCCGACCATGTTGCCGCGATCAAGCGGATGGTGCGGTGCCAGTGACCGGCGCCGGGGGCAGCCTGCCCCCGGACCTCTGGGGGCATTTTTGCCGAAAAGCAGCCGGGGTGGGGCATGGCGACGGCCGGGCTTGACGCGTTGGTGATCGGGGCCGGGCCTGCGGGCCTGATGGCGGCCGAGCAACTTGCCGGCGCAGGCAGGCAGGTGACGATTGTCGAGGCGAAACCCTCGCCGGCGCGCAAGTTCCTGATGGCGGGCAAGTCCGGGTTGAACATCACCAAGGACGAGCCGACGGAGCAGCTGATCCGCCATTATGACGAGGCGGCCGCGTGGCTTGCGCCGATCCTGCGAACCTTCGGACCGCACGAGGTTCAGGCCTGGGCCCGCGGGCTGGGGCAGGAGGTGTTTACCGGATCGTCAGGGCGGGTCTTTCCAACCGCGATGAAAGCCTCGCCCCTGCTCCGGGCCTGGCTCGGGCGGTTGGGCGCGCTGGGCGTTGGTCTGCACACACGCTGGCGCTGGACCGGATTCGAAGCCGGGGGGCTGGCCTTTGAAACGCCTGAGGGAGCGCAGGTCCTGCGACCAAGGGTCACGGTCCTGGCCCTGGGCGGGGCGAGTTGGGCGCGTCTGGGATCGGATGGTGCCTGGGTGCCGTGGCTGGAAAAAGCCGGTGTGCCCATCGCGCCGTGGCAACCCGCGAACATGGGTTTTGGCGTGGGTTGGTCGTCGCATATGGCGCGCCACTTCGGGACGCCGGTCAAGGGGGTGGCGCTGTGTGTGCCGGGGCGGCGCGAGCGGGGAGAGTTCGTGATCTCGGCGCAAGGTATCGAGGGGGGCGGGATTTATGCTGTGTCGAAGGCACTGCGCGCGGGCGCGCCCCTGACGCTGGACCTGATGCCGGATCTGGCCGAGGCTGAGGTGGCGCGCCGCCTAGAGCGGAGCCGCACCGCAGAAAGTGCTGCGAACCGGTTGCGCAAGCTGGGTCTGCCGCCCGTCTCGGTCGCTCTTACGCAGGAATTCGCCCCGCGCCCGCTGCCAAGCGGTCCCGCGCTGGCACATTTCGTGAAGGCACTTGCCGTGCCGCTGACCGGCCCGCGCCCGCTGGATGAGGCGATCTCGGTTGCGGGCGGCATTCGGGCCGAAGGTTTGACGCGCGGGCTGGAGTTGCGCGCGCGGCCCGGCATTTTCGCTTGCGGCGAGATGCTGGACTGGG
>JBGSQL010000387.1:0-5644 GCA_041738105.1 Rhodobacter sp. | reverse complement strand
CGGCAAAGAGGACGGGTTGGCAATCGGCGGTGAGCACGGCATCCTCGAAGCCACGCTCGATGCCATGGAAACGCTTGGCGCGGCGCGCGGGCGCATCCATGCCGTCATCGGCCCGACGATCAGCCAGGCGGCCTACGAGGTCGGGCCAGAGTTTCTGGAAGCCTTCCTCGACGATGATCCCGAAACCGCGCGTTTCTTCGCACAGGGGCCGGGTGACCGCGCCCTGTTCGATCTGCCGGCCTATGGGTTGCACCGCCTGCGCAGCGCCGGCGTCGGTCTGGCGGAATGGACGGGGCACTGCACCTACCGCGATCCGGACCGCTTCTTTTCCTATCGCCGGGCGACTCATGCGGGCGAGGCCGACTATGGCCGCCTGATCTCGGTCATTCGCCTCTAGCAACCGCGCCGAGGGGCAGACCGATCGCGCGTCCGGATTGTGGCGGAAGTCTGCAAGCCACGCCCGCAGAAACGCCGCGCGCAGCCCATATTCATTGAAGGATCCCGCAATCGGCGCGCCGCCGCCCGCGCCCTGACGGCCCGATCCGGCCACCTCTGCGTCCTGACCGGGCCAAATCGCCGCCCGAATCCCAGTGCAGTCTCACAGCATGAGGCTTGGGGCCGCCAGACGCCGCCCCACGGGCAAGGAACAAACAAATGACCAAAGATCGCCGCTGGCTGAAATCCGTGATCGCCGCAAGCAAGGATGTCGCCGTCGCCCTTCCCTGGGCGCGCCCCGCCCGTCGCCGGCCCGCCACGCTGCTGATCCCGGTCCAGGTGCGTGTTCAGCACGGCGCCCGCATCGCCCGCTGACCGGTCCGCAGCCAGTCCGACAAAAATGGACCTCGGTTCAATGGGCGACACGCGCCCAATAAAACAGCAACAGCCTGTCTGAAAAAGTGGAGCACGGTTTTAACGAGAAACGGGTGACCACAAACAGCGCGCACCGATCTGACGCTGCGATCTGTATCAGACAGGCGGCGAACCCGTGCGAATCGTTTGGGCGACAGAGCCGCGCGAATAACCCGGATTGTGCACCGATTCGCACCCAAAACTGCCTGCCTTTGCGAACAATCTAATGGATCAGGTCAAATTGGTTCGAGTTTTTACCGGGAAACGGCAAAACTTTGACACCACGCCTCAAAGTCGTCACATTGCCTCATCAGGTTCATCCGGTCCGCGGTTGTCGCAGCTTGTTGCTGCATGGCGCCGCAGCGACCGGACCGGTCCGGATTGATTGTTTGCAGAAGGCGACCCTGGCGTGACCTCTGACACGCCGCTCGGGGTCGCCTTTCTGCTTTGATGGGACCGGTCGACGCGTGCGCGCGCCCCGCGTTTCAGGCGCTGTCTCAGGCGCTTTTGCGCAAGCGTTCTTCCAGCACCTCGAACGGCAAACCCGGCTCGTCCTTGGCACAGCGGATCACAAGGCTGGTCTTGACGCTGGCGACATTCTCGACCGCCGTCAGTTCCTCGGTCAGGAATCGCTGAAAGGTCGAGAGATCGGGCGCCACACACTTCAGGATGAAATCTATCTCGCCGTTCAGCATGTGACACTCGCGCACCAGCGGCCAGGCCCGCGCCCGCGCCTCGAAGGCCGAAAGATCCGCCTCGGCCTGGCTTTGCAGCCGCACCATCGCAAAGACCTGCACCTCGAACCCCAGTTCGCGCGCGTCGATATCGGCGTGATAGCCCCGGATGTAGCCCGATTCCTCCAGCGTGCGCACGCGGCGCAGGCAAGGCGGGGCCGAGATTCCGACGCGTTTCGCCAGTTCCACGTTGGTCATGCGGCCATCGGCCTGCAATTCGGCCAGGATATGGCGGTCGATGGGGTCCAGTTTCGATCCGGCCATGTGCGGGGTCTCCTTTTCGCCGCGGAATGTAAGGACTTGCTCCGTCCTGCGCAATATTCTTTCGTATCACAGCCCGGTCTTGAAACGCACAACCCACCCGACATAGCCCAGATCGGCGGCAAACCTTTCCAATTCTCTAACGAAAATCGCGATTCCGTTTTCTTTCAAGACCTTGGTCAGCGTTACACCTGTGCGACATCCGCGCCGCGTCGTCATCCCCCGGTTGGTCCCTTCCCGACCCCTCCTACCTCAATCACAAACCCCGGCCCCCCCTTTCCGCCCGCCCGGCTTCCGCCTATACCGGGGCCGATTTTACAGCGAGGCAATCATGGGCGCGACCCGGCATACCCCCCTCCTCATCATCGGCTCCGGCCCTGCCGGCTACACTGCCGCCGTCTACGCCGCCCGCGCCATGCTGACCCCGATCCTCGTCCAGGGCATCCAGCCCGGCGGCCAGCTGACCATCACCACCGAGGTCGAGAACTGGCCCGGCGACACCCACGTCATGGGCCCCGATCTGATGGTCCGGATGCAGGCCCACGCCGAGGCGATGGGGGCCGAGGTGATCTCGGATCACATCACCACGCTTGACCTCTCGCACCGCCCCTTCACCGCGCAAGCCGATTCAGGCACCACCTACACCGCCGACGCCGTGATCCTTGCCACCGGCGCGCAGGCAAAATGGCTGGGCCTGCCGTCCGAGGAACATTTCAAAGGCTTCGGCGTCTCGGCCTGCGCCACCTGCGACGGCTTCTTCTACCGCGGCAAAGAAGTCGTCGTGATCGGCGGCGGCAACACCGCCGTCGAAGAGGCGCTGTTTCTCACCAACTTCGCCACCAAGGTCACGCTGATCCACCGCCGCGACACCCTGCGCGCCGAAAAGATCATGCAGGATCGCCTGTTCAAGCACCCCAAGATCGCGGTCCTGTGGAACCATGATGTCATCGAAGTCCTTGGCGACGATCAGCCCCGCGGCGTCACCGCCGTGCGCGCCCGCAACGTCCAGACCGGCGAGACCACCGACATTCCCTGCGCCGGCTTCTTCGTCGCCATCGGCCACGCCCCCGCGTCCGAACTCGTGAAGGATCAGCTGGAGCTGCACAACGGCGGCTACGTCAAGATCGAGCCCGGCTCCACCCGCACCTCGATCCCCGGCGTCTTCGCTGCCGGCGACCTGACCGACCACATCTACCGCCAGGCCGTCACCAGCGCCGGCATGGGCTGCATGGCCGCCCTGGATGCCGAGAAATTTCTGGCCGAGCATGACCAGCAACCCTGATCGGAATAACCGAGGCTGACTACTCCCAGAGTTGGAAAGTTTCGGCATTGTCGCCCCGCGCCGCAAGCGGGCCGATGCGGCCCAGTGATCGCAGCCAGGCCTTTCAGCCTTCCGGATCGGGCCGCACCTGGCCCACTCCACGCTTTGCAGCACGCGGTCCGGCTCGCTTTCTCCAAGCAACCGGAACATTTCTCACAATGCTGGTCGAATTGCAGAAAGGCATTCCAACGCCGTCGCCGCACAGCGAAGTCTTGCCGGGGTCGGGGCAGTCTGCATGAAAAACCGCCTCAATCTGTGAAAAAAGTCCATGCCCGCTTGAATTTCGCCGTTTTTCCGACGCTAGTGGCCCACGAAAGCCCGGCGGTCATTCGGCCCCGAGGTGAGTCATCATCAAGAGGCCAAGCCTGTCATGTCTGTCGCACTCCACGCCCCCATCCCCGAGCTCTTTGTCTCATCCGACTCGGCCGCAAAGCTGAAGATCGAGGCAGGCAATCTGCCCTCGTGGGATCTGACCCCGCGCCAGATCTGCGATCTGGAACTGCTGATGAACGGCGGCTTCTACCCGCTCAAGGGGTTCCAGACCGAGGCAGATTATACGGGCGTGGTCGAAAACATGCGCACCGCCAGCGGCACGCTCTGGCCGATCCCGATCACCCTCGACATCTCCGAAAAATTTGCCGAAACCGTCGGCCCCGGCCAGGACATCGCCCTGCGCGATCAGGAAGGCGTGATCCTTGCCATCCTGTCGATCACCGACAAATGGGTGCCGAACAAGGCGAACGAGGCTGCCAAGGTGTTTGGTGCCGATGACCTTGCCCATCCGGCGGTGAACTACCTGCACAACGTCGCCGGCCCGGTCTATCTGGGCGGCCCTGTGATCGGCATCCAGCAGCCCGTCCACTATGATTTCAAGGCCCGCCGCGACACGCCGAACGAGTTGCGCGCCTATTTCCGCAAGCTGGGCTGGCGCCGCGTCGTGGCGTTTCAGACCCGCAATCCGTTGCACCGCGCGCACCAGGAACTGACCTTCCGTGCCGCGCGCGAGGCCGAGGCGAACCTGCTGATCCACCCGGTCGTCGGCATGACCAAGCCGGGCGATGTCGATCACTTTACCCGTGTGCGCTGCTACGAGGCGGTCTTGGATCAGTATCCGGCCTCGACCACCCACCTGTCGCTGCTTAATCTTGCCATGCGCATGGCGGGCCCGCGCGAGGCGCTCTGGCACGCAATCATCCGGCGCAACCACGGCCTGACCCACTTTATCGTGGGCCGCGATCACGCGGGCCCCGGCAAGAACAGCGCGGGCAAGGATTTCTACGATCCCTACGCAGCGCAGGACATGGTGCGCCAGCACCAGGACGAAATCGGCATCCAGATGGTTGATTTCAAACAGATGGTCTACGTCCAGGAGAAGGCGCAGTACTATCCGATCGACGAGGTGCCCGAAGGCGCGACCGTCCTTGACATCTCCGGCACGGAACTGCGCCGCCGCCTGCGTGAAGGGCTGGAGATCCCCGATTGGTTCAGCTTCCCGCAGGTCGTGCAGGAACTGCGCCGCACTTCGCCCGCACGCTCGAAACAGGGGTTCACCGTGTTCTTCACGGGCCTGTCCGGTTCGGGCAAATCCACCATTGCGAACGCGCTGATGGTCAAGCTGATGGAAATGGGCGGCCGGCCGGTCACGCTGCTTGACGGCGACGTGGTGCGCAAGCACCTGTCGTCAGAACTGGGTTTCTCCAAGGAACACCGCGACATCAACATCAAGCGGATCGGCTATGTTGCGTCCGAGATCACCAAGAACGGCGGCATCGCCATCTGCGCCCCGATCGCGCCCTACACCGCCACACGTCGCGCGGTGCGCGAGATGATCGAAGCCTTTGGTGCCTTCATCGAAGTGCATATCGCGACCTCGGTCGAGGAATGCGAACGGCGCGACCGCAAGGGCCTCTACAAACTGGCGCGCGAGGGCAAGATCAAGGAGTTTACCGGGATCTCGGACCCCTACGAAGAGCCAATGAACCCGGAACTGCGCCTGGACACCGAGAATGTCGAGGTCGATCACTGCGCCCATCAGGTGATCCTCAAGCTGGAACAGATGGGGCTGATCCGGGGCTGACCCCGGCTTCCGGCGTAGGCAGGTGCCCGCGCCGGTTACTCCTCGCCCTCGGCCGGGGGGGCCTTGCAGGCGTCCCCGTCGCGTATCGCGCGGCTCTGTGCTAGACTTCTGTGGTTGTCCAAGGCCACGCGCGTCTGACCCGGTTCAGATGACCCGTTCCAGAGGTATGATCATGCAGATGTTCCACCCACCAACCCTGGTCGCACTCTTGTTCCTGCCCTTTGCCCTTTCCGCCTGCGGCGAGACCCAAGGCCAGCGCATCGCCACCGGCGCCCTGGGCGGCGCCACATTCGCATGGCGCGCCGTTGTCGAAGAAGGCAAGGCCGCCGAGGCACGGACCTGAAGGGGAAACACACCATGACCACCACCATTGGCATCGACGTCGGCTCCGGAGCCGTCAAG
>JBGSQL010000370.1:0-2426 GCA_041738105.1 Rhodobacter sp. | reverse complement strand
CCAGCCTCGCCACAACCCCGTCCGGCCCGCAAGATCTCCGCGCACAGTGGCAGGCGCTGTCGGCGCGCGCTGCAACGCTGCCCGGCCCGGTGGCCGAGATGGCCCTCGCGGGGCTTCGCAAGGTCGTCGATTTCCAGGATTTGGCCTATGGGGCAGAATACCTCGACCGGCTCGACAGCATCTTGGCGCAGAATCAGGCTGAAAAGGGCCACACCCTTTCGCGTGAAGCCGCAAAATACATCGCCAATGCAATGGCTTATGACGACGTGATCCGCGTGGCCGACCTCAAGACCCGCAGCGCCCGGTTCGCGCGCATCCGCAGCGAAATGGGCGCGACCGAGGCGAACCTGGTGCAGCTGACTGAATTCATGCATCCCCGGGCTGAAGAGATCGCCGGGATGCTGCCAGCCCGGCTTGGCGCCCGTGTCGAAGCCAGCCCCAAATGGATGGCGCGCCTTGACCGCTGGTTCAACCGGGGGCGCCGCCTGCGCACCGACAGCTTGCGGGCGTTCGTGATGCTTCATGCCCTTGGCGGGCTGCGCAGCTACCGCCGCCGCACCCTGCGTCACCGCCACGAAGTTGCCCATCTGGAGCGCTGGCTAGCCGCCGCCCTGCGGCATCTGCCCGCCGACTACGATCTTGCGGTCGAGGTCATCCGCTGTCGCCGCCTTGTCAAAGGCTATTCCGACACTCATGCGCGCGGCCTGTCGAAGTTCGACCGCGTGCTGGACGGTATCGCGTTGGTTGCTGGCCGCGAAGACGCGTCCGATTGGGCGCGCAGGCTGCGCGAAGCGGCCCTTCTGGATGAAGAGGGCAAGGCGCTCGACGGCGCGCTCGCCACGATCCGCAGCTTCGTCTAGCGCGCCAACGCCCCCAAGGCCGCGATCATCCGATCCGTCCCCTCGGCAGTCGTGACGATGCCCGGTGACAGTCGCAGCACGGCACCGCGCACATCCGCATGCAGCGTCTGCTCGCGCAGCCCCGCCAGAACTTGCTGCGCCGCCCCGCCATCGGCCAGACGCAGCATCACGCTGCCGCCCCGCTGCGCTTCGGCGCGCGGTGTTACCAGCGCCAGACCAAGATCATCCGCTGCCTCGATCAGCCGGGCTGTCAGCGCCCGGTTGTGCGCGACCATCGCCGCACGGTCCTGCCCCGCATGCCAGTCCATCGCGGGCAACGAAGCCGCTGCCGCCATCACCCCCGGTGTGCCGTTGTCGAAACGTCGGATATCGGGCGCATAGGCGAAACGGTCCAGCGCCCAGGAAAACGGGTCTTCCTGGCTGAACCAGCCGCGTACCTCGGGCTTGCACCGCGCGCAAAGCCCGGCCGCAACATGCAACATGCCCGCGCCGGGCGTGCCGCACATCCATTTGAGGCTGGTCGACAAGGTGAAATCCACTTCCGGGTTCATCGCGTCATAGGGCAGCAACCCCGCGGCCTGCGTGATGTCCACCCCGATCAGCGATCCCATCCGTCGGCCCTGCGCCACCATCGCCGGAAGGTCGATCCGGTGGGAACTGGTCGAACTGACCCAGGTCAGCAATGCCAACCCCACATCCGCCCCCCAGGCCGCCAAGAAATCCTCGTCCTCGATCCAGCTTGCCCCCTGCCGCATCGGCACGGTGTCCAGCCGAAACCCAAGACGATCCTGCAATCCCGTCAGCAGGAAATGGTTCGAGGGAAAACAGTCGGCAGCCACCAGCACCCGCTTGCCGCGCAAGCAGTCTTGCGGCAGGGCCGAGATCAGCATGTGCAGCCCCTGCGTGACATTCTCGCAGGTCGTGACCGTTCCCTGTGGCGCACCAATGATCCCACGCCAGCGGTCGATGAACCGGGCACGCATCCCCAGCGCATAGACCCACTGGGCATCATCCATCGCGCCCCAGACGTCTGCAAAGCTGCGCATCGCCGTCGCCAGGCCTTCCGCCTTGCCTGGATACTGCCCGATGGAATGATAGAGAAAGTAACCGGAACCGTCTGACATCGCGCCTCTTTTCCAGAATTTATCTGCAGCGCCCACGCAGGGCGCCGTGTTGATCCAAAACCGGATGTTTTGCAGCTAGACTATTGATCTGCATTTCTAAACCGCCAGCAGCTGCAAGGCCACGCCCTGGCCCACCCCAACGCACAGCGCAACCAGCGCCGCACGCCCCCCGCCTTCGGCCAGACGTCGTGCGGCGGTGCCTGCAATGCGCGCGCCGGACATGCCAAGCGGATGGCCCATGCTGATGCCCCCACCCTTCGCGTTGACCTGCGGATCGTCATCGCGCAACCCCCAAGCCCTTGTGCAGGCCAGCACCTGCACCGCGAAGGCTTCGTTCACCTCGATCACCTCGCACGCGCTCGGCGCCATGCCGCCGCGTGCCTGCAACCGCTCGACAGCCGCGATCGGCCCCAACCCCATCACACGTGGCGCAACGCCCGCC
>JBGSQL010000348.1:0-1632 GCA_041738105.1 Rhodobacter sp. | reverse complement strand
CCGGCCCTTGCCGACCGGCAGCGGGATACCGCGTGCGGGCATCTCGACGCCCACGCCCTCGCCCCGCGGAAAGCGGAACGCAATCGGCCCGTCGTCCCAGGCTGCCGCCGTGGCCACCATATGCACCAGTTCCGCCTCGTCTGCGGCCGCCATCACCACGAAACCCGGCAGGTTCGCCAGGAACGCCACGTCGAAGGCGCCCGCATGGGTCGCACCATCGGCCCCCACCAGCCCCGCCCGGTCGATGGCAAAACGCACCGGCAAGCGTTGGATCGCAACGTCATGCACGACCTGATCGTAGCCCCGTTGCAGGAAGGTCGAGTATAGCGCGCAGAACGGCTTCAGCCCGCCCGCCGCCATCCCCGCGCTGAAGGTCACGGCGTGCTGCTCGGCGATGCCTACGTCGAAGCACCGCTTTGCGAATCGCTCGGCAAACAGGTTCAGCCCGGTGCCGTCCGGCATCGCTGCCGTCACCGCCACAATCTTTTCATCCGCCTCCGCCTCGCGGATAAGGCTCTGCGCAAAGACTTTCGTGTAGGCGGGCGCGTTCGAGGTGGCCTTGGCCTGCACCCCGGTCAGCACGTCGAACCGGCCCGTGGCATGGCCCCGGTCGCGCGCCGCCTCGGCGGGGGCATAGCCCTTGCCCTTCTTCGTCAGCACATGGATCAGCACCGGCCCCGTCGCGCGCGCCTTCACCGTGCGCAACAGCGGCAACAACTGATCCAGATCATGCCCGTCAACCGGCCCGACATAGGAAAAACCCAGTTCCTCGAACAGCGTGCCGCCCACGGCCATGCTTTTCAGCAGATCCTTGGCGCGGCGCGCACCTTGCTGGAACGGCTCGGGCAGCAGGTTCACGGCGCCCTTCGCCACAGCCTTCAGTTCCTGAAACGGTTCGCCCGCATAAAGGCGCGTCAGATAGGCCGACAGCGCCCCCACCGGCGGCGCGATGCTCATCTCGTTGTCGTTCAGCACCACGATCAGCCGTTTCTTCAGGTGCCCCGCGTTGTTCATCGCCTCAAAGGCCATGCCCGCGCTCATCGCGCCGTCGCCGATCACGGCAATCGCATCGCCGCCGCCCGCGCCCAGCTCGCGCGCCATGACAAAGCCCAGCGCGGCGCTGATCGAGGTCGAGGAATGGGCGGCCCCGAACGGGTCATACGGGCTTTCCGAGCGCTTGGTGAAACCTGACAGACCACCCTCCATCCGCAAGGTGCGGATGCGGTCGCGCCGCCCCGTCAGGATCTTGTGCGGATAACACTGGTGGCCCACATCCCAGATGATCCGGTCGCGCGGCGCATCGAAAACGGCGTGCAGCGCCACCGTCAATTCGACCACGCCCAGTCCGGCCCCCAGATGCCCACCGGTCACCGACACGGCAGAAATCGTCTCTGCCCGCACCTCGTCGGCCAGCAGTCGCAGCTCGCGGTCCGTCAGCACCTTCATGTCCGAGGGCACCACCACCCGGTCCAACGTCGGTGTCTTCGGTCGGTTGATCATTCATGCCCCTCCGCGGGCGTCAGCTGTCGCGCGCAATAACGAAACGCGCTGCGGCCTTCAAGTTCGCGGCCTCGGCGCCATAGGGCGCCAGCGCCGCTTCGGCCTCGTAGATCAGCGCCGCGGCCCGCGCCC
>JBGSQL010000347.1:0-5107 GCA_041738105.1 Rhodobacter sp. | reverse complement strand
GCAGCCTGCGCCGTCTCGGCGTCCACCTCACTGTCGCCCGCGAACACCGCGCGGCCAGCCCCAAGCCCCACAACCGCTGCGCGCAATGGCGCCGGATCGGGCTTGCGCCTTGGCAGACTGTCACCGCCGATCACCACGGGAAAGAACCGGTCGAGCCCGAACGCCTGCAGCACATTGCGGGCCGGCGCCTCGGGCTTGTTGGTGCATAGCGCCATCGCATGCCCGCGCGCCGCCAATACCTCCAGCGCCGCGATCACCCCCGGGTAAAGCCGCGTCAGATCCGACGCGCCCAGCGCGTAATCCGCCATGAACCTCGCTTCCCAGCGCGCATGCAGCGCCGCATCGACCGGCTTGCCACAGGCCACGAGCACCCGCGCGATCAGCGTCGGCACGCCGTTGCCGATGAACCCGCGCACGGTCGCGGCACTCATCGGCACCTCGCCCTCGGCCGCCAACAAACGGTTAACGGCCGCATGGATGTCCGGCGCCGAATCCACCAGCGTGCCGTCCAGATCAAAGATCACCGCTGTCATTGCCGCCTCATCGCTTGTCAGACCGGATCGGATCGAACAGCAGCCGCAGGCCGTTCAGCACCACCAGCAGCGTGCCGCCCTCATGCCCGACCACGGCAATCGGCAGCGGCAACTCGAACATCAGCGCCCCCGCCACCAGAACCAGCATCGCCCCGATCGCAAAGATCAGGTTCTGCCGGATCACCCGCCCGGTGCGTTGCGCCAGCCGCTGCGCCTCCGCCAGCCGTTCCATGTTGTCCGACAGCAGCGCCACGTCTGCCGCCTGCAACGCCACATCGCTGCCTGCGGCCCCCATCGCGATACCCACATCGGCCCGCGCAAGGGCCGCGGCATCATTCACACCATCGCCCACGAAGGCTACTTTGCCGTGCGCGGCCAGATCCGCAACCAGCCGCACCTTGTCCTCGGGCATCAGGTCAGCGTGGATCTCGTCCGGCCGCAGACCCAGCTCCGCCCCGATCCGCAAGGCCACCGGCCGGCGATCCCCGGTCATCATCACCAGCGACCCGATCCCACCCGCGCGCAGCGCCGCTAGCCCCGCGCGCGAGGTGGTGCGCGGTTGGTCCGCCACAGCCACCGCGCCCAGTACCTGTCTGCCGCGCCCCAGATAGACCACGGTCTGATCGCCCGCCGATAACCCGTCCAGCGCCACATCGTCCAGCGAAGCCCCCATTCGCGCCACAAGGCGCGGGTTCCCGGCCCAGACGGCTCCCGTTGCGTCCAGTCCTGTGATCCCTTCGCTAGGATGGGCAGTCACATCGCGCACCAACTCGGGCGGCAGGCCGCGCATCTCGGCCGCGCGGCGCACCGCCTCGCCAATGTGATGCTCGGACTGCGCCTCGAGCCCGGCCAGCAGCGCCAGAAACGTATCTTCGGTTCCGCGTAACACCACCATCTCGGTCACTTCAGCACGCCCCGTGGTTAGCGTGCCAGTCTTATCGAAGGCAAAGCTCTTTACCGCTCCCAGCGTCTCGAGCGCCGCGCCACCCTTGAACAAAACGCCGCCCCGCGCCGCCGCCGACAGCGCCGACAGGATCGCCGCTGGCACCGAGATCACGACGGCACAGGGACTGGCCGCCACCAGTAGCGTCGCCGCGCGATACAGCGCCTCGCCCTGCGGCCAGCCCAGCACCAGAAAGGCTGCAAATGCCAGCCCAGAACCAAGCAGAACCGCGATCGTGTAGCGCTGTCCGAACCACGCGCTGAACCGCTCGGACGGCGCCTTGGCCGCCTGTGCCTCGGTGACAAGCTGGATCATCCGCGCAACCGTGCTTTCCGAAGCGGCTCGATCCACCCGAACGTCCAGCACCCCATCCAGGTTTACTGTTGCTTCGAATACCGGCTGACCCGGCCCCTTGCGCCTGGGCACCGATTCGCCCGTGATCGTCGCCTCGTCGATCGCGGCCTCGCCGCGCGCGATCGTGCCATCGACCGGCATCCGCGCACCGGGGCGGATCACCACCGTGTCACCCACGGCCAGCGTGCCAACAGCCACCTCGATTACCGCGCCGCCGGGCTCGCGTCGCAAGGCGGTCTCGGGCCGCAGAGCCATCAACGCCTCGACCGCGCGGCGCGCCTTGCCCATAGCCAGATGCTCCAGCGTGCCCGAAAGGCTGAACAGGGTCAGCAGAACCGCCCCCTCCATCGCCGCCCCGACACCGGCAGCAGCCAACGCCGCCACAACCATCAGCAGGTCGATGTCCAATATCCGGTCGCGCCACAGACTGCGCAGCGCCTGAACCGCCGCCGGTACCCCGCCCGCCAGATAGACCAGCGCCAGCCCCGCCTGCGTGATCTGCGCAGCTCCGCCAAGCAGGGCCGAAAGCGCGGCGACCAGCATCCCGGTCAGCGTCAGCGCCGACGAAAGGATGTCGCGACGCTCCGAGTCCAAGATCTGGTTCATGTCACGGCTCCTTCGAGGCGGACTGTTGCGCAGCGGCACGGCACTGTCAAAGCGGCATCCTTGCCGCACCCGCCGACTGCCACGGGCCAGACCGGACGGGTCATTGCCAATCGACGCGCCTGCGGCAGCCGCTAGAGCTAACGCACGTCCTCGGCGATACGCACCGCGATGAAGGTAGCGTTCGGATAGGTCTCGATCGCGCCGTCGGCGTGCAGCACTCGGAACTCGGCCTCGTACTGGCCCGCCGCCATTGTGTCGTCCGGCGCCCAGTCATACTGAACCGTTGGCGTGCCCAGAGCCACGACCACAACGGCGGGCGCGTCGATAACCTGAGCGCCGCCGCGCGGGCGCATCTGGAACCGCACACTCGCCCCCGTCAGATCGGTTGTGGCAGGCTCCAGCAGATAACGGATAGCGGGCGAGGTATCACCGCGCTTTATATGAAAGGTGTCGATCATCGTGTTCTCCAGATCAGGGTGTCGGGCCAACGGGGCTCCAAATCGGCAACAGGCCCAAAAGGATGCGGCGACAAGTAGCGGTTACGGCATGGCATCATCGGATCACACCGCCTTCGCAACGCCCAAAAGCCCCACGATCCGCCTGTTTGCGGGTGTGCCGTATTGCAGGGTAACGGCTTTGCCCGTCGCACCACCCGGCAGCACATCATCCCCTGCCGCATGCCAGAAGTCAGTGCTCACCTCTGTTCGCGCAAGCCGTTCTGTCGAACCCGACAGAATCGTCTGCGAGGTGGAAATGCTGTTGCCATAGGCAAGCAGAACACCCCCAGCGGGCACGTTGATCGTCGCAGTGCAAGCCCCGGTGTTTGCAGAGGTCGCTGCCTTGAAGGCCGTGACAGCGCCGGTAAGGGTGACGTTTGCAAGTGACCACAGCACGCAACCGCAGCGTGCGGCGTCCCCACTTGTCATGGTGATCACAACATCTGCCAATGAGTCAGAAACGCCCTCAAGACCCCAATAGGACATCTTGTGTTGGGCCTCGGTGCTGGACCCCGCAAGGGTCGACTGCGCCTTGGTTCCAAGAAGTGTCATGGCGGTTCCGCCAAGTGTTACGCTGGACGGGAGCATATCACCGCCGCCAGTCCCGCGCGAAACAACGCCAACCACGACCGTGCCGGGAGCAATGGCCTGGCCAGAGAAGGTATAGGCATTTGCTATCAATGACCCACTTTCCCCGTGTGAGAAGGCCAAGACAGAAACATCACCGCCACTCGGGGCCACCGCTGCCACGGGCGTTGCACTTGCCGCGCTCGATGCCGCACCGGTGCCATTCGCGCTGACCGCCGACACACGATAGGTGTGCAGCACGTCATTGGTCAGGGCGGAATGAACGAAGGACAGCCCTGTTCCAACACCGTCCGCAACGGTCGAGTAGGCACCACCGGCAATTGACACCTCGATCGCATAGTCCGTGATTGCTGCGTGCGACTGTGGTTTTGCCCACGTCAAGGCGACGAAGCTATCTCCAGGCACTGCAGCCAATCCAGTGACCTGAGACGGCACACGGGGTGTGTTTGTGACGGCTTCATCTAGTGCCACCAGATATCTTTGCCCCAGTGTGCGCAGCGATGCCGCGTCGAAATGCAGGCCATCGAACAGGGTAAGACCCGTCGCCGGGGCAAAGCCGCTATAGGCCCGGCGGTCAACGGTCTGCGTCAGCAAGGTGTTTATTTCCGCGCCACCGCTGCTGATGATTCCACCTGTAACGAAGGGTGTGGTCTCGGTTGCTGCTGTCACGTTTGCCCGCATGAGGTCGATGAAACTGTCCAGCCGATCCGCATAAAGTGCGGCCGCGGCCTCATCGCTTTCACCTTGATGCCACAGAAAGCCCTTCAGCTTGAACGTGGGATTGGCCGCAAACATTGCATTCAGACTGCTGATCGCGCCAATGTAAAGGGAGCCGGACGGTGGCAACCATTGCCCGCCACTGAACCCCGTTCCGCCCTCGGCCAGCGGCACCAGGACCACATCGGCCTGCGGATGCGCCGCCACATGGTCGTTGACGAAGCTGATCGTCATGCCCATGTCTCCCGCATATTCATTCAGGTGATCGAGTGGCGAGGTTGCGGGGGCGAGAACACCGCCCTGCGTCCATTGCTGCACCCCGGCAGGATAATCTCCCAGCCCATCGTAATCCGCGCGCCCTACCATGTTGGATTGTCCGAGCAGCGCAAAGACATGGGTTTCCCGCAGCGTTCCTGCCGCCTGCCCGGACAGGGCAAGACTGCCTGCCACGGCCCCTGACACAGCACCGGCGGGCGTCACCAGCCCCACGCCCGTGCCGCCCAGCGGCAACGTACCCAGCGCACCGCCACCCATGGCGCCTGTCAAGATGCGGTCGGGGCGTGCGGTCTCAATCGTGCCGCCATTGCGACTGTTGCCCGGAAAGGCGATACGGCGCGCCATTGCTCAGACACCACCCGCGACAAGGGTGAACGCGGTGATCGTCACTTGCTGCCCCACCGCGATCGCCGCCGTGTCCAGCGTCATGTCGCCGCCAGCCCCTGTGGCCGTGACCGTGCCCTGGATATGGCAGACGCTGCCCTGCGTGATCCGGAAATGCCCGGCCGTTCCCGCCGCGTTCGCACTGGCTTCCTGCCAGGTGCCGGCCAGCGCCTTTGCTCCCGTGGCCGCCGCCGCCAGCCAGTCAGCCG
>JBGSQL010000321.1:0-1889 GCA_041738105.1 Rhodobacter sp. | reverse complement strand
CGCCGAGACCGAGCCCGAGACGGCGCTGCTGGTCAACGCCACGGCGCCCGGTGCGATGGCGCGCGCCTGCGCGGAACGCGACATTCCGTTTCTGCATCTTTCAACCGATTACGTCTTTGATGGCACCGGCGATGCGCCGTGGCAGCCGGATGACCCGACCGAACCGCTGGGCGTATACGGGCGCACGAAACTGGCGGGCGAACACGCGATCCACGCGGCCGGCGGGCGTTTCGTGATCCTGCGCACCTCTTGGGTGTTCTCGGCCCAGGGCAGCAACTTTGTCCGCACGATGCTGCGTCTGGCGGAAACGCACGACACGCTGTCGGTGGTCAGCGACCAGATCGGGGGCCCCACGTCGGCCGCCGACATTGCCGCCGCGCTGATCGACATCGCGCGCCTGTTGCATCGTGGCGATGGCGCGCCGGGCACCTATCATCTGGCCGGCACCCCCGACGTGTCCTGGGCCGGGTTCGCGCGCGAAATCTTCCGTCAGGCGCATCGCCCGACCCAGGTGATCGACATCCCGGCCGAGGCCTATCCGACACCTGCGAAACGTCCGCAGAACTCGCGCCTCGACTGCACGACGACGGAAACGGTGTTCGGCATCCCGCGGCCGGAGTGGCGCCTCGGGTTGACCGCCGTCCTGAAGGACCTGGGAGAGATCGCGTGACACAGCGCAAGGGCATCATCCTGGCGGGCGGCTCGGGCACCCGGCTGTATCCGATCACGATCGCGGTGTCGAAACAGCTTCTGCCGATCTACGACAAGCCGATGATCTATTATCCGCTGTCGGTGCTGATGCTGACCGGCATCCGCGAGATCGCGATCATCACCACGCCGCAGGACGCCGACCAGTTCCGCCGCGCGCTGGGCGACGGATCGCAATGGGGGCTGTCGCTGCACTATATCCAGCAACCCTCGCCCGACGGGCTGGCGCAGGCCTATCTGCTGGCCGAAGATTTCCTGGCCGGCGCCGCGTCGGCGATGGTGCTGGGCGACAACATCTTTTACGGCCACGGCCTGCCTGACCTGCTGGCGGCTGCCAATGCGCAGACCACTGGCGGAACCGTCTTTGGCTATCAGGTGGCGGACCCGGAACGCTATGGCGTGGTGGCCTTCGGCGCAGAGGGCGAGGCCACGGCCATCATCGAAAAGCCCGAGGTGCCGCCGTCGAACTATGCCGTGACGGGGCTTTACTTCCTCGATGGGTCGGCGCCCGCGCGGGCGCGTAAGGTGACCCCCTCGGCGCGGGGCGAGCTGGAAATCACGACCCTGCTCGAGATGTATCTGGCCGAGGGCCTGCTGTCGGTGCAGCGGATGGGCCGCGGCTATGCCTGGCTTGACACCGGCACCCATGCCAGCCTGCTGGATGCGGGCAATTTCGTGCGCACGCTGGAAAGCCGGCAGGGGATGCAATCCGGCTGCCCCGAGGAGATCGCCTTTGAAAAGGGCTGGATCACCCGCGCGCAATTGCTGGTGCTGGCGGATACCTATCGCAAGAACGACTATGGGACCTATCTGCGCAAGGTGGCGGATCGCCCCGCCTGACGGTGCAACAAGGATGTGCAATCTCTATTCCCAGACCACGACGCAAGAGGCGATGCGCCAGCTTTTCGCGCCCCTGCCCTTTGTCGACCGGGCCGGCAACCTGCCCGCTCAGCCGCAGATCTATCCCGACCAGATGGCGCCAATCCTGCGCCCAACCCCTGACGCGGGGGTTGAGCTGGTCAAGGCGCGCTGGGGCCTGCCGACGCCGCCGCACTACCTGACCGGCAAGAAAACGGATCGCGGCGTTACCAATGTGCGCAACACCGCCTCGCCGCATTGGCGGCGCTGGCTGGGGCCGCCGCACCGCTGCCTGGTGCCGGTGACCGCCTTTGCCGAACCTG
>JBGSQL010000302.1:0-2242 GCA_041738105.1 Rhodobacter sp. | reverse complement strand
TCCACCCCGCCTTGGAAATCGGCCGCTCAAGCATCGGCATCCTCCGCAGGCGTCAGGCCATCGAGCATGTCCACCAGCGCGTCCATGCCCGTCCAGAAGTCGCGCCCGTTCTCATCAAACGCCGCCCAGCTCGCCGCCAGCGTGCCACCATCGCCAGCCACCGCCGCCTTGGGCCGCTTCACATAGCGGGCAATCGACAGGTTGCCGTCGGCCGCCAGCACATCGGCCACCTCTTCCAATGCGGCAAAGCCGGGATCATCGGCAAAGGCGTGATAGGCTGACAGGATGCGCGCCTGATGCTCGGGGCGCAGGAAACTTTGCGCCCGTTCGCGCGCAATCTCGGCCACCGCGTCGATGAACAGGATGCGCCCTTTGCGCGGCTCGGGTTTCTGTGACCGGCAGATCACCACGCAGGCCTCCATCGGCGAGTTGTAGAACAGCCCCGGCCCCAGCCCCAGCACGCACTCAACCCGGTCGGATTCGACCAGCCTGCGCCGCATCTCGGCCTCTTCATTCCGGAACAGCACGCCATGCGGAAACAGGATCGCGCAGCGCCCGGCTTTCGGGTGCATCGACGACAGGATGTGCTGGAAGAAGGCGTAGTCTGCCCGCCCCTGCGGCGGGGTGCCAAGGAAGTTGCGGCCCCAGGCATCCTGCTCCCACGCGCCGCGGTTCCACTTCTTGATGGAATAGGGCGGATTGGCGAGGACCACGTCGAAGGTGCGCAGCCGGTCGCCCTGCACAAAGGCGGGCGTGGCCAGCGTGTTGCCGCTGGCGATGTGGAAATCGTCCACGCCATGGATGACCAGGTTCATCCGCGCGATGGCGGCGGTGATGGTGATCAGCTCCTGCCCGTAAAGGCCGGTGGTGCGGATGTCGCCCCCGCGCCGCTTCACCTCGGCCAGGCAAGAAATCAGCATACCGCCGGTGCCGCAGGTCGGGTCGTAGATGCTTTCCCCCGGCTGGGGCTCCAGCATCTGCGCCATCAGATGCACGAGGGTGCGGTTGGTGTAGAACTCCTGCGCGGTGTGGCCGCTGTCGTCTGCGAATTTCTTGATGAGGTATTCGTAGCCGTTGCCAAGCTCGTCCTCGGGCACAGCGGCGAGGGTGAGGTCGTGCTTGGAGAAATGCTCGATCAGGTTCTTCAGCGTGCTGTCGGGCATCTGGGCCTTGTCGGTCCAGTTCGCGTTGCCGAAGACGCCCTGCAGGCGCTCCGGGTTCGCGGCCTCGATGGCGAGGAAGGCCGACAGCAGCGCCCGCCCGACATCGCGCGGTGCGGCGCGCACATCGTTCCAATGCGCGCCCTCGGGAATCACGAAGCGGTCGTTGGCGGTGTCGGTGGCATAACCCTCGTCGCTGGTTTCATCGAGGGCGTCCTGGTAGTCCCCATCCCAGACGTCGGACAGGCGTTTAAAGAACAACAGCGGAAAGATGTACTGCTTGTAGTCGCTGGCATCGATGAGGCCGCGCAGCAGGGTGGCGGCGCCCCAGAGATAGCTTTCGAGTTCGCGTTGGGTCAGCCCGCTCATTGCAGCCAGCCTCCTTCGACCAGCACCTTACGCAGGTGATCCTCGGCCGCCCGGGCGTCGGCCAGCGCGGTCTTGAACGCCTCGACGGCTTCGGGGAGCGGCGGGATGTCCTGGCCGATGGGCGGCAGGACGTAACGCGAGATGTTCAGCGTCCAGCCTTCCTTCTTGATCTCGTCCAGCGTCGCCACCTTGGCACGATCCTCGACATCCTCGAATGCGCGGTACCAGGCGACGATCTGGTCGCTGTGCTCCTGATCGAGGAAGTTCTGCGCCCGGCCTTTGCGGAACAGGCTCGAGGCGTCGATGATAAGGACTTTGTTCTTGCGGCCTCGGGCTTTTTGCGGCGCAGGATGACGACGCATCCGGCCAGCTGCGTGCCGTAGAACAGGTTCGGCGCAAGGCCGATCACCGCCTCGACCATGTCCTTTTCCAGCAGGGCCTGCCGGATCGAGCCTTCGGCAGACTTCCGAAACAGCGCGCCCTGCGGCAGGACGACGGCCATGCGGCTGTTCCCGGTGGGCGCCATCGACGCGATCATGTGCTGGACGAAGGCATAGTCGCCGTAGCTTTCGGGCGGGATGCCGTACTGGGCCCGGCCCCAGGGGTCGGCCTCCCACAGGTCACGCCCCCATTCCTTGAGCGAGAAAGGTGGGTTCGCGATGACACAGTCGAAGGTGGCAAGGCCGCCGGTGCTGGAATCCGTGAAGGCCGGG
>JBGSQL010000297.1:0-4799 GCA_041738105.1 Rhodobacter sp. | reverse complement strand
GGCACGGCGACGCTGCTGGCCGAGATGGGGCCGAAGGGCGTGGCCGACTGGATGCTGGCGCAAAAGCGGCTGCTGATCACCGACACCACCATGCGCGACGGCCATCAGTCGCTGCTGGCGACACGGATGCGCAGCCATGACATGGTGCGCGTCGCCGACGCCTATGCGCGCAACCTGCCCGGCCTGTTCAGCATGGAGTGCTGGGGCGGCGCCACGTTCGACGTGGCTTATCGCTTCCTGCAGGAATGCCCGTGGCAGCGGCTGCGCGAGCTGCGCCGGCGGATGCCGAACCTGTTGCTCCAGATGCTGCTGCGGGCGTCGAACGGCGTCGGCTACACCAACTATCCCGACAACGTGGTGCGCGCCTTCACCCTGCGCGCGGCGGAGACCGGGGTGGACGTGTTCCGCGTGTTCGACAGCCTGAACTGGGTCGAGAACATGCGCGTGGCCATGGATGCGGTGATCGAGGCGAACAAGCTGTGCGAGGCCGCAATCTGCTATACCGGCGATCTGCTTGACCCCGCCCGATCGAAATACGACCTGGCGTATTACGTCGCCATGGGCAAGGCGCTGAAAGCCGCGGGCGCCCATGTGCTGGGCCTCAAGGACATGGCCGGGCTGCTGAAACCCGCCTCGGCCCGCCTTCTGATCACGGCACTGAAGCAAGAGGTCGGCCTGCCGATCCACTTCCACACGCATGACACCTCGGGCATTTCCGGCGCTACGGTGCTGGCCGCCTGCGACGCGGGCGTGGATGCGGTCGATGCCGCGATGGATGCGTTTTCGGGCGGGACGTCGCAACCCTGCCTCGGCTCGATCGTCGAGGCATTGAAGAACACCGATCGCGACACCGGCCTCGACATTGCCGAGATCCGGCGGATCTCGAACTACTGGGAACATGTGCGCGCCCAATACGCCGCGTTTGAATCCGGCATTCCCGCCCCGGCGTCCGAGGTCTACCTGCACGAGATGCCGGGGGGTCAGTTCACCAACCTCAAGGCCCAGGCCCGCTCGCTGGGGCTGGAGGAGCGGTGGCACGAGGTCGCCCAGACCTATGCCGATGTGAACGCGATGTTCGGCGATATCGTCAAGGTCACGCCCTCGTCCAAGGTCGTGGGCGACATGGCCTTGATGATGGTGGCGCAGGGCCTGACGCGGGCGCAGGTGGAAGACCCGGCGGTGGATGTGGCGTTCCCGGATTCGGTTGTCGACATGCTGAAGGGCAATCTTGGGCAGCCGCACGGCGGATGGCCAAGTGCGATCCAGAAAAAGGTCTTGAAGGGCGAAACGCCGGTCACCGGGCGCCCCGGCGCGCATCTTGCGCCGGTCGATCTTGAAGCGACGCGCGCGCGGATCGCCCGCGAATTGCAGCTGGATCAGGACGACGCCCAGGAAGAGACCGTCGATGATGAGGATCTGAATGGGTATCTGATGTATCCCAAGGTTTTCATGGATTACCGCTCGCGCCATCGGATCTACGGCCCGGTGCGCACCCTGCCGACCCGGACCTTTTTCTACGGGATGCAGCCCGGCGAAGAGATCACGGCCGAGATCGACCCCGGCAAGACCCTCGAAATCCGCCTTCAGGCCGTGGGCGAGATGACGGACGAGGGCGAAGTGAAGGTGTTTTTCGAGCTGAACGGCCAGCCACGGGTCATCCGGATGGCGAACCGCGCTGTCAAAGCCAAGACTGCCGCCAAGCCCAAGGCCGCCGAGGGCAACCCGGCCCATGTCGGCGCGCCGATGCCGGGGTCCATCGCCTCGCTCGCCGTCAGCGTCGGCCAGAAGGTCAAGCCGGGCGACCTTCTGTTGACGATCGAGGCGATGAAGATGGAAACCGGCCTGCACGCAGACCGTGCGGCCACCGTCAAGGCGCTGCACGTCGCCCCCGGCGCGCAGATCGACGCCAAGGATCTGTTGATCGAACTGGAGGTCTGAGCACCAGGATTTTTCCCGCGTGTCGCAGATTCCCCCTTGCAGAGGCTGCCGGGACTTTATAGATCACCGCTCACCCAAGGATGCGGGCGTAGCTCAGGGGTAGAGCATAACCTTGCCAAGGTTAGGGTCGTGAGTTCGAATCTCATCGCCCGCTCCAATCAGAAAAGCCACCCTTCGGGGTGGCTTTTTGCTTTTGGACCCAAGCGGATGGCTTGCCTGGCCGTGGCGTCTCACGAAATTGCGACTCATTCTCAATCTCATTGACTTTGCGAGGCGTTCGCATATATTCCCCCAAGATCGCTATAGGAGTATCCATGTCGCCGTCGCGTCGTCAGGTTCTGGGGCTCGCCCTTGCCAGCCCGTTCTTGTTGCCACGGATCTTGAAGGCGGACAGCGGGGTTTCCATCGTCGCAACAACCGGCATGATCGCCGATGCGGCGCGGGGCATCGGGGGCGGCGAGGTAAGGGCGCTGATGGGGCCGGGCCTTGACCCCCATTCCTATCGCCAGACCCGCAGCGACATCGTGGCGCTCGCCCAGGCAGATCTTGTGCTGTGGCATGGACTGCACCTCGAAGCGCAGATGATCGACTTCCTGGAGCAGCTTTCCCACAAGACCCGCGTCGTCGCCGTGGCGGACAGCTTGCCGCAAGACCTGCTTCGTCGGGATCCGAACTATCCCGACCGTTTCGATCCGCACGTCTGGATGGATCCAACCCTGTGGTCGGATGTCGCGGGCGCCGTTGCGCGGGCGATGTCCGAGGCCGATCCGGCCGGGGCGGATCGCCATGCCGAAAATCTTGCCGCACTGCAGGTCGAGATGGCGGCGCTGGATGCCTATTCCCGCGCCGTGCTGGCGTCTGTCACGCCCGAGACGCGCGTTCTGGTCACCGCGCACGATGCCTTTGGATACTTTGGCCGCGCCTATGGCTTCGAGGTTCTGGGCATCCAGGGCATTTCGACGGAAAGCGAAGCGGGCCTTGCCCGGATCGGAGAGTTGGTCAGCCTGCTGGTTGAACGCAAGGTCGCTGCGGTTTTCGTTGAAAGCTCGGTCTCTGATCGCTCGGTGCGCGCCCTGATCGAAGGGGCTGCGGCACGCGGGCACAAGCTGTCGATCGGAGGCGAGTTGTTTTCCGATGCGATGGGCCGGGACGGCACCTACGAGGGCACCTATATCGGCATGATCGACCACAACGTGACAACCATCGCGCGCGCCCTGGGCGGCGCCGCCCCCGAACGCGGCATGTCGGGCAGACTGGTCGGAGGCGCATGATGATCCCGCTGCGCGAAGTCGAGGCCGACAGCGCCGTTGCCCCCGCCCCGCTTGAAATCCGGGGCCTCAGCGTGGCCTATGGCGAAACGCTGGTCGTCGAACGTCTGGATGCAACCTTTCCCGCCGGCACCATGACGGCGATCGTCGGTCCCAATGGCGCGGGCAAGTCGACCTTCCTAAAGGCGGCGCTTGGCATCGTGCCGAACGTCGGCGGCACGGCGCAGTTCTTTGGCGGCCCCCTCGGTGCGGTCCGCGACCGTGTCGCCTATGTGCCGCAACGCGCAGGCGTCGATTGGGATTTCCCGGCCCGCGTGATCGACGTGGTGATCATGGGCTTGCAACGCGAGCTGGGCCTCTTCGGCCGCCTTACCGCGCAGCACAAGGCGCTTGCCGAAAGCTGCCTTGCACGCGTCGGGCTGACCGATTTTGCCAAACGCCAGATCGGCGCGCTGTCGGGCGGGCAGCAACAGCGGGTGTTTCTTGCGCGTGCCCTCGCCCAGCAGGCCGACCTGATCTTGCTGGACGAACCCTTTGCCGGGGTCGATGCGGCAACGGAAACCGCGCTGATCAGGGTGCTGCACGGCTTGCGAGACGAAGGCAAGGCGATCGTCGCCGTCCATCATGATCTGTCAACCGTGCCCACTTATTTCGACCGCGTGCTGCTGATGAACCACCATCCGATTTCAGAAGGCCCGGTTGCCACCATTTTTACCGAGGCCAATCTTGCCCGGACCTACGGCACGCGCGGCGCCGGGGTGGCAACCGGCAATGCTTGACGCGCTGCTGCTGCAATCAGGCTACAATGCAACGCTCGTGACCCTGGGCGCGATGCTGCTTGGCATAGCCGCAGGCGTCACCGGCACCTTCCTTTATCTGCGCAAGCGATCGCTGATGTCCGATGCGCTGGCCCACGCCACATTGCCGGGGGTCGGTCTGGCCTTTTTGCTGATGGTGGCGCTGGGGGGGGAAGGGCGCAGCCTGCCAGGACTGCTGGCCGGGGCGGGGTTGTCGGCGCTGCTGGGCCTGCTCGCGGTCCACGCGCTGACCACCCGCACCCGGCTGCCCGAAGATGCCGCGATTGGCGCAGTGCTGTCGGTGTTCTATGGCGCGGGCATCGTGATCCTGACGGTGATCCAGACCATGTCAGCCGGGCGCCAGGCGGGGCTCGAAGGGTTCCTTCTGGGCGCAACGGCGGGAATGCTGTGGTCGGATGCCGTCCTGATCGCGGCGGGCGGGGCGCTGGCAAGCGCGATCGTGCTGCTGTTCCGCCGCCCGCTTTTGCTTGTGGCCTTCGATGCGGACTACGCCGCGACCCGCGGGATCAGCCCGGCACGCGCCGATCTGATGCTGATGGCGCTGGTCCTTGCCGTCACGCTGACGGGGCTCAAGATCGTGGGGCTGATCCTGATCGTGGCGCTGTTGATCATCCCGGCTGTCGCCGCCCGGATGTGGTCAGATCGCGCCGGCGTCGTCGCGGCGATTGCCGGTGGCATTGGCGGTGCGGCCGGATATGGCGGCGCCGCAGCCTCGGCCGCCGCGCCCGATCTGCCGACCGGCCCGGTGATTGTCCTGCTGGCCTTCGCCGCCTTC
>JBGSQL010000278.1:0-1921 GCA_041738105.1 Rhodobacter sp. | reverse complement strand
TAGGTTGCCGCCTACCGCGGTATATCTGGGGCAACCGGCAGGGCCGCGCCCGTTTCGGCCGCCTGCACCGCCGCCTCCAGAAAGATGCGCCCGCGGCGTTCCGCAAGGCGCACCCGGATCGAGGTCAGGAACGCCTCTTGCAACGTGGTCGAAGACGCCCCGAGCACCTTGGCCACATCGACATACAGCCGATCATTACCCATCTGTTCCATCGCGGTGATGGTGTCGCGCGCCAGATCGTCGGCCAGATTCTCGGTGATGTTCATGCCCGGCCTCAGCGCGAGACTTCGCCCAGGCGGCGCTTCACATACTCGGAAACGGTGGCGATCATCGGCTTCATGTGCGCCTCTTCGTCCTTGAAGAAGTGATCGGCGCCCTCGATCTGGGTGTGGGTGATCTTGATGCCCTTTTGCTCGTGCAGCTTGTTCACCAGGTTCTGGGTGTCTTTCGGCGGGGCCACCCGGTCGGCGGTGCCGTTGATGATCAGACCCGACGAGGGGCAAGGCGCAAGAAAGCTGAAGTCATACATGTTGGCCGGGGGGCTGACCGAAATGAACCCGGTGATCTCGGGGCGGCGCATCAGCAACTGCATCCCGATCCACGCGCCAAACGAAAACCCCGCCACCCAGCAATGCTTGGCGTTCTGGTTCATCGTCTGCAGGTAATCGAGCGCCGAGGCCGCATCGCTCAGCTCGCCGATCCCCTGATCGTACTCGCCCTGGCTGCGCCCCACACCGCGGAAATTGAACCGCAGCACCGTGAAGCCCAGATTGTAGAACGCATAGTGCAGGTTGTAGACAACCTTGTTGTTCATCGTGCCGCCAAACTGCGGATGCGGATGCAGCACGATGGCGATCGGTGCGTCACGATCCTTTTGCGGGTGATAGCGGCCTTCGAGCCGGCCTTCAGGGCCTGCGAAAATGACTTCGGGCATGAGTGTATGTATCTCTTTCTTGCTGCCCGGGCGCCATTCTTGACAAATTCGCTCGGGTTACTTAGAACCATTCCAATTGCCGGCTGCGCCGGTGTCCGGGGTGGACAGGAGTTAAGCGGCCTTCCCCCTCACGTCAATTGCCTAGCACTGGGGTTCGGATGAAACTCTCGACCAAGGGGCGTTATGCGATGGTGGCGCTGGCCGATCTGGCGCTGGCCGGAGACACCGATCTGGTGTCGCTGGCCGCGATTTCCAAGCGCCAGGACATCTCGTTGCCCTATCTGGAGCAGCTTTTCGTCAAGCTGCGCCGCGCGGGCCTTGTCGATGCGGCCCGAGGCCCTGGCGGCGGCTATCGCTTGGCGCGCAGCGCCGATGCGATCCGCATCAGCGAGATCCTCGAGGCGGTGGACGAGACGGTCAGTGCGCTGCACACCGGGGCAGGGGTGACGGGCGGCGTATCGGGAACGCGCGCGCAATCGCTGACCAACCGGCTGTGGGAAGGGCTTTCGGCGCAGGTCTATGTCTTCTTGCACCAGACCCGCCTGTCGGACGTGATCCGCAATGAAATGCAACCTTGTCCCGCGGTGCCCGCGCTGTTCCGCGTGGTCGATGACGGGTTGGACGCGGAATGACCCTGCGCGCGCCAGGCAGGACCGGGGCAGGGGGGCCGTCCGCCGCCCCGCTGCCCGTGCGCCGATTCATCCTCCGAGGAGACGTGCGCCGAAACGAAACGCGGAGCGCAGCAGAATGACGGCCCGCGTGTACCTCGACTGGAACGCCACTACGCCCCTGCGCCCCGAGGCGCGCACGGCGATGATCGCGGCGATGGATCTGGTCGGCAACCCGTCGTCCGTCCATGCCGAAGGACGCGCCGCCCGCGCCCTGATCGAGACGGCGCGGCGGCAGGTTGCAGCCGCCCTCGGGGCCGAAGGCGCCGACATCGTCTTTACATCGGGCGCGACCGAGGCGGCAGCGCTGGCCTGCGAG
>JBGSQL010000277.1:0-16690 GCA_041738105.1 Rhodobacter sp. | reverse complement strand
CCACGAGGCGAGCGCCGTGGAGTTTGATTTCGCGCCGCAAGATTTCGCGGTCTGCTGGTGTGAGCGCGCGGGTGTCTTGGCCGAGGGCTGCCTGACCGGGGCGGCCGGTGCCTTCCTGGGCCTTGCGCACAACGAGGCCGTCGAGGTTGGCCAGCACGTGCAAGCGGGACGTGGGATCGCCAAGCCAATAGCGGCGGGCGTCAGGGAGGCGAAGTTCTTCGCCCAGAAGGCGTTCGCAGATCTGGGGCAGATAGCAGCCGATGCCGCGGTTTTGGACGAGCGCGGAGCCGATGGCGTTGACGATGAGGCGGGGCTGGCGGCGCCAGACGCGCATGAGACCGGCGGGGCCATCGAAACCGCCGGGATCGAGTTCGAGAGGGTCGCTGGAGCGGCCATCGACGCAGCGCACGATGAGGTCGATCTCTTTCAGGCCCTCGAGCGTCTTCAGGTAGACCTGATTGCCTTTGGTGCGCAGGTCGGAGCCTTCGACGAGGAGGTAGCCAAGATAGCGCGCGATGTAGGCGTGGGAGAAGTAATCCTCGTGCAAGGGGCCGGGCGTGAGCAGCGCGATGCGGGCGTTGTCGCGGCCGCTGTGGGTGGTCAGCGTCGACTGCAGATTGTTGAAGAAGGGCGCCAGACGGACGCCGTTGCACTGCTTAAAGAGGTCGCCGGTGATGTGGGTGTGGACCACGCGGTTGGCGAGCGCAAAGCCGATGCCGGCCAGTGTCTCGGTGTGGTTGTCGATGATGCGCCATTGACCATCGTTGCCACGGGCGAGGTCGGCTGCAAAAAACTGCAGGCCGCCCGCTTCGGGGAGGACGCCTTGCGCGGGCCTGATGAAGGCGGTGTCGGAGAAGACGAGTTCGGGCGGCAGCAGGCCCTCGCGCATCAGATTCTGGGGGCCATAGAGATCGGTGAGGATGGCGTCGGACAGGCGTGCGCGCTGGGTGAGTGCTTCCTCAAGCCAACGCCATTCGGCAGCGGAGATCATCAGCGGGGCGAGGTCGAGTTGCCAACGCTGGTTGGGTTTGCGGGGATCGGAAAAAATGTCGTAGGCAATGCCGGTGTCGCGGACACGGCGGTCAAGGCGGACGGCGCGGGCCGCCCGGTCGGTCTCCGACATATCGTCGAGGCCGTCCAGGAGGGCACGCCAATGCGGGCGCGTTTGTCCGGTGGCATCCAGAAGCTCATCGTAGCCGACGCCGGCGGTGGACGGATAGCTGCCGATGAGATTCCTCTGGAGGCCCGCTTTGGACGGGGCCGTGTTGATCATTTTTATTAGGCCTTGCCCCTCGTAACCTTCATGGCGCGCAGCATTCTCCCCAGAACGGCGCGCTCGATCCGACTATCCGACCGAATCGCCACGCCCGCAACCTTCGCGGTCCAGGCGAGGTAAATGGTGTGGGGTCAGGTGCGGCGGCGCAGATCGAGGGTGCAAGGATAATCGGGATTTCTGACGGCGGGGGCCGGTTGGAGCAGGCCTGCGGTGTGGCCGGTGTCCTCGAAGCGGGCGAGGCGGCGGCCTTCGGCTTCATAGGCGTTGACGGGGAAGGTTTCGAAGCTGCGGCCGCCGGGGTGGGAGACGTGGTAGCGGCAGCCCGCAATGGAGCGGCCGGACCACGTGTCGACGATGTCGAAAACGAGGGGGACGTGGGTTGGAATGGTTGGGTGCAAGGCGGAGGGCGGCCACCAGGCGCGGTAGCGGACGCCGGACACGGCTTCGCCATGAGCGCCGGTGGGGTTGAGGGGGAGTGCCCGGCCATTGCAGGTGATGGCAAAGCGGTCGCCGGTCAGGCCGCGAACCTTCACTTCAACACGTTCCAGCGAGCTATCGACATAGCGGGCGGTGCCGCCGGGGGCGCCTTCTTCGCCGAGCACATGCCAGGGTTCTAGGGCTTGGCGCAGTTCCAATTCGACATCGAAGGCGGCGATGGAGCCCAGTTTGGGGAAGCGGAAGTCGTGGTGGACGCGGAACCAGTCGAGCTCGACGGGCAGGTCGTGGTCTTTGAGGTCGTCGATGACGGCTGAGAAGTCCGACCAGATGTAGTGCGGGAGCATGAAGCGATCATGCAACGCGGTGCCCCAGCGGACGAGCTTCTGGCGGTAAGGGCGTTCCCAGAAGCGGACAATGAGGGCGCGGAGCAGTAGTTGCTGCGCGAGGCTCATGCGCGCATGGGGCGGCATTTCGAAGGAGCGGAATTCGACGAGGCCGAGGCGGCCTGTGGCGCTATCGGGGGAATAGAGTTTGTCGATGCAGATCTCGGCGCGGTGGGTGTTGCCGGTCACATCGACCAGAAGGTTGCGCAACAGCCGGTCCACCAGCCAGGGCCTTGGCGACGGGCCGGTTCCCGGGGTCGGGATCTGCGCCAATGCCATCTCCAGCTCGTAGAGCGCGTCGTGACGGGCCTCGTCGATGCGGGGGGCCTGGCTGGTCGGCCCGATGAACAGCCCGGAAAACAGATAGCTGAGGCTGGGATGGCGCAGCCAGTGCAGGATCAGCGAGCGCAGCAGGTCGGGGCGGCGCAGAAACGGGCTGTCGGCGGGGGTGGCCCCACCAACGACCACGTGGTTCCCGCCCCCGGTGCCGGTATGCTTGCCGTCGATCATGAACTTGTCCGCGCCAAGGCGGATCTGACGCGCCTCGTCATACACCGCCTCGGTGGTGGCGATGCATTCGTCCCATGTGTGAGCCGGGTGGATGTTCACCTCGATCACACCGGGATCGGGGGCCACGCGAATGACGTTCAACCGAGGATCGTGCGGCGGGGCGTAGCCTTCGATGTGAACGGGCAGCCCCAGCTTGCGGGCCGCCGTTTCCGCCACGCCGAGCAGTTCGAGATAATCCTCGACCCGTTCCACCGGCGGCATGAAGACGCAAAGCCGCCCATCCCGCGGCTCGACCGACAGCGCGGTGCGCACCACGCCGTCAAGATCGCCCAACCGCTGCGCGACTTGTGTCTGCCCGGGCTCTGCTGCGGTAAAGCTGGACACGGCCTGCGGGCGGGTGGCGGTTGGATCGGGCAGATCGCCGCGCTCCTCGAACGGATCGGCGGGATTGATGTAGGGGAAGGCGGCGGGCGGCACATCGGGCAGCGCCCCCAGCGGCAGGCGATACCCCACCGGGCTGTCCCCCGGCACGAGGAACAGATGACCGCGCCGCAGCGCCCATTTCTCGGAAAGCCAGCCCTTCTGCGCCTTGGCCTGCCAGCGCTGCACCGGCAGCACAAAGCCCGACGGTTCGGTCAGCCCCCGCCCGAAGACACGGGCGATCCGGTTACGTTCCTCCGGATCCTTCAGCTTCGAGTTTTCAGGCGTGACGTTTTCGGGCAGGTTGCCCTCCTTGATGATCCATTCCGCCGGATCCTCGAAGGCGGGCACGACATTCTCTGCAGGCAACCCAAGTTCGACCGCGATGGTTTCCAGCAACGCTGCCGCATGATCCGCCGTTGCACCCGTCTCGGCGCCTTCTTCGGCCACAAGACCTGCGTCGTTCCAGATCGGCTTGCCATCGCGTCGCCAGTAGAGCGAGAATGTCCAGCGCGGCAGCGTTTCCCCCGGATACCACTTGCCCTGACCGTAGTGCAGGAACCCCCCTGGTGCGAATCGGTCGCGAAGGCGGCGGATCAGTTGATCGGCGTAGGTGCGTTTGGTCGGGCCGACCGCATCGGTGTTCCATTCACCCGCCTCGAAATCGTCGATCGATACGAAGGTCGGCTCGCCCCCCATCGTCAGCCGCACGTCCCCAGCGGCCAGAGCGGCATCCACCACTTTCCCCACCGCGTCCAGATCCGCCCACGCCGCGTCCGAGAACGGTTTGGTGATGCGCGGGTGTTCTGCCACGCGCGAAACCTTCATGTCAAAGTCGAACGCGACTTCGGCAAAGCTCGCCATCCCCGAGATCGGGGCCGCGTTGCGAAAGTGCGGGGTCGCCGCCAGCGGGATATGGCTTTCCCCGGTCAGCAGGCCACTGGTCGGGTCCAGCCCGATCCAGCCCGCACCCGGCAGATAGACCTCGCACCAGGCGTGCAGATCGGTGAAGTCCACCTCTGTGCCCGAGGGGCCGTCGAGCGACTTCAGATCCGGTTTCAACTGGATCAGATAGCCCGACACGAACCGGGCGGCGAACCCCAGGTGGCGCAAAGCTTGCACCAGCAGCCAACTGGAATCACGGCACGATCCGGTGCCGGCGGCAAAGGTTTCCTCGGGCGTCTGAACGCCCGGCTCCATTCGGATCACATAGCCCACCTGGCTGGCGACGCGGGCGTTCAAACCAACCACAAAATCGACCGTGCGCTGCGGCGTGCGGTCGATCGTTGCAAGAAAGTGCTGCAAGCGCGGGCCGGCGGGCTCGGGCGTTCGATAGATGATCAGATCTGGTGCGACATCTTCGGGATAGTCGAAGGGAAACTCTTCCGCCGACGCCTCGACGAAAAAGTCGAAGGGGTTGTAGACGGTCATGTCGGCGATCAGATCGACTTCGATCTTCAACTCGCGCACGGGCTCGGGAAAGACAAAGCGTGCCAGCCAGTTGCCGTAAGGATCCTGCTGGTGGTTCACGAAATGCGGCTGTGGCCCCACCTTCAGGGAATGCGACAGCACCCGTGTGCGACTGTGCGGCGCGGGCCGCAGGCGGATGACCTGCGGGCCAAGCGTGACTGGCCGATCGTATCGGTAATGCGTCAGGTGGTGGATGCTTGCGAGGATCGACATGGGAACCGCGTTTTGGGACTTTGCCGATATTCGTTTCACATCTGGCGGCAAGTCACCACGCTTTCCTGACCGCGTGACGAAACGGGCGGACGACGGGCGTTTGTGGCGCGGCTATGCCTGATTTTTGGGCAGCCCTGTGTCAAGGCATCACAGGGCCGCCCGTAGGATCACTTCAGGTGATGCACCTGTCCCATCCCGTAAACCGGTGTCGGCAGGCCCACCTGGCGCGCCTTCAGTTGCAGGGCGAGGAACTGCGAGTAGTGGCGCGACTGGTGCAGGTTGCCACCGTGAAACCACAGCGCCTCCTGCTGTGTCGGCTTCCACATGTTACGCTGCTCGCCCTCCCAGGGCCCCGGATCCTTGGGCGTGTCAGACCCAAGACCCCAGCATTTGCCGACCTTGTCCGCAACCGCCTGACTGATCAGATCTGCCGCCCAACCGTTCATCGAGCCATAGCCGGTCGCATAGATCACCAGATCCGCCGGCAACTCGGTTCCATCTTTCAGCACGACCGAGGTCTCTGTCAGATGGCTCACGTCCGATCCCGATTTCAGCTTGATCTTGCCGTCAATGATCAACTGGCTTGCGCCCACATCAATGTAATACCCAGATGCCCGGCGCAGGTACTTCATGAACAGGCCCGATCCATCCGACCCCCAGTCGAGCAGGAAGCCCGCCTTCTCCAGCCCCTCATAGAACGCGGCATCCTCTTGCCTGATCGTGTCGTAGATCGGTTTCTGGAAGGCGGGCAGAAGCGCATAGGGGATCGAGGCAAAGATCAGGTCGGCCTTGTCGGTTGTGACGCCAGCCGCAACCGCCTCTTCCGAGTAAAGCGCGCCCAGCCCGTGCTTCATCAATGGTTCGGATCGCACGATGTGGGTGGTCGAGCGTTGCACCATCGTCACGTCCGCCCCAGCCTGCCAAAGCGCCGCGCAGATGTCGTGGGCCGAGTTGTTCGACCCGATCACCACCACCTTCTTGCCGGCGTAGGCATCGGGGCCGGGGTGCGTGCTGGAATGCTGCTGCTCGCCCATGAAGATATCCTGACCCGGAAAGACCGGCCAGTTTGCCTTGGCCGACATGCCGGTTGCCAGGACAAGCTGCTTCGGGCGCAGCACCACCTCCTTGCCGTCACGCAGGACGTGGACTTTCCATTCCTTCTTCTTTTCGTCGTAGCTCGCCTTGGTTGCGATCGTCGAGGACCAGTAGTTCAGCTCCATCACCCGCGTGTACATCTCCAGCCAGTCACCGATCTTGTCTTTCGGCGCAAAGACCGGCCAGTTGGCGGGAAACGGGATGTAGGGCAGGTGGTCATACCACACCGGGTCATGCAGGCAGAGCGACTTGTAGCGCTTGCGCCAGCTGTCGCCGGGCCGCGCGTTCTTCTCGATGATGATTGTGGGGACATCCAGCTGGCGCAAACGTGCCCCCAGCGCGATGCCGCCCTGGCCGCCACCGATGATCAGAACCTCGGGTTGCGTGTCATATCCCAGCGTCGCCTGTTCCTCGGCCCGGGCCTCGGCCCAGGTCTTGCGTCCGGGTTCGATCTCGTGCGCAGCCCCCTTTGGACGGGTCGCGCCCTTGTGTTCCTCAAAGCCCTTGAGTTCCTTCAGCGTGGTCAGCAGCGTCCAGATCTTGCCATCCCGAATGCGGATGTGGCCGTGGCCGCGGCCCGTCTCTGTCTCGAAGTCAATCCACGCCTGGTGAAAGCCGCCACCATCCTCGGCGCTTTCCCCGGGCGTGATTGCAAAGTTCCGTGGCTTGATCTGACCAAGTTGGACCGCCAGCATCTGAGAAATCTGCTGCTGGCCCTCCATCGTCTTGATGTTCCAGGTGAAACTGACCAGATCGCGCCAGTATCCTTCAGGTTCGAACAGCTGGGCAACCGCCTGCGGATCGGCCTTCGTCAGCGCATCGTTCAGGTCATGCAGTACCTGCGCCACGACTGTGGCGGGTGTCTGGTCGAGCATCGCGTCCTCCCTCACGCCGGGTTTGACCCACCGGCCGGCGCATTGGGCAGCGCGATCAGGTCTCTGTCCAGACGACTTTGGTCGCGTTCCGTCTCAGGCAGGCCGGAATCCGTCCATCCTGTGATCGCGCACCTGGCGCAACAGGCCGATCAATCCCGTCACCTGATGATCAGCCGTCGCCTCGCCCTTTGCCACGGTTGCGGCGACAGCATTTCCGACCGGTCCCGCCGGGTTCAGGTCGCTTGCAATCCAGCCGTAACTGATCGGACCAACCGGCGGGATCCCCCCGGCCTCGGCGCTGGAGGCAAAATCACGCGCCTGGGCCATGTCCACCGTCCCAGGCCGGAAGGCCAGCATCAACGAGGTTTCCATGTCACCGCCGTGCAGCCCGAAGGTCAGTTCCCTGGCGCCGAACAGCCCTTCGGGCACACCAAAGCTGGTCCATTGGCACTTGACCGCCAGCAGGCCCGCCTGCACCCGCAATTCGCGGCTCAGGATCGAGACAAGGTCAAGGTTGCCGCCATGGCTGTTGACGATGACGATCTTGCGCAAGCCCGCGCGTGCCACCGAGAGGCCAATCTCGACCCAGGCCCGCAGTGCCGTTTCGGCTGTCAGGGTCACGGTTCCGCCCGCCCAGAGGTGCTCGTTCGACTTGCCGACGCTCTGCACCGGCAGCGTTATCAGATCGAGATCGTCCGGGCAGCGCGCGCGCAACCGCTCCAGCATACCCTGAGCGATCAAAGTGTCGGTTCCGACCGGCAGATGCGGCCCGTGCTGCTCGATCGCCGCCGTAGGCAGAAGGGCCAGCGTCCGCATCGGGTCGAGTGCCGCAAATTCCGGTGCCCGCAGGTCAGTCCAGTCGCGCAGGCTCATGCGTTCACTCCTCGTTGTGCGGAAGCGATCGGGCCGATCAGCCGGTCCATCCTGGCCGCTACCCGCGCAAGATGCCGCGCACGGCTTTCCGGGGTCGAGCTGTCCATCAGGTAGTGGGCCGCAAACACGCTCCGCTTGCCTCGCGCGCACAGCAGCCCCAAACCACGCGTCAGCGTCCGCCGCCCCGGCGCGCCGACAAAGGTCGTCAGCCACCAACTGGCGCCGCATGTGGTAAAGATCCCAAGCCGCGTGATGTGCAGCAGCCCGGGGCGGATCGTCCTGTCAGCGCCCTCGGGCATCAGGAAGGCGACATCGGGCAGCAACGCCCGGTCGAGCCATCCCTTCAGCATTGCCGGCAACCCGTACCACCATGTCGGATAGACGAAGATAAGTGTGTCGCACCAGCGGATGTCGTCCACGTCGCGGGCAACCGGTGCCTGATTGCCCGGGCAGTCAAGATAGCCCGTCCACTCCACGGTTGTAAGCACCGGCGAAAACCCGCGCCCGTAAAGGTCGTTCACCCGAACCTCCGCACCCGCCGCCGCCAGCTTTGCCAGCACGACATCCCTGACGGCCGCGGTAAAGCTGCCCTCCCTTGGATGACAATAGACCACAAGTGCCCGCATCAGCCCCGATCCCCCGCGTTTCTGCGCCACACCGGCCCGGGTCCGTCGTGGCGCCCCACCAGGCGCAAGGCCGGCGCCCTTCCTCCCCACCACCCTTCTTCTGTTCTCAAGTATCCTCGGGGGGCACGGGGGGCAGACAGCCCCCCGCCGCGCCGCCCCGCGACCGGCCCGATCATGGCGCGACCCTTAAGCCGGGATAGCTGTAGATCCGCTCGTAGGTCCAGTCGGGGGCATCCCAGGCAATCATCTTGCCTGGGTTCAGTAGCCCCTTCGGATCGGCCTCGCGCTTGAAGGCCAGCTGGCGGGCATCGACCGACTGGCGCCCGCCTTCTTCTAGGGTGTAGCGGTGCGGGTTGAAGATCATGCAACCCAAGGCCTCATGCCCCCGCACGATCTCGTCCAGCCGTGCCTCGGTGGTGAACCGCACCAGCGACAGCCCGGCATAGATTGTCCGGCCGTTTTCCTTCATCGCCTCCAAGTGCTGCAACACCTCCCCTGGGAAGGCTGCACGCACGGCCTCGATCTTTGTCAGAGGATCCGGTTCGCCGTAGCGGACCTGCAGGTAGGTGATCGACGCATCCACTTTCAGCGCTCGCAGCGTCGTGTGGTTCCAGCCGTATTCAAACACCGGTCCCGGTTCGCGCGGCCAGTCCTGAACGTCCGACCGATAGATCAGCCGTGCCCCCTCGTGCCGCGCCAGGAAGGTAAGGAAGCCATCCATTGCCTGCGGCGCGATCATCAGCCCTAGCAGCGCCTGACCCGGGTGCATGTGGGGGGCGATCCTTTGAAAATAGTCCTGCGCGATTGGCGCCTCGAAGACCGAGACCAGCTTTTTCAGGATCCCGTCCTCATTGGTCAGATCGACCCCCAGCGCCGCCGCCTCGGGAAAGCTGTCGGTCGTCACGAAGATCTCGATCCAGTCATAGGCGGGGCCGAGCGGCATCTCGATCTCGGTGATGATGCCGTTCGTGCCATAGGCGTGGCTGACGCGGTGCACCTCTTCGCCGGTGAACTCCAGCACGCGCGGCGCGGCCTCCATCGTCACCACCCGCAGCCGGATGATGTTGCCAAGATCGCGCAGCGCCCCCCAGGTGCAGGATCCGACGCCGCCCGATCCCCCGGCGATGAACCCGCCGATCGTCGCCGTGGCCCAAGTGGAGGAGAACATCCGCAGTTCCTGCCCCGAGTGCGCCCGCGTCGCGCCATCGAGGTCTTTCAGCAGGCAGCCGGGCTCTACGATCACGCGCCCGGGGTGGATCTCTTTCACCGCTGCCAGGTTCTTCATATGCAGCACCACGCCACCTGCCAGCGGCATAGCCTGCCCGTAGTTGCCGGTGCCCGCGCCCCGCACGGTCACCGGAACGTTCTGGGCATGGCAGACGGCCAACACCTCGATCACCTCGGCTTCGCTGCGCGGCGCGACCACGAAATCCGCCGTGACATTATCGAGACGCGCCTTGAGCACGGGCGAATACCAAAAGAAGTCGCGGCTCTTGGCGCGCACCGATACCGGGTTCTCGTCAATCTCCAGATGCGCCAATGCGGTACGGGCGGCGGCGATGTTCATGCGGGCTCCATCAGCGGGTCCAGGTCAGCGTAATCCGGCAGGCGTCGGACGATCTGCCGCCCGTTCCGGATCACCACCCGGTCGGCTTGCGGGCGTGACAGAAGTTCGGTCCATGTCCGCGCCTTGCAGATCACCAGATCCGCGGGCGCCCCGGCGGCTAGCGAGGGCTCGGCGAACCCGCAGGCGCGGGCGGGATTGATCAGAACCGACTGCACCCAGTCGCTGCCTGTGTGGTCGAGATGGCCGATCCGGGTCGCCTCGCGCAGCACCTCGATCATGTCCATGTCGCCATAGGCGTAGAACGGATCGCGCGTGTTGTCCGAGGCGAAACTGACGTTGATCCCGCGTGCCTTCATCTCATGGACCAGCGTGATCCCGCGCCAGCGCGGCGTCCGGTAGGGGGTGCGGTCCTGCAGGTAAAGGTTGCACATCGGCAGGCTGACGACATGCAGACCCGCCTTTGCCACAAGGTCCAGTGTCGCCAGCGCCACCGCCTCGTCCATCACAGCCAAGGAACAACAATGCCCAACGACGACGGGTGCGACGAACCCCGCTTCCAGGACGGCCTCGGCGATCAGCCGCAGCGTGTTCGATGCGGGATCGCCCGATTCATCGACGTGGAAATCGACGGCAAGCCCGCGCGCAGCAGCCATGCCCAGAAAGTCCCGGATGCGATCCTTCACGTCGGGAAGCGGATAGGTGACCATCCCGAGGATGCCCTGATGCGCGGCCACAAGATCCGCCGTTTGCCGGAACGGCGCGTCCGTGGTGAAATCGCCCGCCCCGATCAGACAGGCGGCCTGCACCTCGATCCGCCCGGCCCATTCGGCGCGCTTTTCGGCGAAGACCGGAAAGCTGATCGCATCCTGCGGCGCAATCGCATCAAGATGCGTGCGGATCGCGCGGGTGCCATGGGCATAGGCGGACTGCAACGAGAACTCCATCCGCGCGGCCACATCATGCGCGCTCCACCGCGTGATCCGGTCGGCGCCCACTGTGTCGAGCGCGCCCCGGAATGTCCCGTCGGGGTTCGACGCGCGCGGCCAGATGTGCCCCTTGTCGAGGTGGGTGTGCATGTCGATGAACGTGGGCAAGATCAGTGCGCCTTGCAGGTCTATCGGCAGGCCGTCACCTTCGGCGATCCGCCCCGCCGAGAGCGTCAGCGATGCGCGGATCAGGTCGCCGGGGAGCCCTAGAAGGCAGGCCGGAACAGTCGCGTTTTCCAGCCGCAGGCGCGGCGCGTTCGGCAGGGTCAGGAAATCCATCATATGTCCCGCTTCAGCGCGCTCTCATGCCACTTGCGCAACAGCATGTAGCTCAGGAAGGACAGCCCGGCAAAGATCACCACTCCCGACAGCGCGATCAGCAGCAGGGCCGCGAACATCCGGGGGATGTTCAGCCGATACCCGGCCTCCAGGATCCGGAACGCGAGGCCCGATCCGATGCCCCCGGTGCCAGCCACATACTCAGCCACGACCGCCCCGATCAGGCTCAACCCGCCCGCAATGCGCAACCCGCCCAGAAAATAGGGCAGCGCCGAGGGCAACTGCAGGTAACGCAGCCTTTGCCAGCGCGAAGCACGATAGATGGTCATCAGATCGCGCAGGTTGTGATCGGCCGATTTCAGGCCCAGCGTGGTGTTGGCCAGGATCGGGAAGAATGCGACGATCCACGCACACAGCAACAATCCCACCATGCGATTGTCGACATAGATGAAGATCAGCGGCGCGACCGAGACCACGGGCGTGACCTGCAAGATCACCGCATAGGGGTAGAAACTCATCTCGGCCCAACGCGACTGGTTGAACAGAACAGCCAGTCCCACCCCGCCGATGACCGCCACCGCCAGCGCCATCAGCGTGATGGTCAGTGTCACGATCAGCGCATCGAACAAGAGCGCCCAATCCTTCACCAGCGTTTGCAGCACCACACCAGGCCCGGGCAGGATATAGTGCGGGATCCCGTTCCAGACGACAAGGCGATCCCAGATCAAGACGCCAAGCGCCAGGACCAGCGCCGGCAGCACCCATTTTGCCACCCGCTCGATCCGCGCCTGTCGGGCGCGGCGCGCCTCGTCGGCATCAAAGGCGGCTGCGGGTTCGCTTGTGACAAGGCTGCGGTCCGTCATCGTCATGCGGCCTCTCCCATCGCCTCGATCAGCGCATCCGATGCCTCGCGGCAGGCGGCCGCGTAGGCGGTCGAGGTACGGAACACCATGTCGCGCGGATAGGGCGCATCAACCACCAATTCGCGGATCACGCGGCCGGGGCGGGCTGCCATGATGACGATACGATCTGACAGGAACACGCTTTCAAACACCGAATGGGTCACGAAGATCACTGTGCATCCGATCCGCGCCTTCAGCGAAAGCAGGTCGTTGTTCAGCTTTTGGCGCGTGATCTCGTCAAGTGCCGCGAATGGCTCGTCCATCAGGATCACGCGCGGCTTTGTCACCATGGCCCGCGCGATCGAGACGCGCATTTTCATGCCGCCCGACAATTCGCGCGGATAGCTTGCCGCAAAGGCGTCCAGCCCGACCAGCGCCAGCGCCTCCATCACCCGCGCCTCGACGTCCCTGAACGCGGTTCCACGAAGCCGGAATGGCAGCCAGACATTCTGCGCGACCGTAGCCCAGGGCATCAGCGTGGGCTCCTGAAACACCACGCCCAGATCGCCGGAATGTTCCCCACCCTCCCACATGATCCGGCCGGCCGTGGGCGGCATCAGGCCCGAGATCAGTCGCAAGGCCGTCGATTTTCCGCATCCCGACGGCCCGAGCAGCGAGATGAAATCACCCTCGTTCACAACCAGCGACATCTTCCGCAGCGCGCTGACCCCGCCGTTAAAGGTCTTGTCCACGCCCTGCATTTCCAGCACGCGGGCGCGCTGGGCGGCGGGAAGGGGTGGGCGCGGTGCAGTCATTTCTTGCTCCTGACGGAAGGGGCGGCGGACGCCGCCCCCAACCATATCACTTCTTCAGATCCATCCCGATGCCCTGACCGACGAAGGCCGTTGTGAACGAGGCTTTCCAGTCCACGTCGCCCGAAACCACACCCGCCGCGACCATCTTGTCGAAGAAATCCTTCACCTTCACATCTGTCATCACGCCGATGCCTTTGGTCAGCGCATCGCCCGAGTCCACGATCCCGGCCTCTTTCATCTTCTCGATGCCGAAGGCGATCTGCTCATCGGTCATGTCCGGATTATCTTTCTTGATCAGCGCGTTGGCCGCAGCGTTGTCGCCATAGAGGTAGGTGTACCACCCCTTGATCGACCCCTCGACAAAGCACTTCACCTGATCCGGTTTGTTCGCCACCGTATCGGCCATCGTCTCGATCAGCGTCGAATAGGTGGAATAGCCCGCATCGGCGATCAGCCAGACGTCGGGCTTGAAGCCGCCTTCCTTCTCGACCATCAACGGCTCTGACGACAGGTATCCCTGCATCCCCGAGTTTTCGTCGGCGATGAAGGGTGCGGGGTTGAACGTGTAGGGCTGGCGCTGTTCCTCGGTAAAACCATAGGCCTTGATCATCCACTGATAATAGCTGGCATAGCCCTGATCGCCGATCAGCAGGACCGGCAGTGACTTGAGATCCTCGAATGATTTTGCCTTGCCGGGATGCGACAGGATCACCTGCGGTTCCTTCTGGAACGAGGCGGCGACGGCGATGATGGGCACGCCTTCGGCAACGGCGCTGAAGGCTTCCAGCAGGTTGCCCCCCATGTGGTAGTCGACCTTGCCCGCCAGCATCAGGGCGCGGTTGTTCACCTGTGGCCCACCCGGCTGGATCGTCACGTCCAGCCCGCAGGAGACATAGGTGCCATCCGCCACCGATTGATAGAAACCGCCATGTTCCGCCTGGGCCAGCCAGTTCGTACCAAAAACGACGGCCGCATTCTCGGCGTGGGCCGGCGCCCCCAACGAACCTGCGACCACTGCGACAAGCGCGGTCGCGCCCCGCAGACGGAAAAGCGATGCCATGATAACCTCCTGTTGAGTCGTGTTGTCCAGAGCCTAGACTTGGCAGCGGGAACGGCGAGGGTAGGCAGGGCTGGCAAGAGACAGATCGCGACCTTCTGCCACCCTATCGTGCAGCAGGAAGATGTCGATGCCTGATAATTGGGCGCGCATGCTAAAATTCTGCGCCATTCCGGGTCAATGCGCGTCGTGTTCTGGTGCACCGCGACCAATCCGTGCTGTCAGATAGGTGCCATGAAAACCTTGTCACCCCCCTTGATCCGCCCGCCTTTCGCCCGCTACGCCCATGGTGTCGAAGTGCCGCCCGGCGCACGCCTTGTCGTCACCTCGGGACAGCTTGGGATCGGTCCGGACGACACGGTTTCCGCAGACGCCCGCGCGCAGGCGGTTCTTTGCTTTGCCAACTGCGCGGCCATCCTTGCCGAGGCCGGGATGGGGCCGGCGGATGTGATCCGGATCAACGCCTTCGTCACCGACCGCGCCCATATGGCCGCCTACATGGCTGCGCGCGATGCCTGGCTTGCGGGGGTGGATCGACTTCCTGCCTCGACGCTGGTCATCGTCTCGGGGTTCACCCGCCCCGAGTTCCTGGTCGAGGTTGAGGTTACGGCAGCAGCCATTCAGTAACCGGTCATCTCCAGGTATCCGCGCCCCGCGTGGCTGCCGGTGATCCGGATCGGCCCCTCCCAGTAGGGCACGCTCGTGTCCATCCACGCCATCGGGTTCAGCGCGCTTACCGTCACGTCCAGCGCCTTGTCGGGCAGCGTCACGCGCCACTCCACCGACAGGCTGCGCCCCGCCACCTTGGCCTCGCGCAACGGGGTCACCTCCAGCGCACCCGGCGGCATTGCCGTTGGCACCCCATCGGCGGCGATCCAGGTGGCAGAGGTATAGCCGTCGCCCGCATCGCGCAGCCGGAACCCCATCAGTCGCGCGCCATCGTCGAACATCAACGAGAACCAGTCCCACCCGGTCTGATCCGCTGCCAGAGGTTGCGAGGACCATTCCCGGTCAAGCCAGGCCTGCCCCGTGACCGCGATCTCTGCATCCTCGATCGTGAGTGTGCCCGATACCCGATAGAAGGGCTGCGAATAATAGCGGCTCGCCTGTCCCGCAGCCGATTTGACCGAATAGCCGTTCTCGCCTTGCGCCACGATCGGCCCGGTCGCATCCAGTGTCAGCGCGTAGCCAAAGCCGGGACCGCTGGCTGACAGCGCCAGCGCCGACAGCGGATCGGCCTCCGGCGCGGCCCGGCTTGTCATTTGCCACTCGTCGATCCAAGCGTTGAAGGGGTCAACCGTCACCCCGGCCTGGCCGATGCCCCCCCGCGCCAAACGCTCCGCCACGAAATGGCGGTCTGGCGTAGTGATGGCCGCGTGCCCCATCCACAGTTGCGGGCTTGCCCAGCCCTCGGCCTCGATCGGTGCCTGGGCTGAGCGGAACAGCGTCCACTGCGCGCCATAGTCGGTGCCGCCTGGCCCCGTCAGCGTGGCTGTCAGATACCACCATTCGATCCGGAACGCCGGGTGAGGTCCGTGATCGGCCGGGAACTGGAACGGTCCGGGTGCGGGCAGCGCGAACCCATCGGCCGCGCGACCCAAGTCGGCAAAACCTTGCGCGCCAGCGGGAAGAACCAGAAAAAACCACAGGATCAATGCCCTAACGCTCATTTGCGAACACCTTCAGCAACTCGCCCGGCGCGATCCTTGCCAGACGCAGGACCGGGATTGCGCCGGCCAGTCCCGACGCAATCAGCGCAAGCCCACCAAGCCGCAGCCAATCGGCAGGAAAGACATGCAGCGGCAGCCGCCAGCCAAAGGCCACCACGTTGATCACCGCCAGCAGCACCCAGGCCAGCCCAAGGCCCAGTGGCAAGGCAACCGCATAGGTCAGCACGCCAAGCTGCAAGGTTCGGATCAGATCGAGCAGGGCCAGCCGCTTCCGCGTCATCCCCATCGCCCAGACCGGGGCCAGTTGCGGCAAGCGCATCCGCGACAGGGTCAGAAGGCTTGCGAACATCGCAAGCCCTGCGACGCCGAGTGTCAGCCCGTTAAGTGCCGCCGTCACGGCAAAGGTGCGCTCGAAGATCTGCAAGGACAGCGCCTTGATGCTCGCCTGGTCGATCACCGAGCCGTCTGGCAGATCAAAGGTCCGCATCAGATCGCCCGCCAGGGCCTCGGTCTGCTCCGGGGCGAGGCGCAAGCCAAAGCGCAGCCGTGGCGTGTTTGGAAAGCGCTCGGTCAGCACATGCGGTGCCATCAGCACCTGCGGTTTGGGGTTGCCGTAGTCCGAATAGACCCCGACGATGGTCATCGGTCCGCCTGCCAGGTCCAGCGACTGGCCAAGTGACAGTCCTTCGCGACGAAACAACTGTTCGTTCACCAGAACGCCCAGGCCGGCCGCAACCTGGTCCCAGGCATCGGGCAGCGCCTCGAGCAGCGGCCAGTTCTGCCGGTATGTGGCGTGGTCGGCCACGCCATAGATCTCGCCCGGACGGCCCAGGATCGGCGCCTCGGCATTCCAGATCGGCAGGATCGCCTCGGTGCGCGGGATCAGCCATTCGGCCAGGCGCGTGGCTTCGGCTTCGCTTCGGGCGGTGACGTAAAGTTCCGACGCAAGGCGCTGATCCAGCCAGCCGGTGAAGGTTTGGCGAAAGCTTGCCACCATGGTGCCGACGCCAATGTTGGCTGCCAACGCCAGCAAAAGTGCCATCAGCGCCAGCGACAAACCGGGCAATTGTTGCCGTGTATCGGCCCAGAACCACTGCGCAACAACGCCATGCGCAAGATACTCACCGATCCGGGTTGCTCCGTGCAATACCAGCGGCAGTACCAGCGCGGCGCCCAGCAACAGCGCACCCAGGCCCCCGAACCCGGCCCACAAGCCGCGCCCGAACCCCAGGAGAAGGCCCGCCGCCACAAGCAACCCGATCGCGCCGCCTCCCTGCCAGCGCAGTGCAAGTGCC
>JBGSQL010000275.1:0-4034 GCA_041738105.1 Rhodobacter sp. | reverse complement strand
GCGACATGACGGCGATGGAGGGCCACGAACCCACCATCACCACGTTGCGCCCGGGTATCCTGCGCGCCCATGGCGCCGATGGCGTGCGCGCCTTCTGCGTGACTGGCGGTTTTGCCGAGATTACCGCGTCGAGCATCTCGGTGTTGGCGGAAAGCGCGACCCCGGTCGAAGAACTGACCGGCACGCTGCTGGACAACATGATCGACGAGGCACGTTCGCTGGCCGCCATGGCCTTGCCCGAAGACAGGGATCAGGCGGAAAAGCTTCTGCACGACATGGTAGAGTTGAAAGTCGCCGCCGGTCACTGACCCTTGGCGCGAGTTTTCCAGAGGCCCCGCTCACGCGGGGCCTTTTGCGTTGATTTCCCTTGGTAATCGCGATTGTCTGGACCTGTCAGGTCAGGACGAGTGATGAAGCGGATCAGCAGTGGAAAGATCGCAATAGCCCAGGGCTCGCAGGTGCTGTTTTCCGACTTTGCGGACGGTGGGCAGATGTGGACGGGGTCAGGGCCGCGCGAGAGCCGACACAAGGTCAGCTTTCCCCAACCGTTCCGGGAAGGGCCGTCTGTCATGGTGTCGATCTCGATGTGGGATCTGGATCAGAAGACCAACACCCGCGCCGACATCAGCGCCGAAAAGATCACGAAGTCGGGGTTCCAGATCGTTTTCCGGACCTGGGGCTACACGCGTGTCGCGCGGATCCGGGCCGACTGGATGGCGATCGGCGGGCTGCGCGATGACGATGAGTGGGAGATCGATTAGCGAGGGCGAGCGAAGGTGCTCGCGACCCGGACCTCACAGCGATGTTCGCCGCAGGGGCGCGCTTGAACGCACCGCCCCGCGATCAGCGCGAATACATGCCCTCGTAGATCGGTACCAGCGTGTCGGTGTCGAACAGCGACGACACGCTCGTTCCATTCCAGATGTTCAGGATCGCCTGCGCGAACATTGGTGCCGTGGGCACGATACGGATGTTCGAGGCCGCCTGAACGCGGTCGGCCTGCTCGATGCTGTCGGTGATGACCAGACTTTTCATAACTGACTTCTGGATACGGTCAACGGCGGGGCCGGACAGAACTCCGTGCGTGATATAGCTGTGAACCTCGGTCGCGCCGTTCTCCACCAGTACTTCAGCCGCCTTGCAAAGCGTGCCGGCGGTGTCGCAGATGTCATCGACGATGATGCAGGTCTTGCCGGTCACCTCGCCGATCACGGTCATCTCGGCCACTTCACCGGCCTTTTCGCGGCGCTTGTCCACGATGGCGAGGGGGGCACTGATGCGGGTGGCCAGTTCGCGCGCGCGGCCCACGCCGCCCACATCAGGCGAGACGACCATCAAGCTGTCCATCCGGCCCTTGAAGTGATGCTCGATGTCCAGCGCAAAGACCGGCGCGGCATAGAGGTTGTCCACCGGAATGTCGAAAAAGCCCTGGATCTGGGTGGCATGCAGGTCGAGCGTCAGGACACGTTCTACCCCGGCCTCGGCCAGAAGATTTGCCACCAGCTTGGCGCTGATCGGTGTGCGGGCCTTGGCGCGGCGATCCTGGCGGGCGTAGCCGAAATAGGGGATCACGGCAGTGATGCGCGCGGCCGACGATCGGCGCAGCGCATCGGTGATGATCAGCAATTCCATCAGGTTGTCATTTGCAGGGTTCGACGTGGGCTGGATGATGAACATGTCCTCGCCGCGGACGTTCTCGAACACCTCGACGAAGATCTCCTGATCGTTGAAGCGTTCGACCCGCGCATCGACCAGTTTCACCGACATCCCGCGATGCATCGACATGCGCCGGGCAATGGCCTTGGCAAGCGTGAGATTTGCGTTGCCGGAGATCAGCTTCGGCTCGGTCATGGCAGCCATGGGGTTTATCCTTGGAAAGGTCCGTCCAGCGGGCAGCGTGACGGAATCGTGACGTTGACACCGCTTATCACCCAGCTAGGGTCTTTGGAAACCGCAGGATGGAGCAGGGGACGCGCGTGGTTCAGATCGACTACTTTTTCGCAACGATCTCGCCGTTCGTCTATCTGGCGGGGCAGCGGCTGGAGGCGATTGCGGAACGCCATGGTGCGCGCATCGTCTACAAGCCGCTGGACGGCCCCGCGCTGTTTCCGCGGACCGGCGGGCAGACGCTGGCCGAGCGTCATGCCAGCCGGCGCGCCTACCGGTTGCAAGAGATGCGGCGGCAGTCGAAGAAGCTGGGCCTGCCGCTGAATACTCAGCCCGCGTTTTTTCCAGTGAACCCCGCGCCGTCGTCCTATGCCGTCATTTCGGCGGCAAAGGCGGGGGGCGGCGATCTGGGCGGGCTGGTGCATGGCTTTGCCCGCGCCGTCTGGGCCGAGAATCGCAATATCGCCGAAGACGAGGTGGTGCAGGAGATGCTGGCCGCGCATGGCTTTGATCCCAAGATCGCGGATCGCGGGATGCTGTCGGCGGCCGAAACCTATGGCGCGAACCTGGAGGAAGCGGTTGCGCGTGGGGTGTTCGGCGTGCCTTTCTATGTTGTGGGCGACGAGACGTTCTGGGGGCAGGACAGGCTCGATGATCTTGATCTGTATCTGGCCGGAAACCTGTAGATGCCCGAAGATCTGCTGATGGCTCCGGCCCCGTTCCGGGTCTGGGGCGAGAGTGGCGCGCGGCCGGTGCTGGCGCTGCATTGTTCGTTGGCCCACGCGGGGGCCTGGTCGGGTGTTGCGCAGCGTCTGCCGGGGGTCGCGCTGACGGCCTTTGACCAGCCCGGTCATGGCCGGGCGGCAGACTGGGACGGTATCGCGGATCTGCAGGGGCTGACGACCCGGATCACGGCAGACTTCGCGGAACGACTGGGCGGTGGCGCGCCGGTGGACCTGATCGGCCATTCCTTTGGCGGCACGGTTTGCCTGCGTCTGGCGCTGGAGCGCCCCGAACTGGTGCGCAGCCTTGTGCTGGTCGAGCCGGTGATCTTTGCCGCTGCACGGGCGGCGGGCGCGCCGGCCTTTGCGCCCTTCCATGCCAGGCACAAAGCGTTTGAAGACGCGGTGATGGCGGGGGATCGCAACATCGGGGCGCGGTTGTTCCATGCCGACTGGGGCGGCGCCGCCGGGTTCGACGACCTGCCGGCGCCGCAGCAGAGCTATATCCTGGAGCGGATCCACCTGATCGTGGCCCAAGGGCCGTCGCTGAATGGCGATACCGGCGGGTTGCTGCGCTACATGGGGCTGGAAAGCATCGGGGTGCCGGTGCTGCTGGTCGAGGGCGCCGAGTCGCCCGCCGTGATTGACGCCATCCAGAGCGAACTCGCCCGGCGTATCCCGCAGGCCTCGCGCCTGGTGATGCCCGGCGCGGGGCACATGGTGCCGATCACCCATCCGGAGGCGGTGGCCCGGGCCGTGCAGATGCACCTGGATGCGGCCTAGGGCGGTCGTGTCGCGCGTCTTACCCGGTGAAGGCGGCCAAAAAGCCGTCAACATGCGCCGGTGTTGTGTTCCATGAGGTGACCAGACGCGCGCCCTCGCGGCCATCGGGCAGGTCCCAGGAATAGTAATGTGCGCCCGCGGCCTTCAAGCGGGCATGCGTGCCAGCGGGCCATTGCGGGAACATCATGTTGGCATCGACCAAGTGGCTCTGCGTGACACCCGGGATCCGGGTCAGCCCGTCGGCCAGCCGCTGCGCCATCGCATTTGCCTGATCGGCCAGCCGCAGCCAGAGCCCGTCTGTCAGATAGGCCTCGAACTGTGCCGACAGCATCCGGTGCTTTGACAAGAGATGCCCGCCCCGCTTGCGACGAAGCTCGAACTCCCAGGCCTTTTGCGGGTCGAACAGCACCACCGCCTCGACGCCGAGACAGCCGTTCTTGGTGCCGCCGAACGACAGCACGTCTATCCCAGCCTTCCAGGTCATCTCGGCCGGGGTCGCGCCGGTGGCTGCCAACGCATTTGCAAAGCGGGCACCATCCAGATGGCAGGGCAGGCCCTTGGCGCGCGCCAGCGAGGTGAGGGCGGCGATCTCGGCGGGGGTGTAGACGGTGCCTGCCTCGGTGACGTTGGTCACCGACAGCA
>JBGSQL010000201.1:0-2478 GCA_041738105.1 Rhodobacter sp. | reverse complement strand
CGTGTTCGAAGACCTCTTCGGTGATTTCATGGGCGGCCGTGGCGGCGGTGGCGCACGGTCCCGCGCCCAGCGCGGATCTGACCTGCGCTACAACCTGCGTGTGTCGCTGGAAGAGGCCTATTCCGGCATCCAGAAGACGATCAACGTTCCTGCCTCGGTCACCTGCGAGGTGTGCCATGGGACAGGGGCCGAAGGTGGCGCCGAACCGGTGACCTGTCCGACCTGTTCTGGCATGGGCAAGGTTCGCGCCCAGCAGGGCTTTTTCACCGTTGAACGCACCTGCCCCACCTGCGGCGGGATGGGCCAGATCGTCAAGAATCCCTGCCGCGCCTGCGGCGGCGCGGGCCGGGTGGAAAAGGAACGCGCGCTGTCGGTGAACATTCCCGCGGGGGTCGAGACCGGCACACGCATCCGGCTTGCCGGCGAAGGCGAGGCCGGGCTGCGGGGTGGCCCGACGGGCGATCTGTATATCTTCATCGAGGTCAAGGATCACCCGATCTTCATTCGCGACGGGCTGAACCTGTACTGCCGCGTGCCAGTTAGCATCGCCACAGCCGCGCTTGGCGGCGAAGTCGAGGTGCCGACGATTGACGGCGGAAAAAGCCGGGTCAAGGTGCCGGCCGGCAGCCAGACCGGCAAGCAGATGCGTCTGCGCGCCAAGGGTATGCCCGCGCTGCGTGGCGGCGGTCAGGGTGACATGCTGATCGAGATGGCGGTCGAAACCCCCGTCAACCTGACATCGCGCCAGAAGGAATTGCTGCGCGAGTTCGAAAAGCTGTCGGAAGACAACAACCCCGAAAGCTCCAGCTTCTTCTCGAAGGTCCGCACCTTCTGGGATGGCATGAAGGGCTGATCGCAGCTTTAGCCGAGTGTGCCCGGGGGGCTTTCCGCCGCTCCCCGGACCCTAGCCCCGAAGGCATTTTCCCCAGAAGACACTGGTTAAGGTTTCATTCACCTTGGTGGATGAAACTTTCGCCATGATGTCGCACAGGCAGTTTCAGGATGGCGCCCTGCCATTGTTCGCAGGCGGCGAAGCGGACGAGGCGGTAGGCTGCGCTATGCCGGCCCGGTTGCCGTCCTACATCAAGGATCATCGCAAGCGATTGCGGACCCGGTTCATGGACGGCGGCGCGGCCGCAATCCCGGAGTATGAATTGCTGGAACTTGTGCTGTTCCGCTCGATCCCGCGCCAGGATGTCAAGCCACTCGCGCGCCTGCTGCTCGACACCTTCGGCGATCTGAATCGGGTGATTGCCGCGCCCCCTGCACGGCTCGCTGCCGTGGCCGGGGTGGGCGAAGCGGTGGTGCAGGATCTCAAGCTGATCGAGGCCGTGGCGCAACGCATGGCACGGGCCAGGGTCATGCACCAGGCGGTGCTGTCGTCCTGGGCAGCCCTGCTCGACTATTGCCATACCGCGATGGCGCATCGCGAGACCGAGCAATTCCGCATCCTGTTCTTGGATCGCAAGAACGTCCTCATCGCGGATGAAGAGCAGGCCCGTGGCACGGTCGATCATGTGCCGGTCTATCCGCGCGAGGTGGTGAAACGCGCTCTGGAACTGAACGCGAGCGCTCTTATCCTCGTGCACAATCATCCGTCGGGCGATCCAACCCCGTCTGATGCCGACATTGCAATGACGGCGCAGATCCAGGATGCCGCCAGCGTGCTTGGCCTGACGTTGCACGATCACCTGATCGTCGGGCGATCGCGCGAGGTCAGTTTCCGGGCTCTGGGGTATCTGTAAGCGGCCGCAACCACAGCTCGACCCGGCGGTTCAGTCGCCGGCCGATCGGGCTTTCGTCGCAGGCGATCGGCAGGGCCTCGCCAAAGGCCTCGACCGCCAGCGCAACGCGTCTTTGTGCAACATCGGGCAGCGCGCGCGCCACCTGGTCGCGCAGCGCCTCGGCCCGGTCGCGCGCAAGATCAAGGTTTGCCCCGGCTGGCCCTGAACCGTCAGAGAAGCCGACGAAAACCAGTTCCTCGCCCTCGAATTGTCCGATGTCGATCAGCCGGATCAGATCAGCAAGGTTGTCGCGCGAGGCCGCATCAAGCGTGCGCGCCCCGCCCTCGAAGCGGAAGGTCAGCGACAGCCGTTCGCGGCCGGCCATCGCACGGGTCAGACGCTGCAACTCTTCCACCGGCACGTCCTGCCCGGCCGCCCGAATCGCATTGGCCAGCCGCAGGCCATCCGACACCAGGTCGGTCCGCGCCAGACCCCGGTCGATCAGGCCGGTTGCGGCAATCGCCGCCTCGGCGTCGGGGGTTGCCAGAAACTCCAGGAACTCGCGCGCGATCAGCGGCAGGCGGCGTTTCGGGGTCAGCACGAAAAAGGGCTGGGCCAGCGGGTAATCCTCGGCCTTGACCGCGAGCGGCCCGGGTTGCAGCACGAAACCACAACTGTCGGTCAGCGTCAGCGGGCGCGCCCGCTTGACCGCAGCGGCCGACATCACCGCCAGCGCCCAGGGGTCACGCGCCAC
>JBGSQL010000168.1:0-1690 GCA_041738105.1 Rhodobacter sp. | reverse complement strand
CCGTGGCGCTTGTCCCGCCGCCGCAACAGCCCGCGACCCCGGCCCTTGCCGCCGTCGCCTCGGGCTGGCGGGTGACAGAAGGCACGCTCCAGATCGGCGTCCGGCAGATGGGCCAGCAGGTGACGGGCAGCTTTGCCGACTGGACCGCCGCCATCAGTTTCGATGAAACCCCGGTCGCCGGGCGCAATGGCGAGGTCACCGTCACCATCGCGATGGACAGCGTGACCCTCGGATCTATCACCGCCCAGGCCAAGACGGCAGAGTTCTTCGATACCGCCCGCTTCCCGACCGCCAGTTTCGCGGCAACGATCCTGCCCGATGGCACCGCCTATCGCGCTGAAGGAACACTCACCCTGCGCGGCATGACCGTGCCCGTCACGCTGCCCTTCAGCTTGACGCTCGACGGCACAACCGCTCGGGTGGAGGGGGCCACCACCCTTGACCGACGCGATTTCGGCATCGGCGCCGCCTATCCTGACGAGGCAAGCGTCGGCTTCCCCGTCACCGTCACCGTGCAACTGACAGCCGAGCGGGCAGGCTGACGCCCCCCCCCGCAACAGCCCCCCGCAATAGCAAAAGGCCGCCGGAAACCCTCCGGCGGCCCTTCCTCCTCAATGTCGGGATCGGCGCGAAAGACCCTTACTCGGCCTTCATCGCCTCGATCGACAGCTCGATCGTCACCTCGTCCGAAATGAACGGCGCGAACATGCCCAGCCCGAAGTCGCTGCGCAGCACTGTCGTGGTGGCCGAGAACCCGGCCCAGGGCTTGCCCTCCATCGGGTGATCGCCGACCTGGTTCAGCACCGCGTCCAGCACAACCGGCTTGGTCACGCCGTTCAGCGTCAGATCACCGGTGATCTTCGCGCTCTTGTCGCCCGTCACCTCGATCGCGGTCGAGGCAAACGTCACCATCTCGTCCTCTGCCGCATCGAAAAAGTCGGGCGACATGAAATGGTCAAAGCGCGCCTGCCAGCCCGTCAACATCGTGCGCACCGGGAACGCCACGCTCACCGAGGACGCCGCCGCATCGGCCTGGTCGAACTGGATCTCGCCCTCAAAGCCGGAAAACATGCCGTATCCGGTCGAATAGCCAAGGTGGTTGTAGGAAAACACGATCTGGCTGTGGCTTGGGTCCAGCACGTATTTCTCGGGCGCGGCAACGGCCGCAGAGCCCAGGCCAAGGGCCGAGGCAAGAGCAATGGCAAGGGTGGGCGCGAAACGGGTCATCAGCGGTCTCTCCGGTTTTGTTCGTTTGAAATCGAACGGTTACTTGCCCCGTTCACATGTCGCCCCTGCCCCCGCGCGACAACTCCCAAGAACCGAACAGACCCTGTTCACCTCCGAACACTGGCCCCACCGACCCATCTCGCTTGCATCCCCGCGCGGCCTGTGTATAACGCCGCAGTCTTCCGCCGAACCATGCAACCGGCGCACTCTCTCGTGGACGGGCTGCGGAAGTCACATTCGCCCTCCTATGAAATGCGCCCGAAAAGAGAACGGAGACCGCATGCCACTTTACGAGCATGTCTTCATTTCGCGTCAGGATCTTTCCAACACGCAAGCCGAAGGCCTCATCGAACATTTCTCCACCGTCCTCGCGGACAACGGCGGCAAGGTCGTTGAAAACGAGTACTGGGGCGTCAAGACGATGGCCTACAAGATCAACAAGAACCGCAAGGGCCACTACGCC
>JBGSQL010000153.1:0-7850 GCA_041738105.1 Rhodobacter sp. | reverse complement strand
GCGGCCGCGTTCGGCGCGCGCGTGCTGGTGGTGCATGGCCGCGACCCAGGCCGCGCGCGATGGCTGCTGGATGATCTGGCGGCACTCGGTCTGACCGCAGCAGCGATTTCGTGCAGCAAGGAACCCGACCTGCCGTTGCTGGAGCAGGGGCTGGCACAGGCCCGCAGTTTTGCGCCCGAGGTGGTGATCGGCGTTGGTGGCGGCGCCGTGCTGGATCTTGCCAAGGCCCTTGCGGCCCTGATCCCCTCGGCACACGCCACCATGGATCACCTGGAGGTGGTGGGACGGGGGGTGCCGCTGGCAGCAGATCCCTTGCCCTTGATTGCCGTGCCGACGACCGCAGGCACCGGATCAGAGGCCACGAAGAATGCGGTCATCGACGTGCCGACCCATCGCCGCAAGGTTTCCTTGCGAGATGACCGGATGATCGCACGGGTCGCGATCGTCGATCCGGCGCTGACCGATGGCTGCCCGCGCGGCGTGACGCTTGCCTCTGGCCTCGATGCGCTCACACAGGTGATCGAGCCTTACGTCAGCCGTCGCGCCAACCCTGCTACCGATGCGATGACACGTCCTGCGATCAGCCAGGGCATCGCGGCGCTGGTTACCTTGATGCAGCGTGAGGATGCACCCGCGCGCGATGCACTGGCCTGGGTCAGCCTGACAGGCGGGCTTGCCTTGGCCAATGCGGGCCTGGGCGCCGTGCATGGGCTCGCCGGCGTGATCGGGGGCATGACGGGGGCGGCGCATGGCGCGATCTGTGGCACGTTGCTGCCCTTCGTGATTGCGGCCAATCGCGCCATGCTGCCGGCAGGGCATCCGGTGGCCTTTCGTCTGGCAGAGGTGGACGCGATCCTGGCCCGCGCCCTGCACGTCGATGGCGAGGGGGCACAGGCGTTGCACCGCTGGTCGCGTCAGGCGGGCCTGCCGGGGCTTGCGGATCTGGGCCTGCACGCGTCGGACCACGCCGAAGTGGCCGAGGCCGCCCTTGCAGCCTCGTCGATGGCCGCCAATCCGGTCGTCTTGCAGACCGATACGCTGATCGCCATCCTTGCGGCGGCCGCCTGACGGGCGCGACCCGGCATCACACCATTTCGTCATGTGGACCCCGCGTGTTGCCTTGTGCTTTGGCGGCCTGTCCGTGCTAGCCTGACCTTAGAAATCGGGAGGGGAGGCCCACGGGAGATGATCGAGGCGGCGCATGATCTGCGCCTGGTGCTTGCTTCGCTCGCTGTGGCGATGATGGCCGGCTTTACCGGGCTGTCGCTGACGCGGGGCGCCAATGCGCTGCCATCGGCCCGGCGCAAGTTGGTCGTCTCGATGGCGGCCGTGGCCCTGGGGGGCGGGATCTGGTCGATGCACTTCGTGGCCATGCTGGGGCTGCAACTGCCATTCCTCTATTATTACGACGCTCTGATCACGCTGATCTCGGCGCTGGTCGCAATCTTGCTGACGGGCATGGCCCTGCTGGTGCTGCATTTTCTGCCGCGCACGTCGGTTACGATTACCGGGGCAGGGGTGATCATCGGCACCGGTATTCCGATCATGCACTACATCGGCATGTCCGGGATGGAGTTGTGTCGCGCGATCTATACGCCGTTGGGGGTGGCGCTGGCGCTCGTGGCGTCGATTGCGCTGTCGGTCGCGGCTGTCTGGCTTGCCTACAGCGAGCGCGGCCGCCGCAACATCCTGCTGGGGACAGTCGGCTTCGGCCTTGCCGTCTTTTCCGTCCATTTCCTGGCGATGGCGGGAACTGCCTTCGAGAAGGACGGCGGCGTCATCGCGGCAGGCCCGCTGATGGGCAATGAGAGCCTCGCCATGCTTGTCACCCTCAGCGCCTTCCTGATCTCGGCGGCCTTCCTGCTGACCGGCGTCACCTTTGCGCCGACGGAGGCAGTCCTGCCGCCCGCGCCCCGCACCCCTCTGACTGGACCCGTCGCCACGAACCCGCCGCCCGTGCCCCCGGCTCCCGAAGGTGCGACGCCGCGCATTCCCTATGAACGCGAGAACCGCATCCTGTTTCTGGACAGTGCCAGCGTGGCGGCCCTGCGCGCCGAGGGTCACTATACCCTCGCCTATCACGGGACCGAGCGTCTGTTCTGTCCCTGGTCGATCTCGGAGGCGGAACGCAGGCTGGTGCCGTCCGGTTTTCTGCGGGTTCATCGCAGCTATCTGATCAATCCGCGCCTTGTGACCGGCTTTGAGCGGCTCAAGGATACCGGGATTTGTTATGTCGAGGGCGTGGGACCGCAGATGAAAGTGCCGGTCAGCAGATCGCATCTTGGCGCTGTGCGCGAGGCGCTTGGCCTTTAGTGCGGGCCCGTTGCGGCAGACCGACGTGCAGCAAAGCCGCGTCTTGGGTCCCCGGACCATGGCCGGGGAGTTCAGCCCTGCACCCCAAGCCGAAGAGCGGGGGGTTTCACACCCCCCGCACCCCCCGTGGGATATTTGAGAACAGAAGAAGCAGGGGCACGGCGGGCAGGGGCGCGCATTTCGTGCCGCCTGTTCGCATCTGGTGCAATTCCATGCGGCTTTGGTTGGCGTGGGCTGTGCGGGGCGCGACGCGGATTGCTTGCTGGGCACAGTGCGCGCGCATGCCGCACCGCTTTGGGAGGAGCAGATGATAGCAGCCGCGTTCGAGTACCATCGACCCGCCGACGTGAGGTCTGCGCTTGGCATCCTGGCCGAGCATGGCGACGACGCCCGGGTGATTGCAGGCGGTCACAGCCTGATCCCGATGATGAAGCTGCGGATGGCGCAAGTTGATCACCTGGTCGATCTGCAGGATATCGCCGAGTTGAAAGGGATCTCGATCGCCGGGGATCGGATCAGCATCGGCGCAATGGTCACGCAACACGACCTGATCGCGCATGAGGGACTTGCCAAGGCCGCCCCGATCGTTCGCGAGGCGGCCTTGCAGATTGCAGACCCGCAGGTCCGCTACATGGGAACGCTGGGCGGCAATGTTGCCAACGGCGATCCGGGCAACGACATGCCGGGACTGATGCAATGCCTTGACGCGACGTTCACGCTCGTTGGTCCGGACGGCAGCCACGAGGTTGGCGCCCGTGACTTTTACCAGTCGGCCTATGTGACGGCGCGGGACGACAGCGAGATCCTGACAAGGATAAGCTTCGACAGGACCACCGGCGGCTACGCCTATGAAAAGCAGAAGCGCAAGATCGGCGACTATGCGACGGCGGCCTGTGCCGCGCTGGTGACAAAGCTGGAGGGCAAGGTCACGGCGGCGGCGGTTGCGATGACGAACCTGAGCGATACGCCTGTCTATTCCCCGGCGGCGGGGGCGGCGCTGGTTGGCACGGTCGGCGAGGCAGGGGCGGTGAAGGCGGCGGTCGCGGCGGCGCTCGCCGACATTGATCCAACGGGCGACAATCGCGGCCCGGTCGAATTCAAGCGCCATGTCGCAGGTATCATCATCGGCCGCGCGATCCTGCGCGCCCTGTCGCGCGCCTGAGGAGGGTTCCATGTCGAAGAAGATGCAGATCAATCTGACCGTGAACGGCGAGAGCCACGACCTTCTGGCGGAACCGCGTGAATTGCTGATCTATGTCCTGCGCGAACGGCTGAACATCACCGGACCGCACGTAGGTTGCGAAACATCGCATTGTGGTGCCTGCACGATCGAGATGAATGGCAAGTCGGTGAAGTCCTGCACGGTTTTTGCCGCACAGGCGAATGGCGCCACGATCACCACGATCGAGGGGTTGGGCACGCCCGACAACCTGCATGTCCTGCAGCAGACCTTCCGCGAGCATCACGGGTTGCAGTGCGGTTACTGCACGCCGGGGATGATCACGCGGGCGCATCGCCTTCTGCAGGAGATCCCTGACCCGACCGAGGGCGAGGTGAGGTTTGGTATGGCCGGCAACCTCTGCCGGTGCACCGGATATCAGAACATCGTGAAAGCCATCCTTGCTGCGGCGAGCCAGATCAATGCATCCAAGGAGGCTGCGGAATGAACGATCTTTCCCCCGAGGACCGCACGGCGAAACTCAAGGGTCTGGGCACCTCGCGCAAGCGTGTCGAGGATGTGCGCTTTACCCAAGGCAAAGGCAACTATGTCGACGACATCAAGATGCCCGGCATATTGCACGGTGATTTCGTGCGTTCGCCTTATGCCCACGCGCGGGTGAAGTCGATCAACGCCGAGGCCGCCAAGGCGCTGCCTGGTGTGATCGCCGTGCTGACAGCGGCGGATCTGGCGCCGCTGAACCTGCACTGGATGCCGACGCTGGCGGGCGACAAGCAGATGGTGCTGGCCGACGGCAAGGTGCTGTTCCAGGGGCAGGAGGTCGCCTTTGTCGTGGCCACTGACCGCTATGTTTGTGCCGACGCGATCGAATTGGTCGAGGTCGATTATGAAGAACTGCCGGTGATCGTCGATCCGTTCAAGGCGCTGGAACCAGGCGCCACGGTTCTGCGCGAGGATCTGGAGGGACAGACGGCGGGCGCGCATGGGCCGCGCAGGCATCCCAATCACATCTTCCTGTGGGAGATGGGCGACAAGGCGGCCACCGAAGAGGCGATTGGTGCGGCCGAGGTCGTGGCCGAGGAGATGATCTACTACCACCGTACCCATCCCTGTCCGCTGGAAACCTGCGGCTGCGTGGCCAGCATGGACAAGGTGAACGGCAAGCTGACCGTCTACGGCACGTTTCAGGCGCCGCATGTGGTGCGCACCGTGGCCGCGATCCTGTCGGGGATCGAGGAACACAACATCCGCGTTGTCTCGCCCGATATCGGCGGCGGCTTTGGCAACAAGGTGGGTGTCTATCCTGGCTATGTCTGCTCGATCGTCGCCTCGATCGTCACCGGAAAGCCGGTGAAGTGGATCGAGGACCGGATGGACAACCTGATGGCCACCGCCTTTGCCCGCGACTACTGGATGAAGGGGCGGATCAGCGCCACGAAAGACGGCAAGATCACCGGCTTGCATTGCCATGTGACTGCGGATCATGGCGCTTTCGATGCCTGTGCGGATCCGACGAAGTTTCCCGCAGGCTTCTTCCACATCTGCACCGGAAGCTACGATATTCCAGTGGCTTACGTGGGTGTGGATGGGGTCTACACCAACAAGGCGCCGGGTGGCGTTGCGTATCGCTGTTCGTTCCGGGTGACCGAGGCGGCCTATTTCATCGAGCGGATGATCGAGATTCTGGCGATCGAACTGGGGATGGATGCGGCAGAGTTGCGCGCGAAGAACTTCATCCGCAAGGACCAGTTTCCCTATCACTCCGCGCTTGGCTGGGAATACGACTCGGGCGACTATCACACCGCCTGGCAGAAGGCGCTGAAAGCCGTCGACTATGACGGGCTGCGCCGCGAGCAGGCGCTGCGGGTCGAGGATTTCAGGGCCGGCAGGACGCGCAAGCTGCTGGGTATCGGCCTGACGCATTTCACCGAAATCGTGGGGGCAGGCCCGGTCAAGAACTGCGATATCCTCGGGATGGGCATGTTCGACAGTTGCGAGATCCGCATCCATCCGACCGGCAGCGCGATCGCACGGCTGGGAACCATCAGCCAGGGGCAGGGACACGCGACCACCTTCGCGCAGATCCTTGCGACCGAGATCGGCCTGCCGGCCGACAGCATCACCATTGAAGAGGGCGATACAGACACCGCGCCCTACGGCCTTGGCACCTACGGGTCACGCTCGACCCCGGTGGCGGGGGCGGCAACGGCGATGGCGGGGCGCAAGATCCGCGCCAAGGCACAGATGATCGCGGCATGGCTGCTCGAGGTTCACGACGGTGATCTGGAATGGGACATCGACCGTTTCGTGGTCAAGGGTGCGCCTGAACGGTTCAAGACGATGAAAGACATCGCCTATGCCGCCTACAACCAGGCGATCCCCGGCCTTGAACCCGGGCTTGAAGCGGTCAGCTACTATGATCCGCCGAACATGACCTATCCCTTCGGCGCCTATATCTGCGTGATGGAGATCGACGTGGACACCGGCACGCACGAGGTTCGGCAATTCTACGCGCTGGACGATTGCGGTACCCGGATCAACCCGATGATCATCGAGGGACAGGTGCATGGCGGGTTGACCGAGGCGCTGGCCATCGCGATGGGGCAGGAGATCGCCTATGACGAGATCGGCAACCACAAGACCTCGACTCTGATGGATTTCTTCATTCCGACCGCGTGGGAGACACCGCACTACACGACGGATTTCACCGAAACCCCCTCGCCGCACCATCCGATCGGCGCCAAGGGCGTTGGCGAAAGCCCGAACGTGGGCGGCGTGCCGGCGTTCTCGAACGCGGTCCACGATGCGTTCCGGGCGTTCGGACTGCGCCACGCGCACATGCCCCATGACCATTGGCGGATCTGGAAGATCGCAAATGAACTTGGCCTGCACGGCTGAAAGGGGGGGCGGGGTGCCAAAACGCCCCGCCATGCCATGACCGATTGGGAAACCCTTGCGCGCGATCTTGCCGGACAGGGGTATGTCGCCACGCCCGATCTGGCGATGGCGTTGCATATCGCGATTTCGCTTGGCCGGCCGATCCTGCTGGAAGGGGCGGCCGGCGTTGGCAAGACCGAAGTCGCGCGTGCCCTTGCGGCGGCGCGCGGAACCGAACTGATCCGTCTGCAATGCTATGAGGGGCTGGATGCCGCACAGGCGATCTACGAGTGGAACTATCAACGCCAGCTGCTTGCGATCCGGGCGGCGGCCGAGGATGGGCAGACCGGACGCGCCGTCGAGAAGCGGATATTCTCGGAAGAGTTTCTGCTGGAACGGCCTCTGTTGCGCGCGATCCGGCAATCCGTGACCCCGGTGCTGCTGATCGACGAGATCGACCGCGCGGATGAAGAGTTCGAGGCGTATCTTCTGGAAATACTGTCTGATTTCCAGATCACCGTGCCGGAACTGGGGACCATCGGAGCAACCACACGGCCGATCGTGGTGTTGACCGCGAACGGCACTCGCGATCTGTCTGACGCGCTGCGCCGCCGCTGCATCTACGCCCATGTCGACTATCCGGATCGGGAAACGGAACTGGCGATCCTGAAGGCGCGGGTTCCCGAGATCGAAGACAGGTTTGGCCGGCAGATCGTGGCCTTCGTCCAGGCGTTACGAAACGAGGATCTTGAAAAGAAACCGGGCGTTGCCGAGATGCTGGATTTTGCGGCCGCGCTTGCCGGGCTTGGCGTGAACGACCTGACCGAAGACCCGGCCAAGCTGCAAGCGACGCTTGCGACCTTGCTCAAGACCCAGTCCGACCGAGCGCAGGTGCCCACCGAGCTTGCCCAACGCCTGGCGGGGAAAGCGGCATGACGCGCGTGACCCGCTTTGCCGCCCGTGATCCTGGCCCCGCAGCGCGACTTGCGGGCTTCATGGCGCATCTGCGTGCGCATGGCTTTCGCCTTGGCGTCGCCGAGACAGAGACGGCCCTGCTGGCGCTGGACGTGGTCGGGGCCGCCGCGGTGGCACCCGTCCGGCTGGCCCTGAAATCCGTCTGCGCCGGCAGCATCGAAGACGCGGTGCGCTTCGACGCGCTGTTCGACAGCTACTGGCTGAACGGCGGCCGCGTGCGCCAGAAGGTGATCCCGTCCGAGGCCGGTCGCGCGCCGCGCCATACCCGATCATCCCGACGCGCCGAGGGCCCCGAAACCGGCGCCGGGGGGGCAGCCGAGGGCCCCGATGCCGGGGCGGGCGAGGTTGAGATGGGGGACGCCGGCCGTCTTGTCGCATCGCGCGTCACCAACCTGATGAAGAAAGACCTCCGCGACGTCGTGTCACCCGAGGATATCCGGCAGGCCGAAACCATTGCGCGCCGTTTGGGCAGCGCGATCCGCGATCGCCGGTCGCGCCGCCGCAG
>JBGSQL010000100.1:0-11104 GCA_041738105.1 Rhodobacter sp. | reverse complement strand
GCCGCGGATCAGCCGCGAGGCCGCCATGGCCAAGCTGCATGCGACCGAGGCGGCGCAGCGCGTGATCGACACGGCGCTGCAACTGCATGGCGGCGACGGCGTGCGCACCGGTTCTGTCGTCGAACGGCTGTACCGCGAGATCCGGGCGCTGCGGATCTATGAAGGGGCATCGGACGTGCAGAAGATCATCATCGCCCGCGCTGTGCTGGCCGAGACCGGACCGTCGCGGGCAGGGGGGTGAGCCATGACCTATACCCGGACGATCCCTGTCGAATTCAACCACTGCGACCCGGCGGGGATCGTGTTCTACCCGCGCTACTTCGAGATGACCAATTCGGTCGTCGAGACATTCTTCGCCGAGGTGGTCGGCTATCCCTTTGCGCGGATGATGCAAGAGGGCGCGGGCGTGCCAACGGCGCGGCTCGAGGCGAACTTTCGCGCGCCATCGCGTCTGGGCGACCGGCTGGAGTTCACGCTCAGCGTCGTGCGGGTGGGGGGGGCGTCTGTCACGTTCCTGCTGACGGCGACCGGCGCGGATGGGGTGCGAATGACGGTTGATCTGACAGTGGTTTGGGTAACGTCCGGGGGGCGAGCGACGCCCTGGCCTGACGTGATCCGTGAACGACTGGCCGCGCGCTGCCCGGGAGATCCGACATGACATCGCCACACGAAATCCTGCACCCCAAACATTGGAAGCCGACGCCCGGCTATTCCAATGGGGTGGCCGCCACTGGCCGGATGATCTTTACCGGCGGCATGATCGGCTGGACCGCCGAGCAACGCTTCGAGACGGATGACTTCGTGGGCCAGGTCCGGCAGGCGCTGGAGAACATCGTGGCCGTGCTGGCAGAAGGCGGCGCGGGCCCCGAGCACATTGTACGCCTCACCTGGTATGTGACCGACAAGCAGGATTATCTGGCCCGGCTCAAGGATCTCGGGCGGGCCTATCGCCAGGTGCTTGGCCCGCACTATCCGGCGATGGCGCTGGTGCAGGTCGTGGCGCTGGTCGAGGATCGTGCCAAGGTCGAGATCGAGGCGACGGCGGTCGTGCCGACCGGCGCATTGCCGCGTCAGACCGACTGAAATGGGGAACCACCACATGCAAACCCTTGGCCCGTCTGGGCACAGCGATCCTTTCACGCGCAACGCGCTGCCGCCTGCGTCGCAATGGCCCGACCTTCCGCAGGCCGGTTTCGACTATCCCGATTGGCTGAACGCCGCCGTCGAACTGACGGACCGGATGGTGGAACGCGGCTTCGGCGATCACACCGCGCTGATCGGCAATGGCCGGCAGCGCACCTACAAGGAGCTGACCGACTGGTCGAACCGGATCGCGCACGCGCTGGTCGAGGACTATGGCGTGAAGCCAGGCAACCGCGTGCTGATCCGTTCGGCCAACAACCCGGCCATGGTCGCCTGCTGGCTTGGCGCGACAAAGGCGGGCGCGGTTGTCGTGAACACGATGCCGATGCTGCGGTCGGGCGAGTTGACCCAGATCGTGGACAAGGCGCAGATCAGCCACGCGCTGTGCGACACGCGCCTGATGGATGAACTGGTCCTTTGCGCCAAGGGTTCGGCCTATCTGCGTCAGGTCATCGGATTTGACGGCACGGCCAATCACGATGCCGAACTGGATCGGATCGCCCTGTCGAAATCCGTCCGCTTCACCGCGCCGCCGACCGGGCGGGATGACGTGGCGCTGCTCGGCTTCACCTCTGGCACCACGGGAGAGCCGAAGGCGACGATGCATTTTCACCGCGATCTTCTGATCATCGCGGATGGCTATGCGAAAGAGGTGCTGGGGGTCACACCCGACGATGTGTTCGTCGGCTCGCCGCCCTTGGCCTTCACCTTCGGCCTGGGGGGATTGGCCATCTTCCCCTTGCGCTTCGGTGCGGCCGCAGCCCTTCTCGAACACGCGACGCCGCCCAACCTGATCGAGATCATCCAGCGCTACCGCGCAACGGTCTGTTTTACTGCGCCCACCGCCTACCGGGTGATGCTGAAGGCGATGGAAGAGGGCGCCGATCTGTCCTCGTTGCGCGCGGCCGTCTCGGCCGGCGAAACCCTGCCCGCACCGGTCTACGAGGACTGGATCGCACGCACCGGCAAGCCCATGCTCGACGGGATCGGCGCAACCGAGATGTTGCACATCTTCATCACCAACCGGTTCTCCGATCATCGCCCCGCCTGCACAGGCCGCCCGGTGACGGGCTACGAGGCGCGAATCGTCGATGACGCAGGGCGCGAGAAACCGCGCGGTGAGGTCGGCCGATTGGCGGTGCGCGGCCCGACCGGCTGTCGCTATCTGTCGGATGCGCGCCAACAGTCTTATGTGCAGGACGGCTGGAACCTGACGGGTGACAGTTTCTGGCAGGACGACGCGGGGGGATTCCATTTCGCCGCCCGCAGCGACGACATGATCGTGTCGGCGGGCTACAACATCGCCGGTCCCGAGGTCGAAGCGGCGCTGCTGGCCCATCCGGCGGTGCTGGAATGTGCCGTGATCGGCGCCCCGGATGCAGATCGCGGCCAGATCGTCGAGGCGCATGTCGTCCTCGCCCCAGGGGTTGCGCCCGAAGATGCGCTGGTGCAGGTGCTTCAGGCGCATGTGAAATCCGTGATCGCGCCCTACAAGTATCCACGCCGCATCCTGTTCACGCCGGCGCTTCCCAAGACGGCGACCGGCAAGATACAGCGTTTCCGCCTGCGCGACGGCGCCTGAATCAAAGGACGGCGCACGATTGCCGCTGCCACGACTTTGGGCAACAGTGCCGGCATCGTTCTCCGTGAAGGTTATTGTCGCGAATCATGCCCCTACCGGAAAAGGCCTCTGGCCTCTGGCACCTTGCGCGCGCGGCGTTTCCCTATGTTCTCGCGATCGGCCTGTTCGGCTTCGGTCTCTACGCCGTGTCGCGCCTGCTGGCCGATGTGGATCTGTCCGACGTTCTGGCGCAGGTGCGCGCGACCTCGGTTCTCGTGCTGGTGCTGGCGTCGCTTGCGACGCTTGGCGGGTACCTTTGCCTCGTCGGCTATGACTGGTCGGGTCTGCGCTATATCGGCAAGCCGCTGCCTGTGTCGGTCACGATCACGGGCGGGCTGATGGCCTATGCCTTTGGAAACACCATCGGGCTCAGCGCGGTATCGGGTGGGGCGGTGCGTTACCGGATCTATTCCGGCTTTGGTCTCGACGCCTATGACGTTGCGGCCGTGTCCACTTTTGCGGCCGTGTCCTATGGCGTCGCGGCAACCCTGGTTGGCCTTGGCGCGGTTGCCGTCTTTCCCGAGGTTGTCGGCAACATCTCGCCTCTGCCGCCGTCGGCCCTGCGCTGGGCAGCGATCGGCCTGATCCTGGGAACCGTGGTGCCATTGATGGTGGCGGGCGCGCGCAAGGGCAGTCTGCGTCTGGGGCGTTTCACCCTGCGCGCACCGTCGCTGCCGGTTCTGCTGGGGCAGGCGCTGTTCAGCATCGGCGACATCTGCCTGGCGGCGTTGACGCTTTACCTGCTGCTGCCAAGCGCCGACATGGGCTTTGCGCCCTTCCTCGGGATCTTTGCCGCGGCCACCATGGCGGGTATCCTCAGCCACGTCCCTGGCGGCGTCGGTGTGTTCGAGACGGTCGTCCTCGCTGCCCTTCCGCGGTCGATCCCAGTCGAGACGGCGGCCGCCGCGCTGCTGCTGTTCCGACTGATCTACTTCGTGCTGCCCTTCGTCCTGGCGCTCATCGTGCTGGCGCTTTACGAAGCGTTGGTTGTCGTGCGCGGCGCAACCGGCCGGCAACCCGGCGGCCGCCTCGGGCGCAAGCTGGCCACCATGGGGCCGACACTGGGCGCGATCAGCCCGATGGCCCCGGTGGTCCTGTCGGTGATGATCTTCGGGTCCGGCCTGTGGATGTCCTTCGCCGCGCTGATCCCGGTCACGACCGAAGCGGCCGAGGCGCTTGAACAGGTGTTCCCGCTGGTCTTGCTCGAGGGCGGCGCGCTTATGTCCAGCGTGCTTGGCGCCGTCTTGATCGTCCTTGCGCTCGGTGTCGCGCGCCGCAGCCTTGGCGCCTATTGGCTGGCGCTCGGGGCGATGGTCACCGGTATCGCCGTGGCGCTGATCCCCGCAGTTGATCTCAAGAGCGCGCTTACGCTTGGCATCGCCACGCTGATCCTGCTGCCCTTCCGGCGCGAGTTCAACCGCCGGACCAGCCTTGTGCATGGCGCCTTCTCGCCGGTCTGGTTCGTGCTGCTGCTTGGTCTCTTTCTGTCGATCGGCTTTGTCTTGGTCTTCGCCCACAAAAGCACGCCTTATTCCTCGGAACTCTGGTGGCAATTCGCGGCCGATCAGTCGGCGCCGCGGGCCCTGCGCGCGGGCATGGTCGTTGCGCTGACCGTCGCGATCGCGGCTCTTGCGCTGCTGTTGCGGGTGCCGCGGCTTCATCCAGCGCCCCCCGATACCCTGCAGCTGCGCCGGGCCGAACGCATCGTCGCCACGCTGGACGATCCGGAAGCGGCCTTCGCGCTGACGGGGGACAAGACGCTGATGTTCTCGGATGACGGGCGCGGCTTTGTCATGTTTGGCGTTCAGGGGCGATCGTGGATCGCGCTTGGCGGTCCGGTCGGCCCGCGCGATGTCGCGGCCGAACTCGGCTGGGCCTTCGTCGATGCCGCCCGCCGCGCCGGGGCCCGACCTGTGTTCTATGATGTGGCCGAAGGCGACCTGCCGCTGATGCTCGACCTCGGCTTCAGCCTGCACAAGATCGGCGAGCGGGGGATCGTCGATCTTGCGCGCTTCAGCCTCGAAGGTCCGGGGCGCGACCTGCTGCGCGCGGCCCATGCCCGTGCCCAGCGCGACGGGCTTGACCTTGTCATCTCGCAGCCGCCGCATGATCCCGCGCTGATCACCAGCCTGGCCGCGATCTCGGACGCCTGGCTCGCCGCGCGTCAGGCCCGAGAGAAGCGGTTCGCGGTCGGCCATTTCGACGCCGACTGGCTGGCGCGCTGGCCGCTGGTGCTTGTGCGCCAGAATGGTCGCCTGATCGCCTTCGCGAACCTGATGCAGATCGACCCTGCGCGCGAGGCGACAATTGACCTGATACGCCATACCGAGGCGACCCCTCCGGCCCTGATGGACTTTCTGTTTGCCGAAGTGATGCTGCGCCTCAAGGCACAAGGGGTGCGGCGGTTCTCGCTGGGCATGGCGCCGCTTTCGGGGCTGGAGGCGCGCAAGGCGGGCCGGCTCTGGAACCGCTTTGGCGCGGCCATGTTCCGCCACGGTGGCCATTTCTCGAACTTCGCCGCGCTGCGCGCCTTCAAGACCAAATATGATCCCGTCTGGGAACCGCGTTACCTCGCGGTGGCCTCCAGCGCCCCGCCGATGATCCCGCTCGCCGATGCCGCGATGCTGATCGGTGGTGGCGCGCGCGCCGCCCATACCGCCTGAGAATGTGGATTTGCGGCCACAGGATCGCCGTAAATCGGTCAGAGAACGGTCACAGATGTGCCGCGCGCTTGCCGTGAACGGCTGGCTTACTCTCCTTGTAGTCGAGAACCGGTTGCCTTTTTCCCGTTGATCCGTGCCCCCCGCCCTGCGCGACCGGCGTCGCGAGAGCTATGACGATTGGGCCAGGCGGCAGAACGGGTAAACGGTGGCCGATTTGAGGCGCTGATCTCTGCGGGCCCGCCCCACGCGCGGCCCGCCGTTTCCGGAGGGCTCGAAGCAATGACTGAACACGCGATCTACACCAAGGTCGATGCCATTCCGGTGCATCTCGGAACACCTGTCTGGCCTGCCAGCGCCAGCGCCAGCGTCACCTTCGCGCGCGATCGCGCACGGATCGCACCCAGTTTCAACCGCTCGCACAACTGGGCGTTTCGCAGCATCCGCCAGCTTTCCGAGCAGCGGGCAAGGCCCGAGGCCGATGTGCTCTATCTCGGCAGCGCGCAGCGCATCCACCTGAAGCGGCCGGAACCGGCCGGGGTGCAGAACGGTCTCGACCGGATCGGCACCGCGATGACCAACCCGCGCCTCGTGCGGGGAACGGCCGGCCTGACCGACCGCAAGCCGCGCGTCACCGCCTTCGACATCTATACCGGCCATTTCGGGTTGACCGCGCGTCCCTTCACGCTGGTTCCCGATCCGGATTTCCTGTTCTGGTCCACCGCGCATCAGCACGCCTTTGCAATGCTGGAATACGGTGTTCTGACCCGCGCCCCGATCACCGTCATTACGGGCGAGATCGGTGCCGGCAAGACCACGCTCGTCCAGCAGCTTCTGCGCACCATCGGCGAGGGCGCCCGGGTGGGGCTGATCTCGAACACCTACGGCGCGCCGCACGAAATGCTGCGCTGGGTCATGCTGTCGCTGGGTCAGCCCGCGCCGACAGACGCGACCTATCCGGGTCTCGTCGCGGCCTTCCAGGAGTATCTCATCGCGGAATACGCGCGTGGCCAGCGGGTCGTGCTGATCTTCGACGAGGCGCAGAACCTCAGCCGCGAAGCCCTTGAAGAGCTGCGTATGCTGACCAACATCAACTCGGGCAAGGACGAGTTGCTGCAACTTGTGCTCGTGGGCCAGCCAGAGCTGCGCGAGACGGTGCGCCGCGCCGATCTGCACCAGTTCGCCCAACGCGTCGTCGCAACCTTCCACCTCGAAGCGATGGACAAGGCGACCGTGCGCGCCTACATCGCGCACCGCCTGCGGGTCGCGGGTGTCAAGACCAACGTGTTCAGCGAAGCCGCAACCGACTTGATCCATGAAGCGACCGCAGGCATCCCGCGCCGGATCAACCAGCTGTGCGATCTGGCCATGGTCTATGCCTACACGGCCGACCAGCAATCGGTGATCCGGTTCACCGTGCAGCAGGTGCTGGATGATGGCGCCTTCTTCGGGGGCAGCGCGGCCGCCCGCACCCCAGCCCTGACGCTGCAATAACCGGCCCTCACGACCAGTTCGCCAGCAGCCGAGACATCCGCGCAAGACCGTCGTCCAGATTGACGGCCGCACCGCCGCCCACGCCCAGACGGATATGCGCCGGGTGCCCATAGGCCGTACCGGGCAGAACGAAGGTGCGATACGGGTCCGCCAGCAGGCGGCGGGCAAACGCGCCGGCCTCGATCCCGTCCGCCAGACGGGCAAGGCCGATCAACCCCGCCTCGGGGTGCACCCAGCCAAGCTGCGGTGTCTCGGCCACAAAGGCGTCCAGCCGTTCCAGATTGGCGCGCCCCTCACGTCGCGCCTTGTCCAGGGCGCGCGCCAGCCGCTCGGGGCGCAACGCGATCCCGGCCACAACTTCGCCCAGGATGTTCATGATCTCGCTCGCGTTTTCGCGCAGGATCACGGCATCCAGGATCAGCCCCGGATCACGGCAGATCATCCAGCCGGTGCGCAGCCCCTGCAATCCCAGCGCTTTCGACACGCTCCCCGTCGTGATGCCGCGTGGATACAGCCCCGCGATGCTGGGGGCACGCGGGCCGACCCATTCCAGCCCGGCATAAACCTCATCCACCAGCAGCCACGCCCCGACGCGGTCCGCAATCTGCACGATCCGGGCCAGTTCATCGCCGGTCAGCAGCCGGCCCGTCGGGTTGTTCGGATTGCTCAGGAAGATCAGGCGCGTCCGGTCTGTCACCGCTGCGGCCAATGCATCCAGCGGCAAGCGCCAGCCGTCGCTTTCGTTGCGCCGCACCTCGGTCACGCGTGCGCCGATCGCCTTGGCCAGCACGGCCACCTGCGGCCAGCCCGGCGTCTCGGTTACAATCTCGTCCCCCGCCTGCACCAGTTGGCGGATCGCCAGGTAATTCGCCTCGGCCGCGCCTGCCGTGATCAGCACATCGTCCAGGGTGCAGATACCGTCCAACCCCGCCTGCCGCAGCACGGCCTCGCGCAGCGTCGGAAGGCCAAGGAACGACTGGCCGTTCCAATCCAGGCTCAGATCGGGATCGAGATCCGCCAGAAACTCGCCAAGCCGGGGCGGCTCGGACAGTGACAGACCGACGAACGCTTCGGGTTGCGCGTCGCCCGTGTCCAGCAGATATTGAAAAAGGGTATGGATTTGCACTTTCAAGACAGCAGATCCCTGATCATGGAAACAAGGGGGGGCCTGTGCAGGCAGAGGGGTTCATCAAGGGGCAGCCGGTCAGCCTGACCGTTCTCGACTACGGCTTGTTCAAGGTCTACGCCAATGGCCGCATCATCGGTCTTGTCGGATTCCTGATCCGCACCGACCGGGACGAGACGATCCTTGTCGATACCGGCTTTCCCGCAGCCTATGCGGTCGATGCTGCCGGGGCCAGTGCCGCAGACGGCTTGGGCAGCTTTGGCGAGGTTCTGAACCTGACCGAGGAAAACCTGCCGGCGCATCAACTTGCCCTTGCCGGCGTTACCCCCGACACTATCGACCTGCTGATCCTGACCCATTCCCATATCGACCATGTGGGCGGCATTGCGGACTTTCCGCAAGCCCCCATCCTGATTGCCGCCGCCGACCGCGCCGCGCCGCGCCCGCTTTACTTCGGCAAGGTGCGCCCGATGACCTGGCCCGACCGCACCTACCTGACGATCACCGGCGATGTGCAGCTTGGCCCCAACTTGCAGGTCCTGCTGGTGCCCGGGCATGTGCCGGGGCAGTTGGCGCTGATGCTCGACCTGCCAAAGACCGGCCCGGTCCTGCTGACCGGCGATGCCATCTCGCGTCCGGCCGAAATCGACGAGCAGTTCGATACCGCCCACGATCCCGCCGCCGCCATCGCCAGTGCCGCGCGCCTCATGGAATTGGCGCGGGACCGCGACGCCTTCGTGATCTATGGCCACTCGCCCGACCAATGGCCCGTCTTGCGCAAGGCCCCGCTCGCCTACACCTAGCGCTCGCCGCCTGACAGATGGCTCCCGCGCCCCTCTATCGCATCTGCGCAGTTTCGTCTGCGCGGCAAAGCGGCGAGGGGCAGCTTTGCGGGACATTGCGGCCGTTGCTTGAAACCTCCCCCATGATTAAACTCCGGTCAGCGAGGGCAACATGAGCATGCATGTAGACATCAGGCCCCTGGCTGCGGACGACTATCGTGCTGTTGGTCGCATCTTCTTTTGTGCCGTCCACGAAGGCGCCAGAAGTGCCTACAACCATGTGCAGCGGCTCGCATGGGGTGGGGAAACGATTGATCTCGAACGCTGGAAGGCACGGGTTGCGGCGCTTTCCGGCTTTGTTGCGGAAGTTGACGGCGAACCGGTAGGCGTCATCACCATTGATCTGACAGGCTACGTCGAGCTCGCATACGTCCTGCCATCTGCCACCAAGCGAGGTGTGGGCACGGCACTCCTAAGCTCGGTGGAACGGTGGGCCAAAGACAACGGCGCGACGCGGCTTACGACCGAGGCCAGTTTGATTGCACGCCCCTTCTTCCTGAAGAACGGATGGCTTGTCCTGGAAGAGGAGCGTGTGGAACGGAAAGGCGTGCTCCTGACGCGCTTCAAGATGCAGAAGGATCTCGATTAGGGCCGCGCGCATGACCGCGATGGGCCCTCAGGCGGCCCTCGGCATCCTGTGTCAGGTGGCGACCACTAGCGCACATCCCGACCCTGGTTCAGGATGATCACGTTGCCGCTTGATACATCCCCGGCGGGCGAGATCAGGAACCCCACCCAGGCCGCAATCTCTGCCGGCTGCATCGCGCGCCCGTGCGGCATCGCGGCGATGGCCCGGTCCAGCACCTCCGGCGTCAGCACCCCGAACAGCGGCGTTTCCGTCATGGCCGGCGCGATCGAGTTGACCGCGATCTTCTCGCGCGCATAGCGCCGGGCCAGATCCTTGGTCAGCGTATCCATCGCCGCTTTGCTTGCGCGATAGTGCGGCGGATCGAACACGTCGAAATTGTAGGCCCCGTTCGACGAGATGTTGACGATCTTCTTCACCCCTTCGCGCCCCAGCATCAGCGCCACCGCAGCCTGGCAGCAGTGAAACGCCGAACCGAAGTTGATCGCCATCTGACGCTCGAACTCCTCTACCGGGATCTCGGGGAAGTCCGACATGAAACAGGTGCCGGCATTGTTCACCAGCGCGTCGAGGCCGCCAAAGCCGGCCCCGATTTCGCGAAAGGTGGTTTTTATCGCGTCGGCATCGGTCAGATCGACCATCCTCGGCACAAATCTCTCGCCGTGGCCGGCGCGCATTTCGGTCAGGGCCGCCTGGTCGATGTCAATTCCCACAACGGTCAGCCCATCCGCCAGCAGGCGCGCGACAATCGCCCGCCCCATCCCGCCCGCAGCCCCCGTCACGACAGCAATGCGCATCCCACGTCTCCCCTTTGTCTTGGTCCAAGGTGACTGTTCACAGGCCAAACGCAAGTCCGCGCGTCGGATCCATGGTCTCGACGGGTCTTGACAGCGGGGCTGAACTCGCGACCCTGCAAGTAACCATAGGGTTACAAACGGGGGGCCGATGCCGGGCTTCGACTATATCGTGACCGGCGGCGGTTCGTCGGGCTGTGTGCTGGCCGCGCGGCTGTCCGAAGATCCGTCCGTGCGGGTGCTGTTGCTCGAGGCGGGAGGGCGCGACCGCAGCGTGCTGTTCCACTGGCCCGCCGGATTTGCGCGGATGACCCGCGGCATCGCCAGCTGGGGTTGGTCCACCGTTCCGCAGCGCCAGATGCAAGGGCGCACCTTGTGGTATACACAGGCCAAGGTGATCGGCGGCGGATCCAGCATCAACGCCCAGATCTACACCCGTGGAAACGCCTGCGACTATGATGCCTGGGCCGAGCAGGCCGGCTGCGAGGGCTGGGCCTACCGCGACGTGCTGCCCTACTTCCGGCGCGCCGAGGGCAACGAGCGCTTCCGCGACACCTACCACGGCGATCAGGGGCCGCTTGGCGTCTCGATGCCGCGCGCCACCCTGCCGATCTGCGAGGCGTTTCTGCGCGCGGCACAGGAATACGGGATGCCCTACAACCCCGATTTCAACGGTGCACGGCAGGCGGGCGCGGGATTTTACCAGCTGACCCAACGCGATCTGCGCCGATCTTCAACCGCCACCGCCTATCTTGCGCCCGCCGGGAACCGCCCGAACCTGACCGTGCTGACCGGCGCGCAGGCGCTGCGCATCGTGGTCGAGGCCGGTCGCGCGACG
>JBGSQL010000072.1:0-12009 GCA_041738105.1 Rhodobacter sp. | reverse complement strand
GCCGGCGGGCGCGGTCGCGTGCGGCCTCGATCCGGTCGATCAGGCGGGCCATCACTGACGGTTGCGGCACCACCCAGGCGGGAAGCAGGCGGGCGGCGAAGGGACGGACGGTCATTGGCAAATCCTCTGGCACTCTCGTTTCATGCCGGGGGATACGCAGCGGCGCTGCAGAAGTTTTCTTTTTTGCCAAGGGATAACGGGATCGTGACGGAGCGTCAGCGGCGCGTCAGAACCATTGACCCGGCTCCATCAGACCAAGGTCCATCAACTGTTGCGAGTGCCAGTCGAAGGGAACGGAATTGTGCCAGCGAAAGCTGCGGATATCATACATGGACCCGGGGTTGGTCCGCAGCGCCTTTGCCGTGCGGAACGAACAGACCGCAGTCGTGATGTTGTGGTGCCAGGCACAGGCGTAGGTGTTGTATTCGGGGTCGTCGAAGGTGAAATCCGGTCGCAGCGTCAGCCCGGGCTTCGCCTTGAACAGCGCGATGCGGTCGATCCGGCGGCGGGCGGGGGGGACGTGTTCCTCGAACCGCCAGCGCAGGCCGCCGAAGAAGTCGAGCTGCCGTTCCTTCGGATGGTTGTGGTTCGCGGAGTCCTTGCGGGCCAGCGCATAGTAGCCCGAACGGTCCAGATGCGCGTCTTCCAGCGAGACGGCATGGGGAAAGCGGTCAAGATCGGATGCGTAGAGGTCGATCACATAGCTCAGGACCGCGTCGCGCCGTTCTTCGGCATGAAAGGCGATCAGTTCGCGGATGTTGCGCGTCTCGCCGAACGGGTGGAACAGGTATTCGGCGTTGTAGCTGTAGTAGAACCAAAGCCCCGGCGCGGCCGATTGCAGCAGGTTCACGGCATCGACCAGCGCGTTCTCGGCATAAACGTCATGGTCGATGCGGTGGACCGCGCCCACCACGTCGGGCGCGGCAGGAAGTCCGGGATGGGCGAGCAACAGCACTTCGGCGAAACCTGCGGCCAGATGATGGCGCAGCGTCGTCTCGACCTCGACCGCGTCTTCGGCAAGGATGATCGCGACGGGGCCCTTCGCCAATGCAGGCTGGCCTTCGGTCAGAAAGGCGTCGAGCGAGCCGTAGTGCATTCCGTCCCCGCGTTCGTGACGCGTACAGACTCGGCCATGCCTTCGTCCATTGCAAGCGTTGCGACGCGAGGCCATGCGCTGTAGAGACCACGCTTCAGGATCACCCGAGGGCGCGGCGCATGTCGGAACCGAAGAAGCTCTTCATCAAGACCTACGGCTGCCAGATGAACGTCTATGACAGCGAGCGCATGGCGGAAACGCTGGGTGCCGAGGGTTATGTGACGACTGACCGCGCCGAAGATGCCGACATGGTGCTGCTGAACACCTGCCACATCCGCGAGAAGGCGGCGGAAAAGGTCTATTCCGACCTGGGCCGATTGCGCCCGCTGAAGCAGGCGAACCCCGACCTGAAGATCGGCGTCGCAGGTTGCGTGGCGCAGGCCGAGGGCGACGAGATCCTGCGGCGCGCGCCGCTGGTCGATCTGGTGGTGGGGCCGCAGAGCTATCACCGGCTGCCCGCGATGATGCAGGCGGTGAGGCAGGGGGCGCGGGCGATTGACACCGATTTCCCCGCCGAGGACAAGTTCGACCACTTGCCTTCGCGCAAGGCGAAGATGGGGCCGACGGCGTTCCTGACAGTGCAGGAGGGGTGCGACAAATTCTGCGCCTTCTGCGTGGTGCCCTACACGCGCGGGGCCGAGGTCAGCCGCCCGCCCGAACGCCTGATGGCCGAGGCGCGCGATCTGGTGGCGCGCGGGGTGCGCGAGGTCACGCTGCTCGGCCAGAACGTGAATGCCTATCTCGCCGGGGGCTGGACGCTTGCGCGGCTGTTACGCGAGATGGCGCGGATCGAAGGGCTGGACCGGCTGCGCTACACCACGTCGCACCCCAATGACATGGAAGACGACCTGATCGCCGCGCATGGCGACGAGGCCAAGCTGATGCCCTACCTGCACCTGCCCGTGCAGTCCGGGTCGGACCGCATCCTGAAGGCGATGAACCGCAAGCATACGGCCGCGCATTACCTGCGGCTGATCGAGCGCATCCGCGCGGCCCGGCCCGATATCCTGCTGTCGTCGGATTTCATCGTCGGCTTCCCCGGCGAGACGGATGCCGATTTCGAGGCGACGATGGACCTGATCCGTGCCGTGGGCTTCGGTTCGGCTTTCAGCTTCAAGTACTCTGCAAGGCCCGGCACGCCTGCCGCCGAGAAGCCAGGCGTCGCCGCCGAGGTCGCGGATGCACGGCTTCAGGCGTTGCAGGCGCTGATCACCGAACAGCAGCGCGCAGCGCAAGTGGCGATGATCGGGCGCGAGGTGGGCGTACTTTACGAAAAGGCCGGGCGGTTGCCGGGGCAGATGGTGGGCAAGTCCGATCACCTTCATGCGGTGCATGTCAGCGACCCTGCGGGCAAGGCGGGAGAGTTGGTCCGCGTCCGAATCACGGGCAGCGCGCCGAACTCGTTGGCCGCAATTCCGCTGCGCGGCTGAGCGTCTGTTTCCGGTATCGGCGCAATACTTGCCTGGCATCCGCTTTGCCTACTGTCGATGAACAGAATGCGGCAAATTTGTGTTTAAATCTGGTTAACTTCTGGACTCTCTTCGGGGGGTTTGCGCTTCTTTGACGGGGGCGATTTGAACGGCGGTTTTCAGGAGCGGTTTGTGGTGGGAAAGGTTTTTTCCAGGGCTAGGAGCGGGTGTGCGGTCGCATTACTGGCCGTCGGGATTGCGGGGGGGCCAGCGGCCGCCGCGCAATCCGACCCGCCCCTGCCCACGGCCCGGATCGACTGGGGAATCTGGGTTGACCCCGACGGGTGCATGCACTGGTGGGCCGATGGCGGGCTTGAAGGCTATATGGTCGAGCGGGTGAACCCGAAGACCGGAAAGCCCGTCTGCCTGCGCCAGAATACCTGCCTTGTCGAGAACACCGACACCCTGTTTGCCACGGACAGCGCAGCGCTGACCGCCGATGGTCGCAAGCGGCTCGCCGGGTTTTTCAACTCCATCGACGCTTTTGGGGTGGCGATCTACGGTCATACCGACAGTCGCGCTTCGGCGGGCTACAACCAGCGCCTGTCCGAACGTCGGGCGGCGGCAGTGGCGAAAGTGGCTCGGGCCAACGGCGTGGTGGTCGAGCGCGAGATCGGATTTGGCGAGGCGCAACCCATCGCCAGCAATTCAAGCGCGGCGGGGATGCAGAAGAACCGGCGGGTCGAAGTGATCTGCTACAGGTGGCAGAAATGAACGCGCGCCTTCCGCTCGCCCTGATCGTCGCAGCGGCACTTGCCGCCTGTGCCCCCACCGTTGTGCCCGAGGGTACCACCGGCACGCCGCCCCTGCTCGCGCAGGGCAAGGATACCGGAACGATCGACCGCAAGCCGCTGTCGCAACGCCAAGCCTCGATCGCGGTCGATCCCGACGGATGTCAGGCCTGGTTGATCGACGACGGGGCCGAGGGATATTCCACGCGCCGCCGCGATCCCGTCTCGGGCCTGCCGGTCTGCAAGGGCGTGCCGGGCTATGTCTATGGCGAGCCGCGGGCGACGCAATTCCCCGACATCCTGCCGAATTGACGGGGCGGGGCGCGCCGCGTCGCGTGAAAGTTCTGCCGCTTTTCGCGCCACCTGCCGCCGAACTGTCATATTGCGCAGCCATAGTTCTTGCCATGGGAACCACTCGGCCCCACACTTCGTAGTATAACTGCACGGAAAGAAGGCACCGACCCCCCGCAGCCCCATGAGAAGGAGCCATCCTTGGGCATCAGCGCGCTGACCCCCCCGTCCCGTTCGGAAGATGTTGTTGAAACGCTTCTGGAATTTCCCGACAATCGATTGCTGATCGACCTCTGCGGTGAATTCGACCGCAACCTGGCCCAGATCGAACACCAGACCGGCGTTCACGTGCTGCGGCGGGGCAACCGCCTGGCCATTATTGGCGACAAGAACGCGCGTGAACAGGCGGCGGCGGTGCTCCGCTCGCTTTATGCGCGGCTTGAATCGGGCAAGGCTGTGGTAGCGGGTGACATTGACGCAAGCCTGCGAATGGGCCGCCCGATGCGGGATCTTGGCCGCCAGGATGAACAGATCGAGATGTTTACCGGCGCCAGGTACGAACTCCGCACCCGGCGCAAGTCGGTGGAACCACGCACCGAAGCGCAGAAGGCCTATGTAGCTCATCTGTTCGATCACGAACTGGCGTTCGGCATCGGTCCGGCCGGCACCGGCAAGACCTATCTCGCCGTTGCGGTTGGCGTGACGATGCTGATCGGCGGGCATGTCGACAAGATCATCCTGGCACGGCCTGCCGTCGAGGCGGGGGAACGGCTGGGTTTTCTGCCGGGCGACATGAAGGACAAGGTCGATCCCTATATGCAGCCGCTCTACGACGCGTTGAACGATTTCCTGCCGCAAAAGCAGGTGCAGAAGCTGATCGAGGACAAGCGGATCGAGATTGCTCCCCTGGCCTTCATGCGTGGGCGCACGCTGTCGAACGCCTTTGTCGTGCTGGACGAGGCGCAGAACGCGACGACCATGCAGATGAAGATGTTCCTCACTCGCCTGGGCGAGGGCAGCCGCATGGTGATTACCGGCGACCGCACCCAGATTGACCTGCCGCGCGGCACGGCTTCGGGGCTGGCCGATGCGGAACGTCTGCTGAAGGGCGTCAAGGGCGTCAGCTTCAACTACTTCACCTCGCAAGACGTGGTGCGCCATCCGCTTGTTGCGCGCATCATCGAAGCGTATGAGCGCGACGATGGAGCCGCTGGTTGACACTGTAATCGAAGACCCGAGGTGGGAGGCGCTTGACCTTCCACCTTTGGCTGAGCGGGCCGCACAGGCAACGCTCGCCTCGCTCGGGATGGCGCCCGACGGGTTCCAGATTGTCGTAATGGGGTGCGACGACGCCCGCATCGCTGCGCTGAACGGATCGTTCCGGTCCAAGGCCCAAGCCACCAACGTGCTGTCCTGGCCGTCGCAAGACCGCGCCCCCCCCGCGCCGGGTGACGTGCCCGATCCCCCTGAAGCAGGCGATCCAGAGGCGCCCGAGGAACTGGGCGACATCGCCATCGCCTATGACACTTGCCTGCGCGAGGCGCTGCAACAAGGCAAGCCGATTGCGGATCACGTCACGCATCTGCTGGTGCATGCCGTGCTGCATCTGCTGGGCTACGACCACGAAATCGAGGCCGACGCCATCCTGATGGAAGGCACCGAAGTGCAGGTTCTTGCCAGATTGGGGGTCTCGAACCCATATTGACGACTTCTCGTTTACGAACGGCATCCGGGCTGCGCGATGCCACCATCCAGGAAAGGACACATGGGCAGTAGCATCAACGGGTCAGATCCCGCGCAAGCCGCGGATATCGACCCGACAGAGAGACGTCACCGCGGCTTCCTCAGCCGAATTTTCCATGTTCGTGGCACATCGGCGGAAAATGCCCAACATCCGTCTTCCTCGGGTGCCCTGGTCCGTGCGCCTGCAGTGGGCAGCCTGCCCGGCATCGGCAACCTGCGCCGCCTGCGCGTCGACGATGTGGCGATCCCCAAGGTCGAGATCATGGCCGTCCCCGTTGACATCGGCCGCGATGACCTGGTTGCGGTGTTCAAGGAGCACGGCTATTCGCGCTTGCCGGTTTACACCGAAACGCTCGACAAGCCGCTGGGTCTGGTGCTGCTGAAGGATTTTGCGCTGAACTATGGCTTCAACGGTGCAAACGGAAGGTTCTCGCTGAAGAAGCTGCTGCGCCCGATCCTTTACGCGCCGCCATCAATGCCGGTCGGCGTGTTGTTGCAGAAGATGCAGAAAGAACGCGTCCACATGGCGCTGGTGATCGACGAATACGGTGGCGTCGATGGCCTTGTGACGATTGAGGACCTGATCGAAACCGTCATTGGCGAGATCGAGGATGAACATGACGAGGCCGAGGGCAAGCTGTGGCTGATGGAAAAGTCGGGCGTCTATCTGGCCCAGGCGCGGACCCCGCTCGAGGACTTCGAGGCAGCGATCGGGATGCGGTTGCGCACAGACGAGGATGACGAAGAGATCGACACGCTCGGCGGCCTGGTGTTCTTGCGCACCGGTCGGGTGCCGGCGCGGGGCGAGCTGGTGCCGCACGAAAGCGGCGCCATTTTCGAGATCGTCGATGCAGATCCCCGCCGGATAAAGCGTGTGCGTCTGCGGATGCCGGGAACGGCGCCAGCCCCGGTTCTTGCCCCCGCACCTGCTGCACTGCCAGCGCCCACCCCGCTGCCTGCACCCAAGGACTGAACCACGTGAATTGGGGCTGGCCGGGGCGGGTCGAAACAGGTGCGGCCTTTGGCCTTGGCGCAGTCATCGCAACGGGGCAGGTGCCGCTGGGCTTCTGGTGGCTGGCGCTTCCGGCGCTGGCCGCGCTGATTGCACTTGTCAGCCGGGCCAGCGGTGTGCGCGAGGCGTCGTGGCTGGGCCTTTTCGGCGGCGCGGGCCACTTCGCCCTCGCGCTCAGCTGGATTATCGAGCCATTTCTGATCGACCCGGAACGCTACGCCTGGATGGCGCCCTTTGCCGTGGTGCTGATGGCCTTTGGGCTTGCGCTGTTCTGGGCCGGGGCCGCAGCACTTGCCGCGCGGGCTCACGGCCCCGCGCGACCGCTGGCGTTTGCGCTGGGATTGGCCGCGGCCGAACTTGCCCGCGGCCATGTGCTGAGCGGTTTTCCCTGGGCGCTGATCGGCCATGTCTGGATCGGCACAGCCCCCGCGCAAATCGCCGCCCTAATCGGGCCGAATGGCCTGACCTTGCTGACGTTGCTTGTGGCCGCGCTGCCTGTTGCGTTTCGGGGCAGGGGGATCGTCGCCTCAGCGGCGGTGCTGGCGGCGATGGCGGGCTTTGGCCTGTGGCGTCTCGCGCTGCCCGATCCCGCCGATCGCGCGCTGGCCCTGCGTCTTGTCCAGCCCAACGCGGAACAGCAGCTGAAATGGGATCCCGAGATGGCGCGGCTCTATTTCCGGCGCCTGCTGACCGACACCGCCGCCGCGCCGCGCCCCGATCTAGTGATCTGGCCCGAAACCGCTGTCCCCTACCTGCTGGATCGCAATCCAGAACTGACCGAGGTGATCGCAACCGCCGCCCAGGGGGCAAGCGTGATCTTCGGCGTGCAGCGCGAAGAAGGGATCCGGTTTTTCAACAGTCTGGTCGCCCTTGGCCCTGACGCGCGGATCGTTGCCACCTATGACAAGCACCATCTTGTGCCCTTTGGCGAGTATGTCCCTGCGGGTGACCTCGCCTATGGCGCCTTTGGTCTTGCGGCCTTTGCCGCACAGCAGGGCAATGGCTATTCCCCCGGCGCCGGACCGGCGATCCTGGATCTTGGTCAGGCGATCGGTCGGGTGTTGCCGCTGATCTGCTACGAGGCGGTCTTTCCCCAGGATCTGCGCCGCGCCCCCGGCCGGGCCGACTGGATCTTGCAGATTACCAACGACGCCTGGTTTGGTACGCTGACCGGCCCTTATCAGCACCTTGCGCAGGCACGGCTAAGGGCGATCGAACAAGGACTGCCGCTGGTGCGCGTGGCCAATACCGGCGTGTCCGGCGTGATCGACGCCAAGGGCCGGCTGCGTGCCACGATCCCTTTGGGTACCCACGCCGTCCTCGACACGGCGCTGCCTGGAGCGCTTGCCCCGACACCCTATGCCCGCTGGGGCGAAGGCCCGGTGCTGCTGTTGCTTGCGCTGGGCACGGCGGGGCTGATCCTGCTGGCGCGCCGCGACGCCTCTTGACCGCGCCCGCGCGCAGGGATAGGCGCTAAATGCAACCGTCACAACGGCTTCCTGGCGTGACGGGTTTTTTCAACGGAGCAGACCTCATGCCACGGCAGAATTACGTCTTCACTTCCGAGTCCGTCTCGGAGGGCCATCCCGACAAACTGTGCGACCGGATCTCGGATTCGATCCTCGATGCCTTCCTGACCGAAGAACCGAATGCCCGCGTCGCCTGCGAGACCTTCGCGACGTCGGGCATGGTCGTGATCGGCGGTGAGGTGGGGCTATCAAACCAGGAACGGCTCAAGGACTACATGGGCCGGATTGGCCAGATCGCCCGCGACTGCATCCACGACATCGGTTACGAGCAGGAAAAGTTCCATTGGAATACCTGCCATGTGCTGAATTTCCTGCATGAGCAATCCGCGCATATCGCGCAGGGCGTGGACCGGGACGGCGCAGGCGATCAGGGCATCATGTTCGGCTATGCGGTGAACGAGACGCCCGAACTGATGCCGGCACCGATTCTCTATGCCCACGCGATCCTGCGTCGTCTGGCCGAGGCGCGCCGGGCAGGGCAGGAACCCACGCTGCGCCCCGATGCCAAGTCGCAGCTTTCGGTGCGCTACGAAGGTGGCAAGCCGGTCGAGGTAACCTCGATCGTCCTGTCCACCCAGCACGCCTTTGAAAGCCAGACCTCGGCCGATATCCGCCAGATCGTCGAGCCCTATATCCGCGAGGTTCTGCCCGCAAGCTGGCTGACCGAAAAGACCGAATGGCACGTCAATCCGACCGGCACCTTCGTGATCGGTGGGCCGGATGGCGATGCCGGTCTGACTGGCCGCAAGATCATCGTGGATACCTACGGTGGTGCGGCGCCCCATGGCGGCGGTGCATTTTCCGGCAAGGATCCCACAAAGGTCGATCGCTCGGCAGCCTATGCCGCGCGCTATCTGGCCAAGAACGTGGTGGCTGCGGGCCTGGCAGATCGCTGCACCTTGCAGGTCAGCTATGCCATAGGCGTGGCCAAGCCGCTGTCGATCTATGTCGATACCCACGGCACCGGCAAGGTGCCCGAGGAGCGGATCGAAGACGTAGTGGGTCAGGTGATGGATCTGACCCCGCGCGGCATCCGCACCCACCTGGGGCTGAACCGCCCGATCTATGCCCGTACCTCGGCCTATGGCCACTTTGGCCGGACCCCCGACGCTGACGGCGGGTTCAGCTGGGAACGCACGGACCTGGTCGAGGCGCTGAAGCAGGCCATCTGACCACTGCGAGCGGGCCGGGCGCGGGGGCATCGAGCCCCCTTGCCCGGCGCTGCCGCGGACAGGACGGATGAAGGAGTGCGCCGACCCCGGCCTTGACGCCCTGCGGGCAGCCCGCTACGCCGCCCCGATCCTGAACGGGGTTCTCAATGACAGATCCGAACGATGCCGACCACCCCCCCGAATGGCGCAACTTCTATGGGCGCCGGTTTGGCAAGACGCTGCGCCCGAACCAGAAGACCTACCTGTCCGAAGACCTTGAAACGTTGCGGCCACGCGGCATCACGACGGCCGAGAACCCCGAGCGCCTGCCGCTCGATCTGCCCGCCATATTCGGCGATGACCGACCGATCTGGCTGGAAATCGGCTTTGGTGGCGGCGAGCATATGGTGCATATGGCCGCGCGCTATCCCGGCATCGGCCTGATCGGCTGCGAGCCATTCATCAACGGCGTGGCGATGCTGCTTGGCCGTATCCGCGCGGCAGGGGTATCCAACCTTGCCATCCATCCCGGCGACGTGCGCGACCTGTTCGATGTGCTGCCACCTGCCTCGATCGCGAAGGCCTTCCTGAACTACCCCGATCCCTGGCCAAAGCGCCGCCACCACCGCCGACGCTTTGTCACTCAGGACCATCTGCTGCCCCTCGCCAGGGTCTTGCAACCCGGTGCGGAATTCAGGGTGGCCACCGACATTCCCGATTATGTGCGCCAGACGCTTGAGGAGGTGCCGCAGGCCGGGTTCCTGCTGGTCGATCAGGGATCGCGGCCGTGGGACGACTGGGTGTCCACGCGGTATGAACAGAAGGCCCTGCGCGAGGGCCGCAAGCCGTACTACGTCACGTTTCGCAGGGCGCCGGAATGAGGCTGGACCGGGCTGGCGCGTTTCGCTAAGCCTGCGATCCGCAGATTGACGAGGTTTCCATGTCCGGCCACGGCACAACCCACCCCATGACCGCCCAAAGGTCCGGCCCGCTGCGCGGCACGGCCGAGGTGCCGGGCGACAAGTCGATCAGCCACCGGGCGCTGATCTTCGGGGCGATGGCGGTGGGCGAGACCCGGATCACCGGCCTGCTGGAAGGTCAGGATGTGTTGGACACCGCCCGGGCGATGTGCGCCTTCGGGGCCGAAGTGACGCGCACCGGCGCGGGATCCTGGAGCGTGCATGGCGTCGGCGTCGGCGGTTTCAGCGAGCCTGCGGACGTGATCGACTGCGGCAATTCCGGCACGGGCGTACGGCTGATCATGGGCTGCATGGCCACCACTGCGATGACCGCGACATTCACCGGCGATGCGTCCTTGCGCAAGCGCCCGATGGGCCGGGTAACGGATCCGCTGTCGCTGTTCGGCGCACGGGCCTACGGTCGATCCGGTGGGCGGCTGCCGATGACCGTTGTCGGTGCGGCCAATCCGGTGCCGATCCGCTACGCCACCCCGGTCGCGTCGGCGCAGGTGAAATCCGCGATCCTGCTCGCCGGGTTGAATGCACCCGGCCAGACCGTGGTGATCGAGCGCGAGGCAACGCGCGATCATTCCGAACGGATGCTGGCGGGTTTCGGCGCCGATCTGCACGTCGAACGCACCCCCGAGGGCAGTGTCATCACCCTGACCGGCCAGCCCGAGTTGCGCCCGCAATCGGTCGCGGTGCCGCGCGACCCATCCTCGGCCGCCTTTCCCGTTTGCGCCGCGCTGATTGTTGAGGGGTCCGACATCCTGGTGCCCGGCGTCAGCCAGAACCTGACCCGCAACGGGCTTTATCTGACGCTGGCCGAGATGGGCGCCGACATCGCATTCTTGAACCCGCGCGAAGAAGGAGGCGAGCCTGTCGCCGATCTTCGGGTCAGGTTCAGCACCCTGCGTGGCATCGAGGTTCCGCCCGAACGAGCACCCTCAATGATCGACGAGTATCCCATCCTGTCGGTGGTTGCCGCCTTTGCCGAAGGCACGACGGTGATGCGTGGCGTGAAGGAACTGCGCGTCAAGGAAAGCGACCGGATCGACGCGATGGCGCGCGGGCTTGAAGCCTGCGGCGTGCGTGTCGAGGAAGATCCCGATTCGTTGATCGTGCATGGCATGGGACCGGGGGGCGTGCCGGGGGGCGCGACCACGCGCACCCATCTCGATCACCGCATCGCAATGAGCTTCCTGATCCTTGGCATGGCTGCGAAAGCGCAGGTCTCGGTGGATGATGCCGGGCCGATCACCACCAGCTTTCCAATCTTCGCGCCGCTGATGACCGCGCTTGGCGCCACGTTGTCCGAAGGCTGACCGGCGAAGCGTCGAGGTCAGCCGGCCACGCGCGCATCCGACCCGAATGTTGTAGGTTTCAGCCCAAGGGACGCTCACCGATCCGCTCTGCCACCATGATCAGGTAGCCGTCGGGATCCTGCACCAGAAACTCGCGTTGCCCACCCAACCGATCGCCCCAGTCGCGCCACTTCTCGCGCAGGGGAACGAAAATCGGGTGGTTTGCAGATTGAAACCGGTCGTGCACCGCCGCCACATCCGCAACGAAAATCTGGATCACCACACCCCGCCCATAGGGTTGCTCGAACGGCCCCGTCTCCCAGTCGCCGTCACGCTGATAGATCATCACCTGCGCCCCGTCGTTGTGCTCAAGGCAGGCAAGTTTCTGCGCGGGACGCTCGAAAGCCACGGTAAATCCCATCGGACCGGTCCAGAAGGCCAGGCTGGTCGGGTAGTCGCTGACCATCATCTCTGCGATCAGTCGTGCCCAGGTTCGGGGCGGTGCGCCGGTTCCCATCCTTGCCCTCCGGTTTGACAGGGCGCCAGCGTTAGGCAACAAGACCCTGCGGCGCAAGGGAGCAGGGATGATCTTCACGGTTGCCATCGACGGGCCGGCTGCGGCCGGCAAGGGCACACTCGCGCGGGCCGTGGCGGCGCGCTTCGGGTTTGCCTACCTCGACACAGGGCTGCTTTATCGCGCGGTTGGCGCGAAGGGCGGCGATCC